>JBDGPL010000099.1:0-13242 GCA_042219705.1 Halobacteriales archaeon | reverse complement strand
TCGTCGGCCCCGGCCTCGTTGTAGGCCCGGGCCATCTCGACGGGGTCGCCGGTATGTTGCAGGTCCTCGAAGTGGACGCCGGTATAGACCGCGGGCTCGCCGTCCTCGTCGACGTCGACGTCGATGCACGGGATGATGCGCTTGGTTAGCGGCACGGGAATGGTGCGCGGAGGGACATTGTTTGGACGGTACCCGGGTTCATGTGGCCCCGTCGCCGACGGCGGCCAAAGGTCCGTCGGAACCATCGGCCCGCCGTGGGCCACCCGAACCAACCGGGGACGCCGTTCGCCCACCGGGGCCGGGTCGACATCCTCAAGGGACCGCCAAGAGAACCGTCGCCCATGAGCGCTGACGACGGAGGGAGCGAATCCCTCGAGGAGACCTTCGCCGACGGGTCGGCCGTCTGGGAACGCGAGACTGCCCCACAGTCGCCGTACTCGATGCGCCAGGTCGGCATCGGGCTCGTCGTCCTCGTCGCCGGCGCCGTCGTCGCGTTCGGCCTGCCGCTGGCGCTGGCCTGAGTGGGGCCGTCGGGCGCCGGACCGGGGCGGCTTTAGGGACGCCCGTCGTACCCGGCGCCGTGCTGCGGGTCGAGCTCCACACCCATTCCGAGCGCTCCCACGACGGGCGGGACCCGGTCGACCTCCTGCTCGGGCAGGCAGCCGCGGTGGGGCTCGACGCCATGGCGGTCACGGACCACGACGCCATCGAGGCCAGCCTCGAGGCGGCCGAACGGGCGGCCGACTACGGCCTCGTCGGCATTCCGGGCCTCGAGGTCACCAGTGACGCGGGCCACGTGCTGGCCCTCGGCGTCACCGACGCCATCGAGCCGCACCGTCCCTTCGCCGAGACCGTCGAGCGCATCCGTGAGGCCGGCGGCATCGCGGTCGTCCCCCACCCGTTCCAGTCCTCGCGGTCGGGCGTGGGCCCCCACGTCTCCCGGGCCGAGCTGGCCGACGTGGACGCCATCGAGGTCTACAACTCCCGGCTGCTGACGGGACGGGGCAACCGGCGGGCCCGGGAGTTCGCCCTCGAGCATGGGCTGCCGATGACGGCGGGCAGCGACGCCCACATCAGCGAGATGGTCGGCCAGGCCGTCACCCGCATCGGTACCGACGAGCGAAGCGTCGGAGCCATCGTCGAGGCCGTCCGCGAGGGTCGCACCGAGGTCGAGGGCAAGCGCACGCCCTGGCACATCAGCTTCCGGCAGGCCGCTGGCGGGGCCCGCCGGCGGGTGCGGTCCCGGCTGGCCGACTGGTTCTGAGACTCGGGAGGCGGGGCCCACCGTCCGGTTCGGCCCGTCGGCCGGTCGGCCCGCTACCCGACCGACTGCTTGGTCGCGTGGATGATGTAGCCGAGGATGACGCCCGCGTAAAGGAGCAGGGCGCCGCCGTCGAGCCGGCCGACGTAGACCAGGTACGCCAGCCCGCCGAACATCACGAGGACGACGACGGCGGCGATGGCCCGGACGAGCACGGCCCCGAGGCGGGCGCCGGCCTGGCGGAGGTGGTCGGCAGGCTCGTCCGGCGACATGGCCGTCGGTTCGCCGGCCCGGACTAAATCACTTCCGCGGGTCGGCCGTCCACCTACCGATCCTCGGCCCGCCGTTCAGGCGGCCGCGCCGACGGCCTCGATGGCGTCGGTCCCGAGCTCGACGACGTCGGCCGCCAGCTCGTCGCGGCGCTGCAGGTCATCGACCGAGAACCACGACCAGTCGTCCGCCGGCGCCTCGTCGTCGCCCGCCGGTTCGATGGCGCGGTGCTCGACGGCCCCGTAGTAGACGAAGTCGACGTGTTGGTGGCCGACCCGGCCGTCGTGGACGTTGACGTCCGCGAGCAGCAGGTGGGCCGGCTGCGGGAGGCTCTCGACCCGCTCTGAGGTCACCCCGCCGGGCGACGTCAGCAGCTCGACGGCCAGGCCGGTCTCCTCGCGGACCTCGCGGCGGGCGGCCCGGTGGGGGAGTTCATCGCGGCCCACGTGGCCGCCGGGCGGCAGCCACATGTCGAGCCCGTCGTGGGGGTGCAGCGCGGTCGCCCCGTCGTTGACGACGTAGGTCGTCGCCGTGAAGTGCCGCGTCGTCTCCATGCCGGTGGCCCGGGTCGGGGTCGGGAAACCTTTTCGCCAGTGGCCGGTTCCCGGGTTCCGAAACCCTTACCGCGCCGCCGGGGCAGCCTCCCGGCATGGCCGACGCCGTCGACCCGGACGAGGTCCGCCACGTCGCCTCGCTGGCGCGGGTCGACCTCGACGACGACGAGGTCGACGCGTTCGCCGCGCAGTTCGGGGACATCCTCGCCCACTTCGCGACGCTGGACGAGGTCCCCGAGGTCGACGCCGAGCCCGATCTCGTGAACGTGATGCGACCCGACGAGCCCCGCGACGGGCTGACCCAGGCGGAGGCGCTCCGGAACGCCCCCGAGACCGAGGACGGCTACTTCAAGGGCCCGCCGGTGTCATGAGCGGGGCGAGCGGGGCCGCCGGCGACGACCCCCTCAACGCCTTCGTCACCCGCGAGGTCATCGAGCCCGTGGGCGACGGCCCGCTGGCCGGCGCCACCGTCGCCGTCAAGGACAACATCTCGACCGCGGGCGTGACGACGACCTGCGGCTCGGCGATGCTCGCCGACTACGTCCCGCCGTACGACGCGACCGTCGTGGAGCGGCTCCGGGCGGCCGGCGCGACCGTCGTCGGCAAGACGAACATGGACGAGTTCGGCATGGGCACGACCACCGAGACGTCGGCGTTCGGGCCGACGCTGAACCCCGTCGACGAGAACTACGTCCCCGGCGGCTCGTCGGGCGGGTCGGCGGCGGCCGTCGCCGCGGGGCAGGCCGACCTCGCGCTCGGGTCCGACACGGGCGGTTCGGTCCGGTGTCCCGCCGCCTTCTGCGGCGTGGTCGGCATCAAGCCCACCTACGGGCTCGTCTCCCGGTACGGCCTGGTCGCCTACGCCAACAGCCTCGAGCAGATCGGGCCCATTGCCCCGAGCGTCGAGGCGGCGGCGGCGCTCCTCGACGTCATCGCGGGGCCGGACCCCCGGGACGCGACCACCCGCGAGGCCGGCCCGGACGCGAGCTACGCCGACGCGGCCGACGGCGACGTCACGGGGCTGACCATCGGCGTGCCGAACGAGCTCGTCGAGGGCGTCGACGCGGGCGTCCGGGAGCGCTTCGAGGCCGCCCTCGACGCCCTCGAGGCCCGGGGGGCCGAACGGGTCTCGGTCGAGCTCCCGGCCGTCGAGCACGCCGTCGCGGCCTACTACGTCATCGCGATGGCCGAGGCGTCCTCCAACCTCGCGCGCTACGACGGCGTGCGGTACGGCGTCTCCGCGGCCGACGAGACTGGCGGGTACGACGGCAACTGGAACGAGGCCTTCGCCCGGTCCCGGGAGGCCGGGTTCGGCGAGGAGGTCAAGCGGCGCGTCCTGCTCGGCACCTACGCCCTCTCCGCCGGCTACCACGACCGGTACTACGCCAAGGCCCAGGACGCCCGCGCCTGGCTCGCCCGGGGCTTCGACGCCGCGCTCGAGACCGCCGACGTGCTCGCGAGCCCCACGATGCCGACGACCGCGTTCGAGCTCGGCGAGTCCCTCGACGACCCGCTGCGGATGTACCTGGCCGACGCCAACACCGTGCCCGTCAACCTCGCCAACCTCCCGGCCATCTCGGTCCCGGCCGGGACGGACGACGACGGCCTCCCGGTCGGGGTGCAGTTCGTCGGGCCGGCGTTCGGCGAGCGGGCGGTCGTCCGGGCCGGCAGCGCCGTCGAGGCGGCGCTGTAGCCCGTCGCGGGCCGGGTCCCGACGCCGTCAGAGCCCCAGGAGGGCCCGCGCCTCGGCCGGCGCGGCGACCGGCCGCTCGAGCCGCCCGGCGATGGCCACGGCACGCTCGACCAGCTGGGCGTTGGATTCGGCGAGCTCCCCCGGCCGGTAGTAGACGTTGTCCTCCAGGCCGACCCGGACGTGGCCGCCCAGCAGCAGCCCCATCGTCGTCAGCGGCAGCTGGTGTCGGCCGACGGCGAGCGTGTTGAAGACCGCACCGTCGGGCAGGTTGTCGACCAAATGGAGCAGGTTCCGGGGCGAGGGTGGCGCCAGCGTCCCCCCGCCGAGGATGAGGGTTACGGACGGCGGTTCGTCGAGGTCGTGCCGGTCGAGCAGCGCGCCGACCTCGTTGAGGTGGCCGTCGTTGAACGCCTCGAGCTCGGGTTTGATGCCACGGTCGGCCATCTCCCGGTACAACGCGTCGATCGTGGCGCGGGTGTTCTCGCTCGTGAGGTGGGCATAGCGGTTCAGCGGCCCCATGTCGAGGGAGGCCATCTCCGGGGGCGGGTCGGTCCGGAGCGGCTCGTGGCGCCGCTCGGCGGGGACCGCCGTCCCGCCCGTCGAGTGCTGCACGATGACGTCATCGGTCCGCGCCCGGACCGCTTCCGTCAGGGCCTGGAACCGCTCGCGGTCGAACGACCGCTCGCCGGTGTCCCGGCGGGCGTGGAGGTGGACGACGGCCGCGCCAGCGTCCTCGCAGGCCGCGGCGGCCTCGGCGACCTCGTCCGGCGTCTCGGGCAGGTTCGGGTTGGCCTCCTTGCCGTGGACGCCGCCGGTGAGTGCCGCGGTGACGACGACCGGGGCGCCGTCGAGGTAGTCCGCGTAGGCCATCGGCTACCCGCCGGGGCTGCCGGCCGGCGCGAGCGATTCGTGCTCGCGATAGATCTCGCAGTGCTCGGCCGGGGCGAGCCCGAAGCGTTCGCGGCAGATGTCGGCGCGCATCGGCTCGACGAACGCTTCGGCCACCCCACAGTACGGCCGCTCGTGGTCGAACGAGCGCCCGTCGGCCGCGTCGCGGAACGCCAGGTACGGGCAGGTCACGCCCGGCTCCTCGCGTGCCGGCCGCAAAGGCGTATCCCTCGCGGCGACGGCTACTCCTGCTCCTCGTAGGCGAGGTTCATGATCCACTGCGAGAAGGCGTCGGACAGCGGGTCGACGTCCTCCTCGCCGACGAACGGCGAGAGCATGTCGCCGGCCATCAACAGCGAGAAATCGAGATCGCGAGGGGCGGGCGACAGGAAGTAGGTCCGGTTGCCCTCGTAGACGGCCTCCTCGCGCGCGATGAGGTCGTGCTCGAGCAGCGTCTCGACGATGCGGCTCCCCTTGCGGGAGGAGACGTCCAGCCGCTTCCAGAACTCGCTCTGGTAGACGCCCCCGGACTCACGGATGAGCTCGAGTCCGGCCCGCTCGTCCTCGGAGAGTGCCGCCTCCTCGGCCGCCACGCTCATGGCCGGGATAGGGTGGCCACGGCGTTTAAATCTGCCCGTCGACCGGCGCGAAGTCGGTCCGACACGGCGGGCCGTCGGCGTAGCGGTAGGTCGCCGAGCCGTCCTCGCGAATCGCGATGAGCGACGACGACCGGGTGCCGTAGCCGTCCCGGTGGACGCAGACGCCGAGCTCGTGGTCGGCGAGGGCCTCGGCGGCCCGGTCGAGCCAGCCGGCCGCCGGCTCACCGGAACGGACCGCCAGGCGCTCCCTGAGCTGCCTCGCGCCGGCCGCCTGCTCGGCCGCCAGCGACTCGCCGCCCCCGACCGCGTCGAACCGGTCGTCCCACCCGGCGTTCCGGACGACGTGGACGCCGGGGTCGAGCTCGTCAACGCGAAGGCGGCCGTCCCACGCCGAAACCACCGCCGCCTCGGCGTCGGCCGCGACCAGGTTGAACGGCGCGTACCGCGACGACCGGACCGCCTCCTCGACGCCGCTTGAGGCCGCGTCGGCCGACGTCGCGGAGAGCAGGTCGAGGACGAGCCGCCCCCTGGAGCGCTCGCCCGGCCGGTCGTCGGCGGCCGGACGGTTGCTCAGTCCCACGAACAGGCCCCGGTCGTTGTAGCCGATCCAGGTCCCGCCGGCCTCCTCGTCGCGGGGCGCCACGATGGCGGGGTCGCCGTCGATGACCGACGGCGGCGAGGCGGGTCGGTCGAGGGACTCGTCGCGGTTGGCGGCAACGGCGACGGGGGCGTCGTCAAGGGCCTGCCAGGCGACGACCAGGGTACACACGGGTGTCGATTCGCGCTCGGCGAGCTTAAAGGCCCCCGGGTCGGTTCTCGCCGCGGAGCCGGTCCCTGACCGCGTCGCGGTCGACCGTGCCGGAGGCCGTCCGCGGGAGGGTGTCGGCGAACGCCACGACCTGCGGGACGGCGTGGGGCTCAAGCCGCTCGCGGCAGTCGGCGAGCAGCGTCCCGGCGTCGACCGGTTCGGCCCGCACCACGAGCGCCCCCACGACCTCGCCCCACTCGTCGTCGGGCAGCCCGACGACCGCAGCCGACCGGACGGCAGGATGGGCGGCCAAGGCAGCCTCGACCACGGCCGGCTGGACGGTCTCGCCGCCGGTGACGAGGGCGTCGTCGAGCCGGCCGAGCACCCAGAGCCGGCCGTCGCCGTCCCGGTAGCCCCGGTCCCGGGTGTGGAACGCGCCGTCCTCGAACCGATCGGCCGCTTCCGCCGCGTCGCCGGCGTACCCGGGCGACACCGTCGGGCCCGCCACGACGAGCTCGCCCGGCTCGCCGGTCGACGCGACGCCGCCGTCGGCTTCGACCCGAACGTCCACCCCCGGCAGGGGCCGCCCGACCGTCCCGGGATGGGCGAACGCCTCGGCCGGAGGGGCGGTCGCGACCTGGGAGGCCGTCTCAGTCAGGCCATACGTCGGGTGGACGGGCACGTTCGCGTCCCGGCATCGCTCGATGAGGGACCGGGAAGCGGCGGCGCCGCCCAGGAGGACGAACCGAAGCGACGGCGACGGCGACCAGCCCGCGTCGAGCAGCCGTCGGAGCATCGTCGGCACCAGCGAAACCCCCGTGGCGTCGTGGCCGGCCAAGGCAGCCGCGGTCGCGTCGGTATCGAAGCCCGCCTGCACGACGACCGCGGTCCCGTAGAGCGCCGAGCGGACGAGGGGGGCCAGGCCGCCGACGTGGTGCATCGGCAGGGGATCGAACCAGCGGTCGTCCGGCGATACGCCGAGGCGAAGCGCCGACGCGGTGGCACTGGCCAGCAGGTTCCCCGCCGTCAACCGGACCGGCTTCGGCTCGCCGACCGACCCGGACGTGAACACCAGCCACCGGTCCTCGTCGGGCCGCCAGCGGTAGCGGGGTTGGGCGGCGGACAGCCCTCCCGGCAGCGGCTCGAAGGCGTCCGAATCGGCTCGGGCCGAATACACCGGGCCGTCGAACGCCCGGACGGCCGCCCCGTCGCGATCGGCGCCGACGACGAGGGCATCGACGGCGGCGGTCGCCCCGCGTTCCCGGACGACGTCGGCGGGGGCGTCGGGAGGCAGCGGCACGAGGACGCACCCGGCCCGGGCTGCCGCGTGGACCAGCTGTGCCATCCGAGCGCCCGGCGCGAGGAGCGTCCCGAGGCGGTCGGCGGGTCCGAGGCCGGCGGCCCGAATGCCGGCGGCGAGCTCGTCGACCGGGCCCGACGAGAGCTCGGCGTAGGTCCACCGGTCGCCGGTGTCGGCGTCGAGGAGGGCGGGTCGGTCCGGGCGGCGCTCGGCCAGTCGTGCGAGCAGGTCCGGGGCCGGCCAGTCGACGGGGGTGAACATCAGTCGAGGTCGTCCACCCCGATGCCGTGACCGGCCGCCTGGGGCACGGTGATGCGGCCGTCGACGACCGGGGCCGGGTCGCCGGCGATGTCCCGCGCGAGCCGGTCCGCGGTGGCCAGCCCGCAGGCCCGGTCCACCTCGAGGGCCGCCGCGAGGTGGACCGCCGCGGTGCGGGCCACGGCCGCGTCGACGGTCGTCGTGACGACGACGCCGGCGCCCCGCTCGCGGGCCGTCCGGGCGAGCTGCCATCCCCGCTCGACGCCGCCCTGCACCATCGGCTTGACCACCAGGACGTCCGCGGCCTGGGCGTCGAGCACCGCGTCGACCGCGTGCGCCCGGAGCGTCTCGTCGAGGGCGATGGCCGGCCCCCGCCCCCGGAGGTCGGCGTGGCCCGCCAGGTCGTCCGCCGCGAGCGGCTGCTCGATCACCGCGACGTCGTGCTCGAGGAGCCCCTCGAGGGCGTTCCGGGCCGCCTCGCGGTCCCAGGCGCCGTTGGCGTCGACCCGGAGCTCGACGTCCGGGCCGACGGCCTCGCGTACGGCCGAAAGCCGCGCGACGTCCTCCTCGACGGGCCTGGCCCCGACCTTCACCTTCACCGCGTCGTAGCCCGCCTCGGCCGCCAGCCGCGCTTCGTCGGCCGTCTCCTCGACGGACCCGTCCCCGACGGTAGCGTTCACCGGCACCGACGTCACCCGGCGCCGGCCCCCGAGGTGGCGGTAGAGTGGCACGCCGGCCGCCCTCGACGCCCGGTCGAGCAGGGCCAGCTCGAGGCCGTGGCGGGCCGCCGGGGTCGCCGGCAGGTCCTGGAGCTCGGCCGGTTCGGCCGAGGGGTCGAGGTCCGCAAGGGTGGACGCGATGGCGTCCCGGCAGGCGTCGATCGACTCGGTCCACCCCGGCAGCGGCGTCGCCTCGCCGACGCCGACCGGGCGATCCTCGCCGACGCGAACAAGGAAGCCCTCCCGGCGGTCGACGGTCCCGGCGGCGGTCGCCAGGGGCCGATCGAGCGGCAGCGAGAACCGGCCGAACCCGGTCATAGCGCCAGGCCGACGGCGAAGAGGCCGGCGAAGGCCGCGGTCAGCCGGCCGGTGTGCTCGAGGGCGGGGTTCAGGGCCGCCCCGTCGGTACGCGAGAGCAGGGTCCGGGTGATTCGGGCCGCGTACGGGAGGGTCAAAAGCGGGAGCAGCACCGCGGCGTCGAACCCCTCGCCCAGCCAGAACCAGACCGGCACAACGTAGGCGAGGGCCAGCAGCCCGACGAACTCGGCGCGGGCGCCGGCGTAGCCCACGATGACGGCCAGCGTCCGCTTGCCGGCCGCCCGGTCGGTCTCCAGGTCGCGGACGTTGTTGACCACCAGGATGTCGGTGACGAGGCCCGCCATGGGCAGGCTCGCGAGGACGGCCTCGACGGTGACCGTCCCCGGGGGCAGCCAGAGCGGGACCGCCGGCGCCGCGGCGACCGCCTGGACGTAGTAGGTGCCCGTGACCGCCAGCAGCCCGAAGAAGACGAACACGAACAGGTCCCCGAGGCCGTAGTAGCCGAGCGGATACGGGCCGCCGGTGTAGAGCACGCCGGCCGCGATGCTCGCCAGGCCGACGACGAGCACGGGCACGCCGCCGACGGCGACGAGGTAGAGGCCAACCAGGCCGGCCAGGCCGAACGTCGCCGCCGTGGCCAGCCGGACCGTCGACGGGTCGATGAGGCCGCCGGCAGTGACCCGGGTGAACCCCTCCCGGTCGGCCGTGTCGGCGCCCTTGACCGCGTCGAAGTAGTCGTTGGCGAGGTTCGTCCCGACCTGGATGAGGGCGGCCCCGACCAGCGCGGCGAGGGCGGGCAGCGGGGCGAACACCCCGTCGTGCACGGCGAGTCCGGTCCCCACGACGACGGGTGAGGCGGCCGCGGGCAGGGTGTGCGGCCGGGCGGCCATCAGCCAGGCCTCCCGGCGGGACACGTCGGCGGGCTCGCTCATTGCCGCCCCCATCCGGCCGGCGGGGCTTAATCGCCTGCGGTTGGGGAGCGGTCGCCCGACGGTCGAGTTCCCTCGGAGACGTCGGGGCCGTCCCAGTCGCCGAAATCGGGTGACTGGGCGTCGATGTCCGCCACGAACCGCATCGTGGCGGCGTTGGCCGCCAGCCCGAGCGGGGCCGCGGCGACGGCCCCGACGACCACGCCGAGGAGGCCGAGGTTCACCACGACGGCCGTCCCGACGAGGGAGACGCCGAGCACGAACCCGGCGTATCCGAGCGCGTACTGAAAGTAGGGCCCGCCGGCCGTCGCGAGCGCATAGGACCGCCGGACGGCAGCCAGGAGGTCCAGGTCGCGCAGCACGATCAGGTACGGCGTCGCGTAGAAGAGGTACGCCGCGACGATGAAGGCCGGGACGAGGAGGACGACCAGCGGCCGCGCGGCGCCCAGGCTGGTCACGCCGACCAGCGCGAGGGGGAGCACGACCAGCAGCGGAACGAGCGTGTAGCCGAGAAACGGCCCGAAGTAGCGGCGGACGTTCGCCCCGAAGTCGAAGGTGTCGCGCCCGAGGGCCTCCGCGATGCTCCCCAGGTAGCCGGCCGCCAGGGCCGCCCGGACGACGATGGCCACGGGCACGACCACGGCCGCCAGCGGCAGCGCCTCGGGGAGGGGAAGCCCGACCCCCGCGGTCTGGTCGGGGACGCTCACGAACTGCCAGAGGTCGACGATCCCGACGGGCAGCCCGAGCCGCAGACCGAAGTGGGCGCCGTCGAAGGCGGCCACCTGCTGGACCTTGTCGGTCGCCAGGAGCGCGGTACCCAGCGGGACGAGCGCCAGCGCGGGGTGGTCGAGCGCCCGGTCCCAGCCGTCGGCCAGCCGGGTCGTGAAGGAGGGCACGGGCCCGCTTCGCCGGAGCCCCGGAAAACGGCGTCGAAACCGCCGACTCCCGGCGCACTCAGTAGTGCCAGGGGAAGGCCGAGAAGTCCGGGTCGCGGCCCTCGAGGAAGGCGTCGCGGCCCTCCGCGGCCTCCTCGGTCATGTAGGCGAGCCGGGTGGCCTCGCCGGCGAACACCTGCTGGCCGACCAGCCCGTCGTCGGCGAGGTTGAACGCGTACTTCAGCATCCGGATGGCGGTCGGGCTCTTGGCGTTGACGCGCTCGGCCCAGTCGAGCGCCACCGACTCGAGCTCCTCGTGGGGGACCGCCGCGTTGGCCATCCCGAGCTCGACCGCCTCCTCGGCGTCGTAGGTCTCGCCGAGGAAGAACACCTCGCGGGCGCGCTTCTGGCCGATCTGCCGGGCCAGGTAGGCCGAGCCGAAGCCGCCGTCGAAGGAGGCGACGTCGGGGTCGGTCTGCAGGAACTTCGCGTGGTCCTCGCTGGCGAGGGTGAGGTCGCAGACGACGTGCAGCGAGTGGCCGCCGCCGACGGCCCAGCCGGGCACGACCGCGATGACCGGCTTCGGCATGAACCGGATGAGCCGCTGGACCTCGAGGATGTGGAGCCGGCCGGTTCGGGCGCGCTCCGCGGTGTCGTCTTCGTCGCCCCCCGCCTCGCGGTACTCGTAGCCCGACGGCCCCCGGATGGACTGGTCGCCGCCGGCGGAGAACGCCCAGCCGCCGTCCTTCGGCGAGGGGCCGTTCCCCGTGAGGAGCACGCAGCCGACGTCGGGCTGCTTTCGGGCGTGGTCGAGGGCGGCGTAGAGCTCGTCGACGGTCCCCGGCCGGAACGCGTTCCGCACCGCCGGGCGGTCGAAGGCGACCCGGACCGTGCCGCCGTCGACGGCCCGGTGGTAGGTGACGTCCTCGAGGTCGAAGCCCGCCACGGGCTCCCAGCGCGACTCGTCCATGAGCGCCGACGACATGGCCGCGGGTCCGCCGGGGCCGCGCAAAAAGGTAGCGTCCGGCCGGGCCGGCGGGACTCAGGTCAGCCGGTCGACCACCGCGGCCTCGAGCCGGTCGCGGACGTCGAAGCTCGCGCGGGCGTCGGTCCGGACCTCGACGAGGTGGGAGCCGTCGGCCCGGAGCGCCGCGTCGTAGGCCGCCTCGAACCCGGCCATCGACTCGACCCGCTCGTGGGCCAGGCCGAACAGGTCGGCCGCGGCCTCGAAGTCCAGGCCGTGGGGCGTCTCGAACAGCGCCGTGAACGGCGGGTCGAAGTCGGCGATGGGCAGGTCGTGGAAGATGCCGCCGCCGTCGTTGTTCACGACGACCAGCGTCGCCTCCACCCCGCCGCGCTCGAGCGCCAGCAGCCCGTTGAGGTCGTGATAGCAGGCCAGGTCGCCGGTGAGCAGCACC
Organism: Halobacteriales archaeon; assembly: GCA_042219705.1. Lineage (GTDB taxonomy): Archaea > Halobacteriota > Halobacteria > Halobacteriales > Hikarchaeaceae > JBDGPL01. The sequence continues at coordinate 1,412 of JBDGPL010000099.1, read as the reverse complement.
AGCGGCTCGTCGGCCACGCTCCCGGCGCCGATGGCCGTGCTGGTGATGCCGTCGATGCCGCTGGCCCCCCGGTTCCCCAGCACCGTGAGCGCCGCTGCCCGGGGGACGCCGAACCGGTCGAGGTCGCGGACGGGCATGCTGTTCGAGACGAACAGCGTGGCCGGGTCCGGCGCCCGGGCAGCCGTCGCGGCCGCGACGGCCCCCTCGAACAGCTCCGATTCGGTCGCCGTCAGCTCCCGGTGGACCGCCTCGGCCGTCTCGAACCGGTCCCGCCAGCCGGCGTCGGCGACCGGGGGGTCGGGAAGCCGGTCGGCGAGCGCCCGGGCGAACCGGGTCGGCGACGCCACCACGAGGTCAGACGCCGTGAACGACGCCTCCCGCCAGCCGCCGGCGGGGTCCACCACGTACTGGCGAGCGTCCGTCCCGGCCAGGTACGTCCGCAGGGCCTTCGACGTGGGCGAGGCGCCGAACCGGATGACGACGTCCGGCGCCGGCCAGGCGGCGCTGACGGCGGTATCGAGGTAGGCGTCGTAGCCCCCACAGACCGGCGCCGCCTCGACGTGGGAGCCGAACCGGAGCCCCGACAGCGGGTCGGCGAGCAGCGGGAAACCGGTCGCAGCCGCGAGGGCGGCGGCCGCCTCCCGCTCGAGGCCGCCGGCGTCGCTCGGGCCGGCCACGAGGAGGCCCCGTTCGGCCCCCGAAACGGCGTCTGCGACCGCGTCGATGGCGGCCCCGTCGAGCGACGGCGCCCCCACGTGGGAATCGACGTACGGCCCGTCGCGGCCGCGGGCCGCCAGCGGCTCTTCGTCGGCGAAGTCGGCCGGGACGGCCCCGGGCACCTCGGTCGGCTCGAGCGGCTTCTCGAACGGCACGTTGAGATGCACGGGCCCGGGGTTGGCACCCTTGCTCGCCAGGACGGCCCGCGCGACCGTCGTACGGAGCGACCGGAGGGTTCGCCCCGCGGCGGCCGGCTCGGGGAGGGCCCGGAACCATCGTACCGCATCGCCGTAAAGGCGGGTCTGGTCGACCGTCTGGTTCGCTCCACTGTCAGCGAGCTCCGGCGGACGGTCGGCGGTCAGCAGCAGCAACGGCGTTCGAGACCGGTCCGCCTCGATGACTGCCGGGTGGAACTCGGCCGCGGCCGTGCCGGAGGTACAGACGAGCGGCGTCGGCCGGCCTGACCGCTTGGCCCGGCCCAGGGCGAAGAACCCTGCCGAGCGCTCGTCGAGCAGGGAGTACACCCGCAGGTCGGGCTGCTCGTGGGCGGCCACCGCCAGCGGCGTCGACCGGCTGCCAGGCGCGACACACACCGCGTCGAGCCCGGCCTTGGCGAGCTCGTCGAGGATGGCCCGCCCCCAGAGCGTGTTGACGTTCGGGGCCGTCATCGGAGCTGGTCCAGGATCGGACGGTAC
>JBDGPL010000098.1:0-9907 GCA_042219705.1 Halobacteriales archaeon | reverse complement strand
GTCGACCGGGCCTTCGAGGCCGTCGAGCTCCGCCCCGGAGCGGCCGACGTCCTCGCGGCGCTCGCCGAGGCTGGCGTCCCCACGGCCATCCTGACCGGCGGGTTCGAGCGCGGGGTCCGTGCGGCCCTCGGCCGGGCCGGCGTGACCGTCGACCGGGTGGTCGCCAACCGGCTGCTCGACGACGGCGACCGGCTAACGGGCGAGGTTGCAGGCCCGCTGGTCGAGGGAGCCAAAGACGACGTGCTGGCCGGCCTCGCGGCCGAGTTCGACGTTCCGCTGGCCGACACGGTCGCGGTGGGCGACGGCGCCAACGACCGGGCCATGCTCGAGGCGGCGGGCTTCGCCATCGGGTACGAGCCCAGACCGGCCATCACGGACGTGGTGGACGAGACGGTCGACTCGATGCCGGCGCTGTTCCAACTGCTCCGGCGACGAGGCGTGCTGGACTGACGGCGCCGGCGGTTCGCGGCTGCCGGCGTCAGAGCTCGTCCCGGGCCGCCTCGACCCCGGCGTCGGTCGGGGTCGAGACGCCGACGGCGTTCAGCGCCTCGCCGACGGTCCGAACCCCGCGAACGATGTCGTCCCCGTCGAGTTCGCCCATGTTCGAGACCCGGAAGATGTCGCCGCCCAGATGCGCCTGGCCGCCGCTGAGGCTCACGTTCCGGTCGGCGACGGCGTCGAAGAATCCGCCCGGTTCGTTCCGCACCGGCCCCGGGAGCGCGACGGCGGTGACGGTGTTGGAGAAGGCCGTCGGCCCCGTGGGCTCGCCGAACAGGTCCAGGCCCATCGCGGTGAAGCCCGCCCTGAACGCGGCCGCGAATCGTCGGTGGCGCTCGATGCGGGCGGGCATGCCCTCCTCCTGGATCGCCTCGACCGCCTCGGCCATCGCCCGGAACAGCGGGACGGCGCTCGTAAAGGGCGTCTGGCCCTGGGGGGCCTTGGCCAGGTGCTTCTCGAGGTCGTGGTAGAAGGGGCCCCGGTCGCCGTCGACGGCGTCCACCGCCCGATCGGCGACGTAGAGGGCGGAGAGGCCGGGGGGCGCCGCCAGCGCCTTCTGGGCGTCGGTGACCGCGACGTCGACGCCCCAGTCGTCGATGCGGAACGCGTCGCCGCCGATGCTCGTCACGCCGTCGACGACGAAGCGGGCGTCGTGTTCGGCGGCGAGCTCGCCGACGGCTCCGACGGGGTTCAGCAGCCCCGTCGAGGTCTCGTTGTGCACCATCGTGACGAGGGCCGTGTCGTCGTCGACGGCTGCCCGGACGGCCGCGAGGTCGAACGAGGCGCCCCAGTCGGCCTCGACCCGCGTGCAGTCGGCGTACCGGTCGGCGATGCGCGCGAAGCGGCGGCCGAACTTCCCGTTGACCAGCGCGACCACCTCGTCGCCCGGCTCGAGGAGGTTCGAGACGGCCGCTTCCATGCCCATGGTGGCCGTGCCGTTGAGCAGCAGCGTCTCGCCCCCGGCGCTCGTCCGCGAACCGTCGGGCGCCGAGTGCTCGAAGACGTACGCGAGGCCGGCCCGGGCCCGCTCGTAGACGGCCTCGAAGTCGGCGGACCGGTGGGAGACCATCGGGGCCGCCATGGCCTCCCGGACGGCGGGGGCCACGGGGACGGGCCCCGGGTTCAGCAGGAGGAACGGCTCGTCCATGCGGCCCGGTTCGCGGGCCCACGATTAAGCCCCGCGGTATCGCCGTCTCATCGGTCCGCCCGACGGCCCCGGCCTACTCGTAGACCGGGTTCGCCGCGCAGAGCTCGTCGACCGTCTCCCGGGCGGTGGCCTTCACCGACTCGTCGTCGGGCGCGTCGATGACGTCCGCGATGACGTGGCCGACGGCCGCACAGTCGTCGGCGTCGAACCCCCGGGTCGTCAGGGCCGGGGTGCCCGCGCGGATGCCGCTGGTGACGAACGGCGACCGGGACTCGCCGGGGACCGTGTTGGCGTTCAGGACGATGCCGACGTCCTCCAGCGCGCCCTCGACGGCCTTCCCCGTCGTGTCCGGGTGGGAGGGCCGCAGGTCGACGAGGACGAGGTGGGTGTCGGTGCCGCCGGAGACGAGGTGCAGGCCCCGGTCGGCCAGGGCCTCGCCGAGGGCACTGGCGTTCTCGACCACCTGCTCGGCGTAGGCGTCGAACGCGGGCTCGAGGGCCTCGCCGAAGCCGACGGCCTTGCCGGCGATGTTGTGCATGAGCGGCCCGCCCTGCATCCCGGGGATGACGGCGGTGTCGATGGCGTCGGCGTGCTCGGCGCCACACAGGACGATGCCGCCCCGGCCCGACCGGATGGTCTTGTGGGTCGAGCCGGTGACGAAGTCGGCAACGCCGACGGGCGAGGCGTGAATCCCGGCCGCCACGAGGCCGGTGATGTGGGCCATGTCAGCCAGGTGGTAGGCCCCGGCGTCGTCCGCCGCGGCCTGGATGCGCTCCCAGTCGACCTCGCGGGGGTAGGCCGAGTAGCCGGAGACGATGACGTCCGGCTCGAACGACGCCGCCTTCCGCTCGAGCTCCTCGTAGTCCAGATAGCCGGTGTCGGGGTCGACGTGGTAGTGCTCGACCTCGTAGAGCTGCCCCGAGAAGTTCGCCGGGTGGCCGTGGCTGAGGTGGCCGCCGTGGGTGAGGTCGAGCGAGAGGAGCCGGTCGCCGGCGTCGAGCACGGTGAAGTAGACGGCCATGTTGGCCTGGGTGCCGCTGTGGGGCTGGACGTTGGCGTGCTCGGCCCCCCAGAGCTCCTTCGCGCGGTCGATGGCGAGCTGCTCGATGTCGTCGGCGTACTCGCAGCCGCCGTAGTAGCGCTCGCCGGGGTAGCCCTCGGCGTACTTGTTGGTGAGCACCGAGCCCTGGGCGGCCAGGACCGCCTCGCTGGCGTGGTTCTCCGAGGCGATCATGGCGAGCGTGTCCTGCTCGCGCTCGAGCTCGCCCCGGAGCGCGTCGGCCGCGGCGGGGTCGACCGCCCGGACCGCGTCGTCGTCCATGGGCGCAGGGGTGCCGGGGGCGGCAAAAACCTTCCTCGTCGGCGGCCGCCCGGCCGATTCGGGGGTAGGTTCAAGAGGTCGCCTGCTGAATGCCGGTCGCCGATGATCGAGGTCGAGGCAACGGGTCGGGTCATCCGGGCGGTCGACGTCGAGAAGAACGAGGTCGAAATCGGCGTCGAGGGCTGGCAGCAGCCGCCGGACAAGCCGATGCTCGACCGCCGCGTGGACGCGACCGTCTCGGGGGTGACGACCGCGCTCGAGTTCCCGGTCTCGGGGGTGACCATCGACGCCGGCGGGGCCGACGGGTGGACCCCGTTCAACGACGCCCCCGCCGAGCGCCGGCTCGGGGGGCCGGGCCACGTGGTCCGCCTGGAATCGACTGTCACGGTCTACGCGGCCCCGGCCGACGGGTTCCGCGTCGTTCGCTCGCGGCTGGACGGCCCGGTCGCGGTGCGGTTCGACGGCCCGACGGCCGTCACCCTCGGCTTCCGGAGCCCCGTGAACCGTCCCCGGCACACCGTGACGGTCCCCCGGAGCCTCGACGGCGCGGCGACCGCCATCCGCTACCTCGGGTCGGCCATCGACACGGACGCCCCCGACAAGTCCTACCCGTCGCTGCGAGCCCATCCGCCGAGGGTGACGTTCGGCGAGGGTTCGTCGATTCCCGCGGCGGTCTACCGGGCGGCCTCGTTCTCGGACGTGACCCTCCGGCTGCCCCGGTCGACCGGGGCGCTGCTCGTCGCCGCACCCCTCGCGTTCTACCTGCAGGCGGACGTCGTGCTCGAGGACCGGTCGGGGGTCGCGCTGGACCTGCCGGGGCGGCCGACCGCCGTGCGACTGGGGGCCACCCGGCCGCTCGAGGTCGACGTCGCCGACCTCCTCCACCGGGCGTTCTACCTCGACTGCCTGGTCCGGAACGTGGGCCCTTACGGGGTACCGCTTCGCGAGGCGGGGCTGCTCGACCGGCTGGCCGTGGACGCCGACGCCCTCTACGACGCGCCCACCGCCGAGCGGGTGGCGGCCTACCTCGAGCTGGACTACGGGCGGGTCCGCGGCCGCCTGCCGGACTGGCACCTCAGCACCGTCGTCGAGCCGACGCTCGACCACCTGCCGGCGCTCCCGCACCTGCTCGACCGCCTGAGCCTCGTCCAACGGCCCGACCCGACCCCCGTGGCGGTGCCGACGCTGGTTGCCGAATCGCTGCAAGCGGCCGCTACGTGGGACGTTCGCCGGCGCGGGTCGGCCGGGACGCCACCGCTCGTGCGGAACGGCCGGCGGCTCGGTCGGGTCCAGGGGTGGATGGCCGCCGGCGTGCCCGTCGACGCCTTCCGGTCGCCGATGGCCGCCTTCCAGAACCGGTTCGACTACCACGAGCACACCGACGATCCACGGTCGGTGCTGGTGGTCTTCAACGACGAATCGATGGCGGCGGAGCGGACGGCCGTCGAGCGCATCTACCGCGAGCGCGCCACGGAACTCGCCATGGACGTCACGGTCGAGGAGTCGCTCGGCCGCGAACAGCTCGCCGACCGGCTGCAGTCCCCGGTCGACTTCCTGCACTACGTCGGCCACTGTGATGCTGACGGGCTGCGCTGCGCCGACGGGTCGGTGTCCGCGACCGATCTCGAGGCGACCAGGGTCCAGACCTTCTTCCTCAACGCGTGCCGGTCGTTCGAGGAGGGCCTCGCGTTGATCGAACGCGGCAGCGTGGCCGGGGCGGTGACGCTGCACGACGTGCTGAACCCGCAGGCGACCGAGATGGGCACGACGTTCGCCCAGCTCGTCATGCGGGGGTTCGACATCGCCCTGGCGCTGGCCATCGCCCGCAAGTTCACCATCGAGAACAAGCTCTACGCGGTCGTCGGCGACGGCACCCACCGGCTGATCCGGTCGGACGGGGACACCCCCGGCATCAACCGGCTGGACCCCGTCTCCGGCGCCCCCGACCGGTACGTCTGCGAGACCGAATCGACGTTCCTCGCGAAGCCGGGCGGCATCTTCAAGTCGGTCAACGAGGTCGCCGCTCCCCACGGGCTGATCGGCAACTCGGCCCGGTTCGAGCGGACGGCCGACGAGCTCCGGTCGACCTGGGATGGCGCCGAGGCACCGGTCTTCTTCGACGGCCGGTACCACTGGTCGTCGGCCCTGGCGCAGCGCCTCGCGGGCCCGGCCGGCGTCGAGGCGGACCGGGCCCCCGATTATAATCAGCCGCCGCGTACCAACAATTAAATAACCCCGCTGGGTGTCAACGCCAGGCATGTCGTCATCGCTCCCCGCGCCGCCCGAGGAGGCCCTCCGGCGGTTCCTCGACCGCGACGGGGAGCTCGCGTACGTCGTCGACCCGGCGCCGGCCGTCCTCGAGCCCCTGGTCGACGTCCTCGACGCGTCGGACGCCACGCCCGACGCCCGCCTCCTGGTCGACGCCGACCAGCTCGACGACGAGGTCGAGGACTTCCTCTTCGCGAGCGCGCTCGCCGACCTCACCGAGCGGGGCGCGGTTCGGGTCCGGACCGACACGGGGTTTCGGAACGCCAACCTCCTGCTCTTTCCCGGGGCGGCCGTCCAGGTGTTCGACCTCGAGGTGCGGCTGGGCGGGGTCGAGACCGAGGCCGCCGACCTCGTCGAGGCGTTGGCCGACGCGGCCGAGGACCGGTGGGTGGCGGCCGATGACTTCGAGCTGCGGACCCCCGCCCGGTCGGCCATCCGGGACACGCTCGCCTCCCAGCTCGGCGCCGAGGCCGAGTCGGACTTCTCGGCCATCGTGGACTCCCTCGAGACGGCCCGGGGCGACGGCGCCGGGCTGGACGAGGTCACCATCGCGCTGCTGGTCGCCGCCAAGAACGAGGCGCTGCTCTACGACATCTCGAAGTGGGGCGAGGACGTCGGCCTCGCGAGCAAGGCGACCTTCTCCCGGACGAAGTCGACCCTGGAGGAGCTCGGGCTCATCGCCACCGAGAAGGTCCCCATCGACGTCGGGCGGCCACGGCTCCGGCTGAAGTTCGCCGACGAACGGCTGCGGGAGGCGAGCCCGGACGAGCTCGCGAGCGTGGCCCAGGCCCTGATGGGGTGACCACGGACCGCGCCCTTCAACTGCCCGGCCGCCGTCGGCCGACCGGATGAGCGAATCGCCAGCGGTGGGCGTGGTCGGCGGCGGCCCGGCGGCCGAGGCCATCCGGGCCGCCCTCGCGGACGACGACCGGGCGGCGGCGGACATCGACCCGGCCGACGCCGGAACGGCCGAGCTGGCGGCCGTCGTCGCGCCGGCGGGCGACGACCGGTTCGCCGCCGTGAACGCCCGTCGTGCGGGCCCGTGGATCGCCGTCGAGCTGGGCGGGATCGGCGGCGAGCCCCTCGGCGACGTCGACGCGGCCGTCGCCGTGCTCGACCCCGGCGGGCCGTGTTACGACTGCCTGACCGCGCGGGTGCGGTCGGGCCTCGAGGAGCGCCCCGGCGGGCGGCCGTCGATCGGCCGGCCCGACGCCCGGTTGGCCGGGGCCCACGCCGGCCGGCTCGCGGTCGACGTGCTGTCCGGGGCGGGGCGGGTCGGCACGGTCGTCGAGCTGCCCTACGCCGAGCGCCGGCTGCTGGCGGTGCCGAACTGCGACTGTGAGGGTCAACGGCCGACGGCGCTTCCCCGTGACGTCGAGGCGGTCGCCCTCGACGAGACCGTCGCCCGGGCCGAGGCGGCCGTCGACGAGCGGCTGGGGCCGGTGACCTCGGTCGGCGAGGCCGAGTCGTTCCCGGCTCCCTACTACCTCGCCACCCTCTGTGACACGGTCGGGTTCAGCGACGCCCGGGCGAGCCGACAGGCCGCCGGCCTCGCGGCCGACTGGAACCCGGCGTTCGTGAAGGCCGTCGGGGAGGCCCTCGAGCGGTACAGCGCGGGCGTCTACCGGGCGTCCCGGTTCGAGGTGGCGCCCGCGGACGGCCTCGACGGGGCGGTCCCGCCGGCGCGGTTCGTCCGGCCCGACGACGGCTTCGACCAGCCGGATCCCGACGAGCCCATCGCCTGGCTGGCCGGCGAGGCCCTCGAGTCCGGCGACCGGGCGTACCTGCCGGCCGAGCGCGTCGTGTTCCCGCCGCCCGAGGAGCGCTCCGGCCCGGCCATCACGACCGGGCTCGGCCTCGGTACGTCGGGTGCCGGGGCGCTGGTCTCCGGCCTGACCGAGGTCGTCGAGCGCGACGCGACCATGCTGGCCTGGTACTCGACCTTCGAGCCGCTGGCCCTGTCGGTCGACGACGACGGGTTCGGGAAGCTGGTCCGCCGTGCGCGGTCGGAATCGCTCGACGTGACGGCCCTGCTCGTCACCCAGGACGTCGACGTGCCGGTGGTGGCTGCCGCCGTCCACCGGGACGCCGACTGGCCGCGGTTCGCCGCCGGCTCCGGGGCCGCCCTCGACCCGACGGCCGCGGCGCGGGCGGCCCTCGAGGAGGCGCTGCAGAACTGGACGGAGCTGCGGGGGATGGGCCCCGACCGCGCCGCCGAGGAGGAGCCGTCGCTCGCCCGGTACGCCGCGTTCCCGCCGGCGGCCAGGGCGTTCGTCGAGGTGGACCGGACCGTGACGGCCGGGAGCGTGGGCCCGGACGACCCGCCGGCGGGGGCCGCGGCTCTTGACACGCTCATCGAGCGGGTCGGGGCGGCCGGCCTCGATGCCTACGCCGCCCGGCTGACCCCCCGGGACGTCGCGGCCGCCGGCTTCGAGGCGGTTCGCGTGCTGGTGCCCGCGGCCCAGCCGCTCTTCACGGGCGAGCGGTTCTTCGGCGAACGCGCGAGGTCGGTCCCTCGCGAGCTCGGTTTCCGTCCCCGGCTCGACCGGCCGCCCCATCCGTATCCGTAGTTTCCGGCTGCCCCGGTCGGGCCGTTAGGCTCCCTCGACGCCCCAGCCGATGTTGCTCCAGAGGCGTTCCCAGAGGTAGTAGAGGGTCGTCTTGGCGACCGCGGCGGAGGCGCCGATCTTGGCGGCGGCCCCGAGGTGGCCGGTGAACACGAACGCCATGCCGAACACGATGCTCGTCGCGAACAGCCGGTAGGTCACGGCCTTCACGACCGAGCGGCGGTGCCGCTCCACCGGGGTCACTCCACGTAGCCGAGCTCCTCGAGTTTGCGGCCGATGCGTCGGGCCTCGGCGGCGGAGATCTCGCCCCCCGACTCCATCTCCCGGAGCACGAGGTGCTTGACGAACTCCTTGACCGAGCCGAAGGGCTCGTCCTCGATGTAGGCCTCGACGTCGGCCACGAACGACTTCTTGAGCGAGATGGTGGTGTACTCGGCCATTGCCTGGCCGTCCGGGGCCGGGGTTATAAAATTTAATTAATTGTAATTACGACGCTGACGCGTCGGCGGTCGCCGGCCGCGCGGCTGGGCACGGTCGCCCGCCCCGATGCCGGGCGGCCCCGTCATCGAACCGAGCCCGTCGGCACGGACGGAACGGGTCCCCCGTTGGCCGGCATGGGATCGTCGAGGTGTACCCGCGAGTCGGACGGCGGGGCGCGACCGGCACCCGACGCCTCGGGTCGCGGGCCCGGCGACGGGCCATCAGGTGTCGGCGACCTCCACGCCCGTGACGTCGAATCGGGCCCCGCCCGCCGCGCTCTCGGTCACGGCGATCTCCCAGTCGTGGGCCGCGACGATCCGGTTGACGATCGCCAGACCGAGGCCGGTTCCCCGGTCAGTCGTCGTGTAGCCGGGCTCGAACACGCGTTCCCGTTCGTCCGCCGGGATGCCCGGCCCGTCATCGGCGACGTAGAACCCGTCGTCGGCGTCGCCGACCGTGACGGTCACCGCGGCCTCGCTGTGGTCGACCGCGTTCCGGAGCAGGTTCTCAAGGAGCTGCCGAAGCCGGCTGCGGTCGGCTCGAACCGTCCGGTCCGTGTCGGCAACGAGGGTCGCGTTCGGCGATTCGACGGTACGCCAGCACTCCTCGACGACGGCCCCGAGCTCGACGGGTTCGGTGGTCCCGAGCTCCTCCCCGCTCCGGGCGAGGGTCAGGAGGTCGTCGATCAACGACTGGCTCCGCTCCAGGGCGTGTCGGGCGGGCTCGAGCTGCTCCGTCTCACCCGTCTCGCGGGCCAGTTCAACCCGGCCCTTCGCGACGGACAACGGGTTCCGCAGGTCGTGGGAGACGACGCTGGTGAACTCCTCGAGCCGGTCCTTCTGGCGGGTCAATCGCCGTTCGTGGCGCTTGCGCTCGGTGACGTCGGTGGTCAGGCCGACCAGCCGGCGGGCGTCGGACTCCTCCCGGAGCCGCGCCTGGCTGTGCAGCCATCGGACCTCGCCCTGGGCGGGGTTGGTCCGATACTCGACCTCGAAGGTGTCGCGGTCCCCGTCTGCGACCGCTTCGAACGCGCGCCGGAGGCGTGGCCGGTCGTCGGGATGGACCAGCTCGTAGAAGACCTCCGTCCGCTGGACGTCCTCGGCTGGCCGGCCGTACAGCGGTTCCGTGTCGCCGTACGTCTCGGTGGCCCCGGATTCGAACTCCGCCGTCCAGACGTGGGAGTCCGTAACCTCGAAGACGAACTCCATGCGGTCGCGAAGGGTTTCGAGCTCCCGCTCGCGTGCCTTGCGCTCGGAGATGTCGTACGCGACGGCGACGACTCCATCGATCTCGCCGTCGGTTCGGAAAGGGGCGAGCCGGTAGTCGACGACCTCGTTCTCCTTGTGGGCGAACTCGATCTCGACCTCGCCGCGGGCTTCATCGCGGGCGCCGTCGAGCAGCGCCTGGAACCGGTCCCCATCGCCCTGTCGTCGGACCTGGGGGACGAGCCGTCCCTTCTCGCCGATCAACGCCGACCGCGAGGTCTCGTAGGTGTTCGCCAGGTATTCGTTGACCAGCTCGAACCGCCCTGCCTCGTCGTAAATCGCTGCCCCTGCTGGCATCGTGTTCACCACGCGTTCGTACCGGCGAAGGGCTCGTTCCCGCTCCTTGCGTTCGGTGACGTCG
>JBDGPL010000097.1:0-4070 GCA_042219705.1 Halobacteriales archaeon | reverse complement strand
GCCGATGTCCCGGGAGGTCCGGTCGTGCTGGATGGCGTAGATGTTCGCGCGGTGCTCGGCGATGACCGTCGCGAACTCGACCAGCGCGCCCGGCCGGTCGGGCAGGACGGTGCGAATCCTGAGGTACCGCCCCGTCTCGACCAGCCCACGGACCAGGACCGTCGTCAGCATGTTCATGTCGATGTTCCCGCCGGAGAGCACCGGAACGACGACCTCGTCGGGGTCCACGTCGATGGCGCCCGAGAGCAGCGCCGCCAGCGGCACCGCCCCAGCCCCTTCGACGAGGGTCTTGGCGCGCTCGAGCGCCAGCATGACCGCCACGGCGATCTCGGAGTCGCTCACGGTGACGATGTCGTCGACGCGTTCCTGGATGACGGCGAACGTCCGGTCGCCGACCCGCCGGGCCGCGAGGCCGTCGGCGATGGTGTCGACGGCGTCGAGTTCGACGACCTCGCCGGCCGCGAGCGACCTCGCCGCCGACGCCGCTCCCTCGGCCTGGACGCCGACGACCCGGGCGTCGGGGTTGGCGCCCTTCACGGCCGTCGCGACCCCGGCGATGAGCCCGCCGCCACCGACCGGAACGACGACGGTGTCAACCTCGGGGCGGTCCTCGAGGATCTCAAGGCCGACCGTCCCCTGGCCGGCCATCACGACCGGGTCGTCGAAGGCGTGGACGTAGGTCAGCCCCGCTTCGGCTTCGAGCTCGTGGGCCCGCGCGGCGGCCGCGTCGTAGTCGGCGCCGTGGAGGACGACCTCGGCCCCGTAGTGTTCGGTCGCCTCGACCTTCGAGACCGCCGCGTGCTCGGGCATGACGATGGTGGCGTCGACGCCGAGCCGTGAGGCCGCCAGCGCCACGCCCTGGCCGTGGTTCCCCGCGCTCGCCGTCACGACCCCGGCCTCCCGCTGCTCGGCCGGCAGCGTCTCGATGCGGTTGGTCGCCCCGCGGATCTTGAACGCCCCCGTCCGCTGGGTGTTCTCGAGCTTCAGGGAGACCTCGGCGTCCGTCCGCTCGGAGAACGCCGGAGCGCGCTTCAGCGGCGTGTGGCGGGCGACGCCCTCGACCCGGTCGGCCGCCTCGAGGACGTCGTCGTACTCGAGCATGTCCCGGCGGTTGACGCCGCGGGTCCCAAACGCTACCGGTTCCGCCGGCGGCTACCCCTGCTGGTCGTACAGCCGCTCGACGCGGTCGAGGGTGTCGGCGTCCCCGGGGCCCAGGTCGTCCCGGATACGCTTGAGGCGGGGGAACCGCAGCGCGTACCCCGAATCATAGGTCGTCGAGCGCTGGATCTCCTCGTACTCGACCTCCAGGACGACCTCGGGGCGGAGCGTGGCCTCCCGGCCGTCGATCGAGCGGATGAGGGGCTCGACGCGCTCGGTGAACGCCTCGAGCTGGGCGTCGGTGAAGCCGGTGTGCATCCGCCCGACCTCCAGCAGCGACCCGTCCGAACCCCGGCACGCCAGGTAGGGCCGGCCGAGGAAGCCGCTCTTTCGGCCCTCGCTCCACTTCGCCCGGGTGACCACCAGGTCCAGGGGCTCCATGGTCGACTTCACCTTGAGCTGGTAGCCCACCCGGCTGCCGGGCTGGTAGGTGGCGTCGAGGTTCTTCGCCATGACGCCCTCGTGGCCGGCCGCCAGGGCGTCCTCGTAGAAGGCCTCGGCCGGCCCGAGGGAACCGGTCCTGACGTTCGTGGCGCGCTCGAGCTGCCCGTCGGCCGGCTCGAACACGTCCTCGAGCGCCGCCAGCCGCTCCCGGAGCGGGTCGTCCAGCCGGGAGCGGCCGTCGAGATACAGCAGATCGAACAGGTAGACCGTCACCGGCACGGCCTCGGCGGCCGCCTCGACGTCGTGCTTGCGCTTGATGCGCCGGGAGAGCTCCTGGAAGGGCACGGGACCGCCCGTCCCGGGGTCGCGGCCGACGACCTCGGCCTCGAGGATATACGTCTCGGCGTCGACGCCGGCCTCGACCGCCTCGACGACGTCGGGGAACTGCGCCGTGACGTCCTCCAGGCGACGGGTGAACACCCGGAGGGTGCCGTCGGCCCGGTGGAGCTTCGCCCGCATGCCGTCGTACTTCGCCTCGAGGAGGACCCGGCCATCGCCGTCGGCCAGCGCCTCGATGGCGGTCCCCAGGTCCTCGGCCTTCCGGGCGAGCATCGGCTTGACGGGCCGGAACACCTCGACGTCGAGCTCGGCGAGACCGGCCCGCCCGTCGGTCCGGGCCCGCTCGGCGACGAGTCCGAAGTCGTTGGTCACCTCGTAGGCCCGCTGGACGGCCTCGACGGCCGCGTCGGAGCCGTCCAGGAAGGCGTCAGCGACGGCGTCGCGGACCAGGCCCTCGCCGACGCCGAGCCGCATCGCGCCCACGACCGTGCGAATCAGGTATCGGGCCTCGTCCGGGTCGGCGTCAGCGACGAGGCCGGCGATGTCGTCGACCCGCCGGGCCTGGCTTCCCTCGCCCTCGTAACCGGCGAGGGACCGGAGCGTCTCGTAGACCTGCTCGACCTCGAGCGGCGCCGTGACCAGCGTGCGCTGGGTGCGCTCGTCGACGGCGCGGGCCGCCGCGTCGCCGAGGTCGCCGGCCTCGCGCCACCAGTCCTCCAGCGTCCCCTCGTCGACGCCCGTCGCCTTCGCGACGGCCGCCTGCGCGAGCGCGGTCGAGACGCCGAGCTCCCTGGACTCCCAGGGGGCGAAGATCCGGCCGCGGACCAGCTTCACGACGGCCGGCAGCAGGCCGGGCTCGACCGCCGCCAGGCACCCGGCGAGGATACGGCGCTTCTCGTGGGTGCCCGAGGTGGCCTCGAGGTCGGCGTAGACCGCCACCAGCGCCGAGTACTCCATCGGTCCGGGATAGGGGACCGTGGGGGGAAAACCCCCCGGGCGGCCCGGCCACCCGGCGGGGCCGCCAAGCCGGGGTCGTCATCGCGTGGTCGCCCGCCGCACGACGACGCCCCGCCGTCGGATCTCTCGGCGGACGCGCGGTTCGAACGGGCCCACGCCGGGCCAAGCGGCCGACGCGTCGAGCCGGTCGGGGTCGCCGACGTAGACCCAGGCCTCGGCTCCCCCGGCGCCGGGCTGGCCAGCTGACCGAACGATCCGGTCCGCCACCCCCTCGTCACCGACCACGGGCACGGCGACCCGAACGTACAGGCCATCGTCGACGCCCTCGTACGCGTCCAGCTTGTCAAGCTCGGGCGTGACCAGGAGCCGGCCCGGCGTCTCCCCGCCCGGGGCCAGTGTCGGGTAGCGACCCTCGACCCGGCGACAGCCGTCGAGGACCGCCGGGCCGTCGTCCCGCCAGTCGTCGAGGACGGCGTCGGCCCGCGACGGGGCGGCCAGCGTGCCATAGACGAAAACCGTCGGCGGAGCCATCCGGGCGATCCGGGCGCGGGGTTACGACCGCTTCCGGCCGGTGACGACGACCGGGCGGTCGGTGCCCAGGATGACCTCCTGGGTGACGCTGCCGAAGACGGCCTTGCCGATTGGCGAGCGCTTCCGTGTCCCGAGCACGATGGCGTCGGCGTCGAAGCGCTCGGCACCGTCCAGGATGTCCTGGGCCGTATCACCGCTCTCGTCGTGGACTTCGACCGTCACGCCCTGCTCCTCGAGCCACTCCTTCGTGTGGCGGACAGCGGGGATCCGGGTCGCGGTCTTGAAGGGTTTGAGCTCGTCGGGTAGCCCTTCGCCCTCGCCGTGGAAGACGAACAGCGTGAGCACCTCGACCGAGTCCGCCGCGTCCGGAAGCGACGCGACGTACTCGGCCTGGTATCGAGCCCGGTCCTCGTCGGTGTCGACCGGCATCAGCACGCGGTACATACCGGAAGCTACCCGACCTATCATCATGAATGGACGATCCGGTTCCCGGTCGGTGGAAATCGCCGCCAGCCAGCGGTCGTCACCCTACTCGCCGCCGTCGGGCGATCGAGGACCGCCCCCCGACCGCCCGATCAGCGCTGCTCGAGCGGGACGAAGTCCTGGTCCTCGGGGCCGACGTATCGGGCCCGGGGGCGGATGAGCCGGTTGTCGTCGTACTGCTCGAGGACGTGGGCGACCCAGCCGCCCACCCGCGAGAG
>JBDGPL010000096.1:0-5473 GCA_042219705.1 Halobacteriales archaeon | reverse complement strand
TGCCCGGGGAGGGGTTCGAACCCTCGACCTCCGCATGTCCCAGGTGCGCGGCACGGCGAAGCAGCGACGTGGCCGTCCGCGCCGAAAGCCGTGTCCCTATGAGTGCGGCGCTATGACCAGCTAAGCCACCCGGGCGCGGCCGAACGTTGCCGAGGGCCCGCCTTTAAGCTTCGCATCCGTCGCCCCGCCGTCCCTCGATGCGCCCCGGTCGGGACCGGTACCGCCCACTGCCGTGGCCGGCCGTTCGGGCCGGCCGGGCGCGTAGTTTTATGGCGACCCGGGCGCCATACAGGCCCGTATGGCGGTGCCGGACCTGGTGCGCGAGCGCCTGGGGGGCGAGAAGCCCGTCACGCACGTCCCCCTCGGCGGCGAGGACGAGCTTTGGGTCACGCCGACCCGCGGCCTGGTCTACCGGGGGGAAGGACTGCTCAGCGGGGAGACCGTCGAGGAGTACCCGCTCGACGCCCAGACCCTCGCGGTCACCGAGGGCCGGCGCAAAACCACCATCCGGCTCGACCGTGGCTACGACGGCACCGACGAGTTCACCGTCCCGGCGAAACACACCGACGACGCGCTCCGCCCGGTCGTCGAGGGCGTGCTGGCGGCCGCCGGGGTCACCGAGGACGGCGAGGCAGTCGAGCAGGTCTACCGCCTCGGCGAGCTCACCCTCGTCGTCACCGACGGCCGGGTCGTCAAGCACGTCGGGTCGTCGCTCTGGACCGCCGAAGACTACGAGGAGTTCCCCTACGACCGCGTCACCGACCTCGACCTCGAGCAGGGCAACGTCTCCTCGGAGCTGGTCATCGAGGTCGATGGCCGCCCCCAGCGCATCAAGACGCCCAGCGAGGACGCTCACGACATCCGCCAGACCGTCGAGGCGCCACTGCTCGCCACGCACGAGGTGGACTCGGTCGACGCGCTTCGGGCGAAGTTCGCTGACGACGACGCCGCGGTCGACGACGACCCCGACGATGGTTCCGCGTCTGCCGAACCGACGGGCGACGACGGCGGCCTGGGCTCGCTCCTCGAGTTCGGCGACCTCGACGACGCCCGGGAGGAGCTCAGCGGCGGACGGCCGTCGGTCGACGACCGGTCCGGCCGGTCCACCGACGACCTCGCGGCCGAGGTGGCGGCGCTCCGCGAGGCCGTCGAGGCGCAGGGCGAGCGCATCGAGGAACTCCAGGAGCTCTTCGAGCGGCTCATCGAGGAGCTCCGCCGGGCCGGCTGAACCGCGCCACTCGAACCGACTCACTCCCGGCCGGTCACCTTCCGGATGCACGAGGAGCCGAAGGGGCCGAGTTCCCCCGCCTCGAGCTCGATGAAGTAGCCGGTCGCGAGTTCGGCGCCGCACCGCCGGCAGGTGTACTCACCGGCCCGGCTGACGACCTCGCTCGTGAACCGGACGAACGACCCCGAGCGCGGTTTGACGGTGCCGCCGTCGCGCTCGATGACGCCCTCGGCCTCGGCGGCCTCGAGGATGCGCCGGGTCAGCGCCGGGTCGGTGGTGATGGTCTCCAGCCGGTCCACGGCCTCGGCCAGGGACACCTCCTCGTGCTCGAGCTTCCCGAGCAGCTCGACGCCCAGCTCGACCGGGTCGCCCTCCATCGGCCGGGCCTCGGCCCGCGACCGGGAAAACGGTTCCTGCGATTCGGGGGCACAGGTCTAAACTACCCCCGGCGCTACCGGCCGGCATGGACCCGGCCCGGCGGCACGTCGCGGTCGGGCTGGCCGTCGCCGCGCTGGTCGCGATCGGCCTCGTGCTCTCGCCGGGCGACGTCGTCGATCAGCTCCGGGCGTGGCTCACGAGCCCTTGGTTCCCCGCCATCCTCGTCGGCCTCTACCTCGTCCGGCCGCTGCTCGCCTGGCCAATCACCGCGCTGTCGGTTCTCGTCGGCTACCGGTACGGGGTGGCGGTAGGCGTCCCGCTCGCGCTGCTCGGCGCGGTCGCGACGAGCCTCCTTCCCTATGCCTTGGCCCGGCATTACCGGGATCGGGCTGGCCCGTTCGCTGGCCTGGTCGCCGGCAGCGAGCGGTTCTTCGCGGCGACCGGGGGCCTCCGGGGCGTGATCGCCGTGCGGCTCGCGCCCACACCCGCCGAGCCGGTCTCGATCGCGGCCGGGGCCGGGCGGGTCGGCGTCGGCACGTTCGTCGCCGGGACCGCCATCGGCGAGCTGCCCTGGACGGTGGCCGCGGTCGTCGCCGGCCACTCGCTCTCGCGGCTCTCGCTCGCCGGGGCGCTGGCGGTCGATCCGTGGGTGGTCCTCCTCGGGCTGGCGGGCGCAGCGGTGCTGCTGGCCCGGCCCGCCTACCGGTGGCTGAGGCGACGGCGGGTGGGGGAGGCAGCGGGCTGAGCCGGTTGATCATGAGCGATCGGCAAACAGGCTTACCGCAGCCTCTCGTTTCCGGGCCATCGCAGGCTCCGTGTGTTCGCTCCGGGGGAACAGCCAATGGTAAAGCGCCGGTACGGCCCATTTCCCGGAGACTCGAAGGTACGCCCACGTCCGGTCACCATACCGCTCTTCGATGATGTCGCTCTCGAACGGAATCCAGCCTTGGAGTTTCCTCAGCCGCTTCGACGTGTTATCGGTGATCGTCCACTTGTTCGCCCCGTAGTACCCATCCGCGTCCGCGAGTCCGCGGACGAAACCTCGTTTCAGGGACCACGTGTTCAAGTCCGGAAGGACTCCATCACTAGACTTCGATGAGGTGAAACCGTGCTTACGGAGATTCGTGGCGAACCTCGGGTTTCCGATCCTGAGGTGACAGGTACCCCGGTCCTCCACTATCGCGTTCTCGCTACGGACCGTCCGTTTGAATTTCAGCAGGTGACTGCGGTCCCCCTTCGCTGGCTCAGCTGAACCCGGCAGCCGTATTTGCGTTCGACGAGCGACCCATCCCCGAATAGAAACCCGAGCCAATAGGCCTTCGACGCCGCGTCGATCTGTTCGAAGTAGGACTCGTTCACGGGCTTGGGTGGCTGCCCTCCCCGACAGATCGGTAACCCGGCTTCACGCTTCGCTTCGTTCCAGGAGTCGAACCGCTTCGAAATCACCGTGGCGCTCGGTTCACACCCCAGCGACGCGTACTCTCGACGCGCCGGAGAACGTCCCAAACGTTCCGCTGCCGCTCTCAGCGCATCAAGACACTGCTCGTCGGAATATCGATTCTCGGCCATTTCCCTCGCCAGTCACTCATCGCGTCTTCGTATTTGAACCCGAAGCTGCCGTCCCAACTACCTAACCCAGAAACTGTCGCTGCAATCTAGCACCACGCCGTGGTTCGGACAGACGTACTTACAGTGCTGGGCGCGGAGGGGCGCGCCACAGACCGGGCAGGCCGGTCCGGTCGCGTCCTGGCCCATACACTGACCGCGAGGGCGGACGACTTCGGTCTTCCGGCGGTTTATACCTGGGCTCGCAGACCCAGCGCGACGAGGCCGCCGACCAGCGTGGCGAGCATGCCGAAGCCCGGCTGGCCGGGGCTCGAAGTCGGGCTCGCCGGCGTCGGTTCGGTCGGCGTGCTCGTGCTGTAGGTGATCACGGGGGATGGCTCCGTGGTCGTCGGGGGCTGGCCCTCCAGCGTCACCAGGGCCGTGTCTCGAACCGGCGATCCGTTCACCCGGTACGGCACGTCGCCGTCGTCGAACCGTCGGTTCCCGTTGGCGTCACGGTAGACCGTGACCGTCACCCGCTGGCTCGAATCGAGGGCGGGCTCGAGGTCGATCTGGGCCACCGCGGCGCCGGGCCTGCGGTACTCGCTCACGCCGACGAGCCCGCCCGAGGCGTTCCGGACGGCCACGAACCCGCCGTGGGTCGTCGTGATCGTCGGCCCGTAGCGGACCTCGCCGGTGGTGTTCTGCGCCCGGAGGTCGACGAGAGCGCCGGTGGCGTTCCCGACCGCGACGAACGTGGCTCCGGCCGCCGCCACCGGCGGCTCAGTGATCGACTCGTAGCCGACGGCGTCGATCGTGCCGTCCGGGACATCGGCGAGGTCGACCACCGCGGTGAACGCGCGGGCGCGATCGACGGTGGTCCGGACGACCTCGATGTCGTCAACTCCGGCGACCGGGACCAGGGTCACGTTCAACCGGTTGCCGGGCGCGAGCGACGTGCGGCCGCTGAGTGTCTGGCCTGACGCGGGGTCGACCCGGAGCAAGCCCTCGTAGCGGCCGCCGAGCTCGGCCGCCGCTGGCTCGACGTGATAGCCGTTGTCGACCCCGACCGACGCGTTCACGAGCCCGCCGGCGGCCGGGAGCTCCAGCACGAACCGGTTGAGGCCGTGGACGAACGTGTCGGTGGTCGGTCCCCCGCTCCCGGGCGGATCGAACAGGAGTCGGTCGGTGTCGAGGACGACGGAGACGGTGTCGTTCGCCGGGTCGGCGAGTACCCGGAGGGCGCCGCGGTCGAGGCTGGCGTTCAGCGCGAGCTCGGGTGGACAGGCCGTCGCGCCCCAGAGCTCGAAGCGCACGGTCCCGTTCGCGACGAGCTCGACGAACCGCTGGGTCGTGGACCCGTTCCCGCCGGCGAGGCGGTCGGCGAGTTCAACGGCACTGCCGTTGAGCCTCACCCGGTGGACGACCACGTCGCGATAGGCGACGACCTCGTCCTCGTAGGTCCGGTGGACCCCGACGCTGGCCGGCGTCAGCGTTCCGTTCTCTCGGGCGTGCCGGAGCGCGGCCGGGCCCGTCAGCCGATCGTAGTGGGCGCCCGGGGCGACGTACGTCCGGACCGTGAGGGCTGTCGAGCGAGCGGCGGCGTCGACGCCGCCGGCGGGCCCGACCCCACAGCGCCCCACCGATCGCTCGGTATCGGCGTCGATCGGGGCCGCCGGCGAGACCGCGGGGTGACCACCAGGCGGACCAGGCCGGCGACGACCACCAGCAGGAGGAGGGATGAGCGCGTCGGGGACACGTCTCGTAACCACCGGCGGCCCCGCCAAAAGCGCGGTGATGAATGAAAGGCGCGTTTCAGTCAGCCGTCCGGCTCAGCACTCCGACCAGCCACACGCCTCGCAGGTCTTGCAGCCTTCCGAGTAGTACAGCGACATGGAGCCGCAGGTCGGACACTCGGGGCTCTCGCCGGCGTCGATGAGCGATTGGGTGGCGTCGTCGGCCGGCGTGGCGTCGTCGCCCGCTGGTGGCTCGGCCGGGGACGCACCGCCGTCGGGCTCGGCCCCGGCGACCTCGTCGTCGGCGGTCTCCTCGAGGGTGGCCTGCTGGGGGTAGGCCTTGTCGATCTCGCCGTCGAGGTACCGCCGCATCGCCGTGCCGATGGCGTCCGGGATGGACTGGATCTGCTCGCCCTTGTCCCAGGCCACCTTCGGCGACCGGATGCCCGACAGCTCGTCGGCGAGCTCCCGCGGGTCGACGCCGCTGCGCAGCGCCGTCGAGATGGTCTTCGCCAGCGCCTCGGTGAAGCTGGCGGTGAACCCGCCGGAGTTGCCGATGTTGGCGAACAGCTCGAACGGCCGGCCC
>JBDGPL010000095.1:0-4138 GCA_042219705.1 Halobacteriales archaeon | reverse complement strand
CCGGGATGTTCGCCAGCGCGTCCTTCGACTCGCTGGTGAACGGCACGTTGGTCGAGGCGACGTGGATCATGATGACCGCGGGGCCGTTGGGCATCCCGGAGCCGCCGGGCTGGTCGAGGCCGTAGTTGCGCCAGCCGATGTTCTTGACCACGTCCGTCGTGGCACAGGCGCCGCGCTGGTAGACCAGCGGGACGCGGTTGGCGAAGCGCAGGAGGTCGACCTGACCGCCCTCTTCCAGTTCCCCGCCGTAGGCGATGCCGGCCTCGACGATGAACGGGTCGCCGCCGTGGACCTCCGCGTCGCGGGTGACGGCCGTGACGTAGTCGGCGTCGACCTCCTTCGCCAGGCCCGCCTCGACCAGCTCGGCGGTGATGGGCGAGAGGCAGTCGGTCGGCGGCGCCATCACCTCGACGGCGCGCATGGCGGCGACCAGGTCCGCCGCGGCGTCGCGGTCCCGCGCGACCGCCCGGACCGACGGCAGCTCGTCGGGCACCCGACGCATGTCGTCCCAGACCGCCTCGACGACGTTGTCCCGGGCCGTCTCGCCGAACGTGACGTCCTCGTACTCGGCGGTCTTGTCGGCCGCCCGGTCGACGAACTCGACCAGCTCCTTCCGGGTGCACCGGTCGCGGTCGACGCCGTCGAACTTCGGGGCGAGCCGCTCGACGAACGCCCGGACCGCCGCGTCGTCCTTGCGCTGGCTCGTCGCCGCCCGGACGCGCTCGTAGAGCTGGGTGACCCGGTCGGCCGTCAGCGCCTCCCACGCGGCCGCGACGGCGTTCTCCCGGACCGTCGACCCGAAGGTGTCGCCGAACTCCGCCTCGACGTCGTCGGCGGTCTCCGCGATCAGGTCGACGAGCTCGTGGTGGGCGACCGCGCCCGCGTCGGCCACCCCGTCGGCGACGCGCTCGGCGAACGCGGCGGTGGCCGCCTTGGACTTGTTCGCGACGGCGTGCTGGACCGCCCGGGCCAGGTCGACGTCGTCGACGCCCCGCGGGGGGCCCCAGGGAAGCTCCCGGCCGAAGTGGCGGTCGCGGAACGCGTCGAGGATCTCCTCGGCCGTCTTGGCGCCGACGCGGGTGAACTCGCCCTGGAGGAAGCCGGAAAGCGAGTAGGAGTCGGTCTCGCCGAGCATCTTGATGACGGTGCCGAGCTCGACGCCGTGCGGGTGGGGCCGGATGGACGTCGTCTCCGCCGGGAGCTGGTCGGTCGCCCGGTCGAACTTGAACTGGGCGTCGGGCTCGATGAGCTCGATGCGGGCGTGGGGGTTGACGATGGCCGTGTAGGTGATGTAGTCGTGGAGCTGCTGGCGGGCCCGCATGTTGGCCTCGAGGGTGAGCTCGATGCGGGTGCCATGGGGCCGGTCCCAGGTCGTGGTGTCCTCGTGCTGGATCTCGGGCTCGTTGTCCTCGGTGTCGATGATGAGCTCGTAGTAGTCGGCCTCGCTCGCCTTCGGCGTGCGCGAGGTGATCTTCGCCGGCGTGCCGCTGGTGAGCTGGGAGTACAGGACGGCAGCGGAGATGCCGAGACCCTGCTGGCCCCGGTTCTGCTCGCGCTGGTGGAACCTCGAACCATACAGCATCTTCCCGAAGATGCGGGGGATCTGGTCCTTCGTGATGCCGGGGCCGTTGTCCTCGACGACCAGCGTGTAGTAGTCGCCGGCCTCCTCGATCTCGACGTAGATGTCCGGGAGGAAGCCGGCCTCCTCGCTAGCATCCAGGGAATTGTCGACGCCCTCCTTGACCGCCGTCACGAGCGCCCGGGCCTCGCTGTCGAACCCGAGCATGTGCTTGTTCTTCTCGAAGAACTCGGCCACCGAGATGGCCCGCTGGCCCGCGGCGAGCTCGTCGGCGATGTCCGTGTCCTCCAGCTCCGACTGGAACGACGCCATTCTCGTCCCCGGTTGTCCCGCCCGGGTTAAAACCCGCTCGGTACCGGGGTGAAAGTGAACGAGGGCGTCGGGGCCGTCCGTCGTGCGCGGGGCGTTCGAACCGGGACCGCCCCCGCGCCGTCGGACGCGTGTCAGCCGGACGGCTTGCGCGCGCGCATACCTACCCGCGTGCGCGCGCACGGGGTTTTATCAACCCCCGGCGCCTACGGATTTCCAGGCTTCTGATGTCAGAGGAAAGAGACTACCGGGCCGGCCAGATCCAGGTCCTCGAGGGGCTGGCCGCCGTCCGGAAACGGCCGGCGATGTACGTCGGCTCGACCGACAGCCGTGGGCTGCACCACCTCGTCTACGAGGTCGTCGACAACGCCATCGACGAGGCGCTGGCGGGCCACTGCGACGCCATCGAGGTGACGCTGCACGACGACGGCTCGGTCAGCGTGACCGACAACGGTCGCGGCGTCCCCGTCGATACGCACCCGGACTACGACCGGCCCGCGGTGGAGGTCATCATGACCCGGCTCCACGCCGGCGGCAAGTTCGACGACAAGTCCTACCAGGTCTCGGGGGGCCTCCACGGCGTCGGCGTCTCGGTCGTCAACGCGCTCTCCGCGCGCCTGGCGGTCGAGGTCAGGCGCGACGGCGCCGTCTGGCGCCAGGCGTACGACCACGGCGAGCCCGCCGGCGACCTCGAACGGGTCGGGGACCTGCCCGACGGCGCCGAGACGGGGACCACGATCCGGTTCTGGCCGGACGGCGACATCTTCGAGACGACCGCGTTCGACTACGACACCCTCGTCTCCCGGCTGCGCGAGCTCGCCTTCCTGAACCCCGGGGTCGAGATCGGCATCGAGGACGAGCGCGACGGCCGCCGGGACGCCTTCGTCTACGACGGCGGCATCCGGGAGTTCGTCGCCTACCTCAACGAGTCCCGGAACCCGCTGCACGACGACGTCATCTTCGTCGCGGACGAGGCCGAGGGCGTCCAGGTCGAGGTGGCGATGCAGGCCACCGAGGGGCTGCAGGCCTCCATCCACGCGTTCGCCAACAACATCAACACCCGCGAGGGGGGCACCCACCTCACCGGCTTCAAGACGGCGCTCACGCGGGTCGTCAACGACTACGCCACCGACCACGGCCTGCTCGACGAGCTCGAGGAGAACCTCAAGGGCGAGGACATCCGCGAGGGCCTGACCGCGGTCATCTCCATCAAGCACCCCGACCCCCAGTTCGAGGGCCAGACGAAGACCAAGCTCGGCAACTCCGAGGTCCGGGGGATCGTCGAGTCGACGCTCCACGAGGGGCTGTCGACGTACCTGGAGGAGCACCCCGACACCGGCGAGGCGATCGTCGCGAAGGCCGTCGAGGCCGCGAAGGCCCGCAAGGCCGCCAAGAAGGCCGAGGAGCTCACCCGCCGGAAGAACGCGCTGACGTCGACCTCGCTGCCGGGCAAGCTCGCCGACTGCCAGACCAGGGACCCCGCGGAGTCGGAGCTGTTCATCGTGGAAGGCGACAGCGCCGGCGGCTCGAGCAAGCAGGCCCGGGACCGCCACTTCCAGGCGGTCCTCCCGATCCGGGGAAAGATCCTCAACGTCGAGAAGCACCGCCTGGACCGCATCCTCGAGAACGAGGAGATCCGCGCGATGATCCAGGCCATCGGCACCGGTATCGGGGACGAATTCGACCTCTCTGAGGCAAGATATCAAAAAATCATCATATCAACAGACGCAGATGTTGACGGGGCCCACATCAGAACCCTGTTGCTCACCTTCTTCTATCGCCACATGCGACCGCTACTCGAGGCGGGCTACGTCTACGCGACCAAACCGCCGCTCTACCGCATCCGGTACCGCGGCGAGACCTACGACGCCATGACCGAGGAGGAGCGCCGGGAGATCGTCGCAGAGCAGTGTGACGGCAATCCGACGCAGGTCCAGCGCTTCAAGGGGCTCGGCGAGATGAACCCCCAGCAGCTCTGGGAGACGACGATGGACCCCGAGCACCGCATCCTCAAGCAGATCACCGTCGAGGACGCCGCCGAGGCCGACCGGATGTTCAGCGTGCTGATGGGCGACGCCGTCGAGCCCAGGAAGCAGTTCATCCAGGAGCACGCCGCCGACGCCGAGTGGGTGGACATCTAGATGAGCTCCGACGTGCCCGACATCCCCGACGACGTCGCCGACCGCGTCGAGCGGGTCCGCATCGAGGACGAGATGGAGCAGTCGTACATCGACTACGCGATGAGCGTCA
>JBDGPL010000094.1:0-6578 GCA_042219705.1 Halobacteriales archaeon | reverse complement strand
GTTCGCCGGGCCCCCGGCCGGTCGAGGTCGGCCCGCTTGCGGTACCACCGCAGGTGCTCCTCGAGCTCGTAGAACGCCGCCTGGCTCGCGGTGCGGGTCTCGAAGCCCTCCATGGCCTCGGTCGCCGCCTCGACGACGTCCTGGAGCTTCGAGAGGAGCCAGCGGTCGATGCGAGCCAGGGCGGCCGTGCCGCCGTCGGCGGCGGGCTCCTCGGTCGGGCCGCGGGCGGGGGCGTCCGCGATGACGTCCTGGGCCCGCCGCCAGAACCGGTCGAGCTGCGACCGGGCGGACTGCACCTCCTCGGCCCGCCAGTCGAAGTCCTGCCAGGGCTCGGAGCTGTTGAGCAGGAAGAAGCGAGCCGTATCGGCGCCGTATCGTTCGACGGCCTCGCCGGGCAGCACGACGTGTCCCCGCGAGGAGCTCATGGCCTCGCCCTCGAGCAGCCCCATGCCCATGGCCGTGATGCCCCGTGGCCAGTCCGGCTCCTCGAACAGCTCGGCGTGGTGGTAGAGGTAGAACGTCAGGTGGTTCCGGATGAGGTCGCGGGCGGAGCACCGGTAGTCGACCGGGTACCAGTACGCCCACTCCTCGCGCAGCTCGAGCGCCCGCTCGTCGGGGTCGTCGACGGCGTCGGGGCCGAAGAACAGCGCGTCGAAGAACTCGCGGTCGAGGGCCTCGACCGGGAGCTCCTGGAGGCGGGGGGCGATCGTGTAGTACGCCATGTAGATGGTCGAGTCGGACAGCGGCTCGATGACGAAGTCGTCGTCCCAGGGAAGCCGGGTGCCCAGGCCGTAGTTCCGGATGCAGGGCCACTCCTCGAGCCAGTCGATGGTGTCGTAGTACTCCTCGCGGGTGTTCTCGGGGATGGCATCCAGGCGGTCGACGGCCCGGCGGGCCTTCGCCGCCCAGGCCTCGTCGTTGTACCGCAGGAACCAGGTCTCCTGCTCGGAGACCTCGACGTCGCCGCCGCACCGGCAGACCACCTCCTCGGAGAACTCGTACATCGCGTCGAACCGGCCGGCCTCGAGGTGCTGCTCGCGGAACGCGTCGCGGGCGTCCTGGACCGTCTCGCCGGCGAACGAGCCGTACATCTCTCGGAGCCGCCCCTCGCGGAACTCGTCGTTGTAGAGCTCCTCGGTCGCCGCCTCCAGCGCCGGGTCGTCCTGGGACTCGACGCCGTACGCCTCGACGATATCCCGGGCTGGGAACTCGCCGTAGCCCTCGATGTCGAGGATGGCGACGGGCTCGATGCCGCGGACGTCGTCGGGATCGAGGTCGTACTGCTGGAGGCGGGCCTCGTCGTCCTTGATGGCCTGGAGCGCCACCCAGTCGTCCGGGCTGTGGGCGGGCACGGACATCACGACGCCCGTCGCGTTGTCGGGGTCGACGAAGGTCGCCGGCAGGATCACCAGCGGGTCGCCGGTCACGGGGTTCGTGACGGTCTCGCCGACGAGCGTCTCGCCGCGGAGCGTCTCGCGGACCTCGACGTCCCGGCGCTGCAGCTCGAACTTCTCGGCGGCCGCCGCGGAGACCAGCCAGGGCTCGCCGTCGACGTCGGCGAGGACGTACTCGGCGTCGGGGTGGACGAAGGCGTTCGTGACGCCGTAGACCGTCTCGGGGCGGAGCGTGGCCATGGGCACGACGACGGACTCGTCGTCGGCCAGCGCGGCGTCGCCGATGGGTCCGCCGTGGGTGAAGCGGATGAGGGTGTACTCCTGGAACTCGGCGCCCTCGCCCTCGAGGAGGTCGTGGTCGGTGACGGGCTGCTCCTCGTTCGTGCAGAACCGCACCGGGTGGTAGCCCTTCTCGAGCAGGCCGCGGTCGTGGAGGGTCTCGTACTGCCAGGTGATGAACTTCGAGTAGCGCTCGTCGTTGGTGGTGAACTCCCGGCGCCAGTCGATGGAGAGGCCCAGCTCCTGCATCCCGCGCTTGTAGCTGCTCTCGGCCTCCTCGATGAAGTACCGGGCGTAGCCCATCGGCGTCTCGAGCTCGGCGAGGTCCTCCTCGGGGACGTTGAACGCCCGGGTGAGCGAGTCCATCTGGGCCTCGTCGCCACCCTTGAGCCGCTCGACGGCCCCGACGATGGGCGTCCCCGTGACGTGCCAGGCGATGGGGAACAGCACGTTGTCGCCCTGCAGCCGGCGGTAGCGCGCCCAGACGTCGGGCACGGTGTAGGTTCGGGCGTGGCCGATGTGCATGCCCCCGGAGGGGTACGGATACGGCACGGTGACGAAGGTCGGCTCGCCCTCGTCGTCGGGGTCCGCCTCGTAGCGGCCCTGCTCGCGCCACCGCGACCGCCACTTCTCCTCGATGGCCGCGGGCTCGTAGTCCATGGACCACGGCTATCGCGCCGTCGCTAAAAGGACTGCTATCGCCCCCATGGCGGGGACCGACGGGTACCCGGAGGGCGAACCGCCCGGTCCGCCGGCGACCGGCTTGACTGCCAGCCCCGACGCCCGGCCTGCCAGCGGCGCCCGCAACGGCGAGCTTTTTGGGATCGCTGGGCCAGGAAGAACCATGGATTCGACAGCTGCTAGCCGTCCGCCCTCACCAAGCCCGAGCGCCCACCCCGACGACGGGCGAGGCGCCGAGCCGCGACCGGGAGTCACATCGAACCGGACGCGGTGAGGCCGCCATGCCGATGCAGGTGACCCTCCTCGGGACCGGCAGTCCCGTTCCGCTTCTGGAGCGAGCGGGGACATCGCTGGTCGTCACGGTCGACGGACGGCCGTTCATGCTCGACTGCGGCCCGCGCGCCGTCTACGAGCTCATGCGGAACGGCATCAATCCCGGCGCGATCGACCGGCTGCTGTTCACCCACCACCACGTCGACCACAACGCCGCGTTCTATCACCTCGCCATCGCCGGCTGGGCGGCCGGCCGCGAGTCCCTGACGGTCTACGGGCCGGCCGGCACCGACACGCTCATCGATTCGCTGTACGAGGTCTACGAGGAGGACCTCGCCTACCGGGCCGAGGTAGGCTACCCGCTCGACGCGATTCGGGCCATCGAGTGGGTCCCCGTCGACGGGTCGTTCGCCGTCGAGCGTGACGGGGTCGCCATCACGGCCCATCCCGTCTCGCACTCCATCGAGACGTACGCCTACCGGCTGGAGTCCGACGACGGGGCGGTCGTCTTCACCGGCGACACGGCGCCATGCGAGGGCCTGGCGGCGTTCGCCGCCGGGGCGGGTGTCCTCGTCCACGACGCCTCGCTGTCGCCGGTCGGCGAGCCGCCCGACGAGGGGTTCGTCTGGGAGGCGTACACCCGGCCGTATCCGGCCGAGGCGAAGGAACGGCTCGCCGAGACCCACTCCTCGCCGACCGAGGCGGCCGAGACGGCGGCGGCCGCCGGCGTCGACACGCTCGTCCTCACCCACCTGCCGCCCTACCGGGACGCCGACGCCATGCGATCGGCCGCCGCGGCGACGTTCGACGGCGAGGTCGTGGTCGCCGAGGACGGCCTGACGCTGTCGGCGGCCTGACGACCGACCGGCCCGGGCGTCAGGCCAGCACCGACGGCTACCAGTCGACGTCGACCAGGCCGTCGTCGAGCAGGTCCGCGAGGACGCGGCGGGCGTGGCCGTCCGGCCGGACGTCCTCGTACACGCGATGGATCGCGCCGTCGGCGAGGACGAACGTCGTCCGGGCCGCCCGGCCGTCGTCGACCGGGACGTCGAACGCCGCGGCCAGCTCGCCGTCGGGGTCGGCCAGCAGCGTGACGGTCAGGTCCGCCTCGGCGGCGAACGCGGCGTGGGCGTCGACGTCGTCGGTCGAGACGCCGTAGACCGTCACCCCGGCGTCCGCGTACGCCGGCCGCTCCGCCTCGAACTGGGTGGCCTCGGTCGTACAGCCCGGCGTGCCGTCGCGCGGGTAGAAGAACACGACCGTCGGATCGTCGAAGGCCGGCTCGACGCGGTTGCCCTGCTGGTCGCGGGCGCGGACGGCGGGCGCGGGGTCGCCGGGGTCGAGCGGCACGGGTCAGGGGCGCGGCCGTCGGTCAGTCGATGTCGATGCTGGTGCCGTCGTCGGCCGCCAGCTTCGGCAGGTCGACGGTCAGCACGCCCTGGTCGTACCGGGCCGTGACGCCGGACTCGTCGACCGCCTCTGGGAGCGACACCCGGCGGCTGGCCGACTCCCGGCGGCGTTCCCGCCGGAGGTAGTCGACGTCGGCCTCCTCGTCCTCGGTCTCGCGTTCGGCGTCGAGGTAGAGGGTCCCGCCGGCGAGCCGGACGTCGATGTCGTCCTTCCCGAAGCCGGGGAGGTCCGCGGTGACGACGTACCGGTCGCCGTGGTCGGCGACGTCGACGGCGACGCCGCCCCCGACGGGCCACTGCTCGGCGTCGAACTCCTCGCTCAGCCGCGAGAGCAGCTGCTCGAACTCCTCGAACGGGTCGCGTCGGCCGAAGGGCATGGCCGGGGGTACGCGCCGCCGTGGCGTAAAAGGAGCGGCGCCGCTACACCACGTGCATGGTGTCGTACGACCCGAGCCGCTTGACCCAGCCGTCCGCGTCGATGATGTCCGCCACCTCGTCGAGAGCGGCTTTCGAGCGCTCCTCGTAGAGCCCGGCGGCGAAGTCGACGTGGAACAGGTAGTCGCCGAGCCGGGTCCCGCTCGGTCGGGACTCGATGCGGGTGAGGTTGATGTCCCGGTCGGCGAAGGCCTCCAGGAGCTCGAGCAGCAGCCCGGCGTAGTCGGTCGCCGGGTAGATGATGACCGAGGTCTTGCCGCCGGCCTCGGTCCGCTCGGCGGGGGGCGCCGCCACCACGAACCGGGTGGCGTTCGACGACTGGTCCTGGATGTCCTCGGCGAGGACGTCGAGGCGGTCGTCGGCGTTCTCCGGGTGGCCGATCGCGGCGACGGCCGGGTCCTCCCGGGCCTGCTCGACGCCCCGCGCCGTGCTCGCGACCGCCTCGAGCCGGGCGTCGGGGTAGGTCGCCTCGAGGAAGTCCCGGCACTGCGCGAGGGCCTGGGAGTGGCTCGCCACGACCGCGAAGTCATCGCCCTGCGCCAGGAGGGCGTGCCGGATGGGCGAGACGATCTCGTGGACCACCGCGACGTCGTACTCCGCGAGGGCGTCCAGGCTCTCCGTGACGCTACCCTCGATGCTGTTCTCGACGGGCACGACGCCCCGCTCGACCTCGCCCTCGGCGACGGCCTCGACGATGGCGGTGACCGACTCGACGAACTCGACCTCGTCGACGACCGCCAGCGCCGCCCGGTGGGAGTAGGTGCCGGCCGGCCCCAGCGTCAGGGCGCGCATGGCCGCCATCATCCGGGGGCGGGATAAAAGCCCGTCGAGGCCGCAGGACGACACGGCTATACCGCCCCGTGGGCAACCCTCGGCCGATGCCGTCTCGAGAGGCCCTCGGGTGGGCCCTCCTCTTCGCCGTCCCGCCCGCCGTGGGCGTAACCGGCTACGCCACCATGGTCATCGGTGAAGGGCTGTTCGACCCCCGCGCCTGGCTGGCCGGCGGCCTGGTGTTCGCCGTGGTCTTCAGCCTCGTGCTCGGGAGCCGGGCGGTGGGCGCGGCGGAGCCGGCCGCGGCCCGCGAGCGGATCGATTGAGGGGTGACTCGGCGCTCGGATCCCGCGGCCGTGTGCTTTACGACCGGCCGTCCCCTCGCCCGGGCATGCGCTGGCCGGACAGCCCGACGGCCGACCTCCTCGCCGTCTTCGTCGCCGTGTTCGCGGTGCAGGTCGTCGGCGGCCTCCTCGGCTTGCGCGACGGCTGGTTGGCCCTCTCGGCGCCCGCGGCCGCGCCATGGACGGTCGTCACGAGCGTCTACGCCCACGCCTCCGTCAGGCATCTCCTGGCCAACGCGGTCGCGCTCGCCGTCGTCGGGTTCGCGCTCGAACGGCTCACCACCCGGGCCCGGTTCCACGCCTACGTCCTCGCGACCGGGGCGCTCGCCGGCCTCACCCAGGTCGCCGTCGGCACGCTGCTTGAGGGCTCGGCGGCCGTCCTCGGCGCGAGCGGGGCCGTCCTGGCGCTCTACGGCTACGTCCTCGCCGGCAATCCCCTGGCCGGCGGCCTCCTCGGACGGCTGTCCCTCGGCTACCGGGCCAAGCTCGCCCTGCTCCTCGCCGTCGCCGTCGGCCTCACGCTGCTCACCGCCCAGGCCGGGGTCGCGCTGGTGGCCCACGCGACCGGCCTCGGCCTGGGGCTGGTGGCTGGTCGGCTCCACCTGCTGCGGGTGGACTGACCGTGGTCCGGCGCGAGCCAGGTGGGCCGGCCGACCTCGGCCAGTGGCTCCCCTACGGCCTCGCCGGGACGGGGCTGGTCGGCGGCCTCGTCGTCTGGCTGTTCGAACCCTTTCCGTGGCCAGGCGCCAACGCGCTGGTCGCCGGAACGATGCTGGCCGTTGCCGTCGGGAGCACGTATTTCCTCGTCGCCCGGGGTGGCGGTCCCGGCGAGCGCGGCCCGGATTTCTGAGTCGGGCCGTAGGCTGGATGCGAACGATGGGGAGCTACCGAACCACTCAGCTGCTGATGGGACTTGGTCGTTGGCTGGATTCAGGAGTATGAGGGCATTGGAGAAAGGGGGTTTCGCTATTTAATTGCACGTAAGAGGGCCT
>JBDGPL010000093.1:0-23774 GCA_042219705.1 Halobacteriales archaeon | reverse complement strand
CTCCAGAAGGGCCCGCAGATGGACGGCACCTACCGGATGCACTGGAACGGCCAGGACATGTCGCAGTTCTGCAAGCTGGGGACGTTCTCGGAGAAGGCCGTGCTCCACGAGGATTCCGTCGTCAAGATCCGCGACCACATCCCCTTCGAGACGGCCTGCCTGTGTGGCTGTGGCGTGGCGACCGGTTTCGGGGCCGCCGCCAACCGGGCCGACATCAACGCGGGCGACACCGCCGTCGTCTTCGGCTTCGGCGGCGTCGGCGCCAACGCCGTGCAGGGCGCCCGCATCTCGGGGGCTGACGACATCATCGTGGTCGAGCCCAAGGACCAGCGCCGGGAGTGGTCGACGGACTTCGGCGCCACCCGCACCGTCGACCCCGACGAGGAGGACATCGCCGAGGTCGTCGACGACATCACCTGGGGCCGCGGGGCCGACGCCGTGATGCTCACCGCCGACGTGGTCGATCCCACGATGATCGGCGAGGCGCTCGGCCTGCTGGGCGCCCGCGGCGAGGTCGTCATGGTCGGCGTCTCGCCGGGCGAGTACGACCACATCGACATGGCGGGCTACGGCACCGGCTCGATGCTCGGCATGGAGAAGGAGCTCAAGGGCACGGTCTACGGCGGCTGGGGGCCCCAGTACGCCGTCCCGCACTTGCTCAAACTCTGGGAGAACGGCACGCTCCAGCTGGACGAGCTCCGGACGAAGACCTACGACCTCGAGGACGTCAACCAGGCCTTCGACGACATGCTCAACGGGCGGGTCATCCGCGGCGTCGTCACCCCGTAACGGACGCGACGGACCGAACACTCCTCACGATA
This sequence comes from Halobacteriales archaeon, assembly GCA_042219705.1. Classification (GTDB taxonomy): domain Archaea; phylum Halobacteriota; class Halobacteria; order Halobacteriales; family Hikarchaeaceae; genus JBDGPL01. Next base: position 22,953 of record JBDGPL010000093.1, on the reverse strand, counting down.
TCCACGCTCATTCCGGACCGGTCGCGGGCCGGCTCGATTCCTGATCTTCGGTGGCGATGCGGGGTCTCTCCTCAGTCGCGAGTCTCGACGAGATCAGTCTTGTACTGCCCCGGCGGGAGGTCGTCGATGTCGACGAACGTGGGGTCGACGCGGACCTTGAGCTGCTCGCGGACGGCGTCGACGACGGCCTCGGCCAGCTCGTCGGTTGACCGGTCCGCGTCGGGCGCCGGGGCCACCTCCACCGGGATAGGCTCCTCGAAGTGGACCTTGTCCGCCGCCGGCAGCACCACCCGGAGGCGCGGAGCCATGCCGTCGATATTCGAGACGACGTCGCGGATGGCCGACGGGAAGACGTTCATGCCCTTGTAGATGAGCATGTCGTCGGCTCGGCCGATACACTGGATCTTCGGCGCGGTGCGGCCGCAGCTGCAGTCGGTCCCGACGACTTCCGCGTAGTCCCCCGACCGGAACCGCACCAGCGGGGTCGCCTCCCGGCGCAGGTGGGTGTAGACCAGCTCCCCCTCGGCGCCGTCCTCGAAGGGAATTCGCTCGCCGGTGTCGGGGTCGATGAGCTCGACATGGGCGTGACCCTGGCCGTGGTAGTGCATCCCCGACTCCGCCTCGCACTCGGCCCAGAGGCAGCCGATGACGTCGCCGAGACCCATGATCTCCCGGACGAGCGTCGCGTCCCAGGCGTCGTAGAACTCCTGGCGGATGGCGGGGTTGGCGATGCCCGGGCCGGCCCCGCCGACGGCCTTCGTCATCGGGAGGTCGGCCGGGGGGACGCCGCAGACGTCCGCCGCGTTCTCCGTGAGGTAGCGGATGTGGGAGGTCGTCGTCCAGAGGACGTCGGCGTGGACGTCGGTGGCCACCGAGAGCAGCCGCTCGGTGCTCTCGCCACCGGCCGGGACGACGTTGGCGCCGAGCTTCGTCAGCGCCTCGAAATACGGCACACCGCCGGTAATCATCGTCTGGCCGACGCCGAAGAGCACGGTGTCCGCCGGGCGCACGCCCGCCGAGTAGAACGCCCGCTTCAGGACCGTGTTCCAGTCGCGGCGGTCCTTGGCGGTGAGCCCGAAGTAGGTCGGCCGGCCCGTCGTCCCCGACGAGGAGATGATGCGGTTGAGGGCCGACGTGGGGGCCGTCTGGTGGTCGCCGACGGGTCTGGCGGGCGTCAGGTCCGACTGGCAGGCCCGCTCGTCCGCCTTGGTCATGAACGGCAGCTCGGCGAGCGCATCGAGGGTGTCGACGGCGGCGGGGTCGACGCCCCAATCCTCGAACCGTCGGCGGTAGAAGTCCGATTCCTCGACGAGGTAGTCGAGCTGCCGGGGGAGGCGCCGCTCGTGTTCGGCGAGCACCTCGTCCCACGGCTCGGTCTCGATGGGGTCGTAGACGTCGGCCATCGGCGTCCGGCTGGCCGGCTGTCGAGTTCAGGCTATCGGTCCCGCGGGTATCGACGGAGGGCCCGGGTATCGATTCCCGGCTCGCCGGCCGCCCATGGGCCGGCGGTGGTCAGACGCCCGTCGAGCGTCGGGACCCTCAGAACTCGACGACGCCCCGGATGTTGTTGCCCTCGAGCATGTCGTTGAAGGCGTCGTTGATACCGTCGAGGTCGTACCGGGCGGTGATGAGGTCGTCGAGCGGCAGGTACCCGTCCTGATAGAGGCCCAGGAGGTGTGAGATGGCCAGGCGCGGACTCCAGCCGCCGTAAACCGTCCCCCGCACCTCCTTCTCGCCGAAGGTGAACTGGTTGACCCCGCCGTTCCGGAGCGGGAAATCGATGTGGTCCATCTCGACGTTGTTGCTCGCGACGGAGATGAGCTGCCCGCGGTTCCGAAGCGTGCTGTAGGCCTCGCCGAGTGCCTCGGGCGTGCCCAGGCTGCCGGTGAAGATGGCGACCTCCGCCCCCAGTCCCCCCGTGATGGACTCGACGACGTCGGCGGGGTGCTCATCGTCAGGGTCGACGGTGTGGGTCGCGCCGAACTGCTCGGCCCACCGGCGCTTCTGTTCGATCGGATCGACGACGACGATCTGGCCGGCACCCTGGTTGACCGACCCGAGCACGGCGTTGGCGCCGACGCCGCCGAAGCCGAAGTGGACGACGGTGTCGCCGGGCTCGATGTTCGCGCGGTTGACGGCCGCGCCGAACCCCGTCGCGACGCAGCAACCCGTCAGTCCGGCGATCTCGAAGGGGACGTCGTCGGGGATCTTGACGACGGAGTCCGCGGGGACGACGACCGCCTCGGAGTAACAGCCCAGCAGCAGGATCTGGCCGACGTCGGTGTCGTCCCGATGCATCCGGAAGGTGTTGTCGAGCATCGTCCCCCGCTCGATGAACCGCCCCCGAACGCACAGGTGCTGGTTGCCACTGGCACACGGCTCACACCGGCCGCAGGACGGGATCCAGGAGAGCGTGACGTGGTCGCCGGGCTCGACGTGGGTGACGCCCTCGCCGACGGATTCGACGACGCCGGCGCCCTCGTGGCCGAGCGCGCACGGGAAGTGGTCACACCCGAGGTCGCCGGTCGCGACGTGCCAGTCGCTGTGGCACACGCCGGCCGCCTTGATGTCGACCCGCACCTCGTTCACCTTTGGCTCGTCAAGCTCGACCTCGTCGACCACGATGTTCCCGCGTGATTCCCACCGGTCCTCGACGCCGCTGTCCTCGACGAACGCGGTTTCCACCTTCATGGTTGGGTAGTCCATCCTTCCGCACTCCGGGCGACCTCATAATACTGTGGCTTGGCAACCCATGGCACGCCGTGCGGCCGGTGCCGCCGACTGGCGAGGCGGTGTGGCGACGTCCGTGCCGCCGGTGTCCGGCACGGCGGACATCGCCTGGCAGGCTCCGCCGTCGTCTCGGCCGAAAAGAACCATATGGGCCCCGAGTGACAGCCCTGCCATGGCGGAGCCAACCGACGTCCACCGGAACCTGTACGACGATCTCGAGTTCGCCGACTTCCAGCGAAACGAGGTGTTCCCCCCGGAGGCGGCGAAGGAGTTCTTCCCGGTCCACCGCGAGGAGCCCATCGAGACGATGGACGAGCCGGTCATCATCGAGTCGGCCTGCCCGGGCTGGCAGCCCAGCGGCGACCACTACCCGGCCGTTCCCGCCTCCCCGGAGGAGGTCACCCAGGAGCTCATCGATAGCGTCGAGGCCGGAGCCGCCGCCATCCACGTCCACCCGCGCAACCGGAACGGCAACCCGCAGGTCTTCGGCGAGAAGGCCGACGAGCTGCTCTTCGAGACGGTCGAGCCGGTCTTCGAGGCGTGCGGGCCGGTACTCACCCTCCAGCACACCTGGGCGGGCGGCACCGCCCAGAACCCCCATATCGACTACGTTACGGGCGCCCAGACGATGCTCGAACGCGGCGACGGCAACAAGTTCTGCCAGGGCGCCCTCGTGCTCCCGCCGATGCGCGACGGCCACTCCATCGACAGCGTCACCGAGGCGGTGCGCTTCTACCAGGAGCACGACATCACGCCCATCTTCCAGTGCTACGACAGCCACGTCGCCCACTATCTGAAGAAGCACCTCTTCGATACCGGCGAGGTCGACCCGGACGACGCGCCGCACATCATGAACGTCAACGCCGGCAAGCACCACTCCCACGCGGTCCAGAACAACCCCTGGTCGTTCCTGCAGGTCATCACGGCGAAGCACAACGTCGAGGCGACGTTCGACGACGCCATCGTCAACGTCTACCCCGGCGTGCGGAACTGGCTCGCCGTCTACACGATGGGGCTGCTGCTCGGCGGCGTCGTGTTCCGCATCGGCGTCGAGGACGCCTACTGGAAGTACCCACACAAGGACGAGCTCATCCAGAAGAACGCCGAGGCGGTCGAACTCGCCGTCGAGATCGCGGAAGCCCTGGGCCGGGAGGTCATCACCGACTTCGATCGCGCTCGCGACTACCTGGGCATCGAGTACACCTCGCCGCGCTGACCCCGTCGCCCGGCCCCAGGCCGGTGCAGCCGATGAGCAGCGGCCTATACCACCCCGACCACGACCATTTTTAGTCGGCCCCGCCGAACCGGGGAGTGAATGCTTCACAACAAAGGACCGCTGCTCACCGTGGACGTCGGGTCCCGCACGGTGAGCGAGACGGACATCGACGACGTGCTCCGGCAGTTCATCGGCGGCCGGGGCGTCGGCACCCGGCTCGCCCACGAGCGAATCCCCTTCGACGCCGACCACTTCGGCCCGGAGAACCGCCTGTTCGTCACGACTGGGCCGCTGCAGACCGCCCAGATGAGCTTCACGGGCCGGATGAGCCTCACCGGCCTGTCCCCGCTCACCGACGGCCTGCTCTCCTCGAACGCCGGCGGCTACCTCTCGCGGAACTTCGCCGGCGCCGGCTACAGCGCGGTGGAGATCGCCGGCCAGAGCGACGAGCTCCTCGCGGTCCACGTCTCCGACGACGGCGTCGAGTTCGAGGCGGTCCCCGAGCTCGAGGAGGCCCGGGTCTCGGAAGTCACTGCTGAAATGGCGGACCGCCACGGACTCGAGGCCGAGAACCTGATGACCATCGGCCCGGCGGGCGAGAACCGCGTCCGGTTCGCGGCCGTGATGACGACCGACAGCCGGGCCTTCGGTCGCGGCGGCCTCGGCGCCGTCCTCGGCTCGAAGAACGTCAAGACGATCTCCTTTACGGGCGACTCGGCGCCCGACATCGACATCGACGCGGACTTGGCGTCGGAGATTCACCAGACGGCGGCGACCGCCGACGACAGCCTGCGCGAGCAGGGAACCACCGGTGGCACGCAGTTCATCAACGACGAGTTCTCCCTGCCGACGCGGTACTTCAGCGAGTACGAGTTCGAGGGCGTCGAGGGCATCAACGGGGATGCCGTCGAGGCGAAGAAGTACAAGAAGGGGGCGTGCTCGGTCTGCGCGTTCGCCTGCAAGCTCCCGACCCGGGACGAGGAGACCGGCCTGGAGACCGAGGGCCCCGAGTTCGAGACCGTGTTCTCCTTTGGCTCCAACGCGGGCGTCGACGACATCGTCGACGTCATGCAGTCCAACGAGCTCTGCGACGAGTTCGGCCTCGACACCATCAGCGCCGGCGACACGGTCTCGGCTTACCTCGCGGCGAACGACGAGTTCGGTAACGCCGAGCTCGTCCACGAGCTCGTCGAGAAGATCGCCTTCCGCGAGGGGGAGGGCGACCTGCTCGCCGAGGGCATCGACCGCATCCACGGGGAGCTCGGCGTCGACAACTGGTCGGTCAAAGGCATGGAGTTCGCCGCCCACGACGGCCGGGTGTGCCAGGGCCAGGGCCTGTCGTATGCGGTCTCCAACCGGGGCGCCGACCACCTTTACGCGTCCCTCATGGGCATGGAGTACGCCGGCGTCCTCGACCCCGAGGGCACGCAGGGCAAGGCCGAGCACCTCGTCACGGCGGAGAACCGGAACGCGCTGCGCGACAGCGCCATCCTGTGTGCGTTCTCCTCTGAGTACGTCGAGGAGGACGCGATGGAGGTCCTGCTCGACGCCGACTACGACCAGCTCCTGGACGTGGGCGCCCGCATCGTCGAACTGGAGCGCCACTTCAACAACCAGCGGGGCATGGACGTCGACGACGACCGGGTGCCCTACGACCTCCCCGACCTCGAGGCGTCGATTCAGGAGTACTACGACCTGCGTGGCTGGACCGAGGACGGCGTCGTGCCCGAGGAGCACGTCGCCGACGTCGCCCGGGCCTCGGACTAGCCGCCCTCCATCGCCGGCAGCAGCCGGAGTACGTCGCCGTCCTCGAGGACCGTCTCGAGCCCCTGGCGTCGCTCGATGGCCGTCTTCTCGAGGGTCACGTTCGTCCCCGGCGGGACCTCGCCATCGTCGGTGAGGAGGTAGCCTGCGAGATCGGGGTGGTCCTCGACGAGGCCGTCGAAGACGTCTCCGACGGTGGCCCCGGCGGGGACCTCACGCTCGAGGACCGACCGGCCCACCACCGAGCCGGGCGGGCCGTAGAGCTTGATCGTGACCTGCATGCGCCGGTCGAGGGCTTCGACCCTCTTGAGCCTTCTTCGTGTCGGCGAGCGGCGAGCGTTACCCGGTCGACAGCGGCCGCCGGATCGGACGTCCGCTACCCGTAGAACCCGCCCTCGGGCACCCAGTCGCGCTCGACGGCGTACTCCTCGACGAGCGACTCCCAGCCGTCGGGGAACTCGATCCGCTTGGTGACCGGGCCGCCGATGGCGTTCCCGATGGTCGCGTTGAACCGGCCGCTGCCGCCGATGGTCACCAGCTTGAGGTACTCGGGGTCGCCGAACTGCGAGAGCTGCCGACGGGGCACGGGCTCGCCCTCGTTCTTTCTGGCCAGCTGCTTGTGCTGGACGATGCCCCGGGCGTAGTGTTCGGCGGGCACGTAGGAGTTCTCGACGAGGTACTCCTTGACGTCCCGCTTGTCGAGCCCCGCCTCGTCGAGCTCCGCGGCGTTGTACGGACACAGCGCGAAGAGGATAGTCTTCTTCGCGTCGACGTCGAAGTCGGCGCCGCACATGAACGGCGGCGTCTGGAGGATCATGCCCTCCAGCACGTGCTCGGCGTCGGAGCGGTACGGCGTCCACTGGATGAAGCTGTTGGGCCCGGCGAGCGTGATGGTGCTGTCGTCGGCGTCGAAGCCGTGGGTGACGTGGTAGGGCTCCCACGGGCTCGCCTCCTCGTTCTCCCCGGCGAGCAGGCTGTACTTGAACGGGCTGCCCATGACGCCCATGTCCTTCTCGCCGGGGTGGATGCGGGCGATGTTCTTGTACGCCAGCCCGAGCGCCCGGCCGATGGCCCGGTTCGCCCGGAACCCCGGCCCGAACGCGCCCGTGCCGCTCTGGATGTCGAGGGCCTTCCGCACCGGGCCGTTCACGAGCCACTGGTACGCCCACGAGCCCGTGCTGACCGAGAACTGGATGGCGTTCGACGCCGGGTCGGCGAGCGCCCGGGCCCCGGCCTCGAGCACCGGCATGTGTGGCGGCCGGCAGCCCGCCATCACGGCGTTCGTGGCGAGCTTCTCGACCGTCAGTCGGCCCTCCCGGTTCCCGAGCCGGCCCAGGACCGCATCGCGGGGCCGGTCGGTCCCCCGGAGCATCTCCTCGACCCGCTCCTCGGTCGGCGGGACGACCGGCAGGCCGTCGGTGCTGCCCTGGCGGTAGAGCGAATCGTTGATCGACTGGAACGACTGGTCCGCCTCCGCGTGGTCGGATGACATCGGTGGCGTCAGTGGGGGTTACTGGGTGACCGGCTCGGCCCGCTCGTCCGCGGAGAGCGGCCGGGTCAGCTCGGCCTCGATGGCGGCGACGGCCTCGTCGGTCAGCTGGTCGCGAACCCGGTCGAGCTCCGGAGTCTCGCTCCTGACGGGGAGCTTCGCGTACCGCAGCGGCCGGCCGCGCTCGATGGCGTTGGACTGGTAGTCCAGCTCGAAGCCCTCGTCGATGAGGCCGACGGCGGGGGTGTCGGCGGCCTCGATGGCGTCGACGCCCCAGGCGAGGAACTTGGTGCACGACCCGCAGTCGCCGTAGGCCCCGATGCCGGCGTCGAGGCCGGTCGCCCACTCGGTCACCCGGGCGAGCTCGTCGGCGTCCTTCGCCTTGTTCACGCGGTTCTTGCCGAGCGCGTACCGGTCGAACGTCGCCTCCGGGTACGCCGCCGAGAGCCGGTCCTCGACGACGTCGAGGACGGGCTCGGCCGTGAGCTTGCCGTTGTCGAACAGGCCGATGCGCGCGCCGTCCAGCGAATCCAGCCGGGGCGCGAGCGGCTGTTGCTCGGTCGCCGACTCGTCGCCCGTCGGGTCAAGCAGTGCCATGCAGTCCCCGTCGGCGACCGCCGGATTAGCTTTTGGGGCATCCGCCGCGGCCGGCGGTACCCGGCAGGTCGCGTGGATTCGTGTCGGCGGGACTACCGGCCGCCGTCCTCGATGTAGTCCCGGGCGGACGCCATCGCGACCACCCCGTCGCCCACGGCGGCGGCCACCTGCTGCGGCGAGTGCTGGCGGACGTCGCCCGCGGCGTAGACGCCCTCGACGTCGCTCTCGAGGCGCACGTCGACGACCACACTGTCGTCGTCGGCGAGGGAGACGGTGTCCGCGAGGAATTCCGTGTTCGGGTCGATGCCGACGTGGACGTACAGCCCGTCGGCCTCGACGACTCGCTGCTCGCCGGAATCGACATCCTCGACGCGGAGGCCAGTAAGCACGCCGTCGTCGCCGAGGACCTCGGTGACGGCCGTCCCGGTGGTGACGTCGATGGCCGGGTTGGCCTCGACCTCCTCCCGGAGATGGCGGTCGGCCGGTAGCTCTGCGCCGGGCTCGTAGACGTGGACCTGCTCGGCGAACTCCGTCAACAGGAGCGCGTCGGTCACCGCGTTATTGCCGCCGCCGACGACGGCGACCGTGTCGTCGCGATAGAGGGGGCCGTCGCACTTCGCGCAGTGGAACACCCCCATGCCGTCGTACTCGTCCTCGCCGGGAATCCCGAGGGCGGCCGGTTCGCCGCCGGTGGCGACGATGACCGCCCGCGCCTCGTGGGCGCCGTCCTCGGTTTGGACCGCGTGGGGGGTGCCGGGCTCCAGCCCCGTCACCGCCGCGAGGGTGACGTCGGGGTCGTAGGCCTCGACGGCCTCGACGAGGGCCGAGCGGAACTCCGTGCCGGCCACTCCGTCCGGGAAGCCGGGATAGTGCCGTATCCGCTCGCGGTTCACCAGCTCCCCGCCGATGCTCTCCTTCTCGAGGAACAGGGTGTCGTAGCCCCGCCGGCCGGCGTACAGGCCGGCGGTCAGGCCCGCCGGCCCGGTGCCGACGATGATGACGTCGTGCATGCGCGTTGCTCGAACGCGGGCGGGTTCGCGAATAAGCATGGCGGTCGGTCCCGTGACGCGCCGGGGCGGCGGCCCTCATCGAGCCAAGCGGCCGGCTGCCTACCCCGACAAATTCGCCCGAGACGATAGAAGTAATCGATAAGTAACGTTGGAATGATTATTCGTTTGCATCGACCGAGGGGGAAGCCGGCTCTGGACGCCGGGGACTGGGATATGAACCCGGTCGCCAACGGTCCAGGACCGCGACCGGCCGCATCAGCGCCCATCTGCCGTCGCTGACCGTCCCCTCGCCCCGGCCGGTTCGACGATCCATCCGAAGCGACGATCTGGGCTCACACGACGTTTAACCGTCTAACGAGCGACAGCGGGTTGGCGAACGACGGGATGGGTCAGGAAGATTAGATATCCAATAGTAACATCCGGTTATTATTGTCTACTACGTCGTGGGAGCCGGTCGGCCCGCCCGGCTACAGGTACCCGCCGTTGACGCTCAGCGTCTGGCCGGTGATCCAGTCGGCGGCGTCGCTGGCGAGGAAGACCGCCGCGTTGGCGTGGTCGACGGGCTCGCCAAGCCGGCCGAGCGGGTGGGACTCGGCGACCTTGTCGCCGTACTCCTCGAGCCAGTCCTCGGTCGCCGGGGTCCAGGTCGTGCTCGGCGAGATGGCGTTGACGCGGACGCCGTGCTCGCCGACCTCCTTCGCCAGGCTGTTCGTGAAGGCGACGAGCCCCGCCTTGGCGGTGGCGTAGACGGTCAGATCCGGGTCGTTGCCCTTGTAGGACTCAGAGATGACGTTGATGACCGCCCCCGAGCCCTGGTCGATCATCGGGGGCAGCGCGGCCCGCGACATGTGGAGGCCGCCCTTGAGGGTGATCTCGACGTGGGGGGCCCAGTCGGCCTCGTCCTCCTCGACGAACGGCGTGGTCTCGGCGTGGGCGGCGGCGCCATTGACCAGCACGTCGAGACGGCCGAACCGGTCGAGGACCGTCTCGACCGTGTCCTCACAGGCTCCGAGGTCGCTGACGTCCGTGTGGACGAACGCGGCCTCGACGCCGTGGTCGGCCTCGATGGCGTCGGCCACGGCCTCGCCGCCCTCGGCGTCGATGTCGGCGACGACCACGTCGGCGCCCTCGCGGGCGAACTCGGTGGCGATGCCCTCCCCGATACCCGAGGCCCCGCCCGTGACGACGGCGACCTGGTCCTCGAAGTCGATGTGCTCGCGCATGGTATCCGGGATAGGCGCGAGCCGGCCCTAAAAGGGCTCCCCCTATTTGATGGCGCCGTTTGGGGCCGGCTGACGGCTCAAAATCACCAGCCGTCGCGGGGTTGTTGTGGCCCGCGGTGACTCGCCCCGGCCTCAGACCGTCGCGTAGCCGCCGTTGACGCTGATGGTCTGGCCGGTGACGTAGTCCGCCTCGTCCTGCAGGAAGAACAGCGCGCCGGTGGCGGCGTCTCGGGGCTCGCCGAGCCGGCCCATCGGGTACTGCTTCTCGAGGTTCTCCCGGCCGAACGACTCGATGAAGTCCGACGCGCCCGGGGTGTCGGTGACCCCGAGGGCCAGGTTGTTCACCGTGACGTCGAAGCGGGCGACCTCCTTGGCGAGGGCGCGGCCGAACCCGATGACGCCGGCCTTCGCCCCGGAGTAGACGGCGAGGTGGGGCTCGCCGATGCGGCCCGCGTCGGAGACGATGTTCAGGATGCGGCCGTAGCCCGCCTCGGTCATGTGGTCGAGGAGGGCCTGGGTGCAGTTGAGGGTCCCCGTAAAGCAGATGCCGACGTCCTTCTCCCAGTCGTCGGGGTCGGTGTCGGCGAACGGCTTGACCGTCCAGTAGCCGGCGTTGTTGACCAGGATGTCGACGCCGTCGAGCGCGTCGACGGCGGCCTCGCCCATCCGCTGGGCGGACTCGTAGTCCGTCACGTCGGTCTCGATGGCCACGGCTTCGACGCCGTGCTCGGCCTCGATGTCGGCGGCGACCGCCTCGCCGCCCTCGACGTCGATGTCGGCGATGGCGACGTCGACGCCCTGCTCGGCGAGGGTCCGGGCGAGCGTCTCGCCGACGCCGCGGGCCGCGCCGGTCACGACGGCGGCTCGGTCGTTGAATCGCATGGCTCCAGAGACGGCTCGCCGGGCGGCCTTCAACATGTTGGTTCCGCCCCGTTCGTCGGTATCGAGCCCCGTTCGCGGCGGTTCGGGCTGGGCCGCGGCGGGCGGAGCAGCTCCGACGGTCGGGACCACCGTCGCCCGTCCGCCCCGTCGCGGAAACGATTTGGTTCCCCCGGGTGAGGCTGCCGGTATGGTGAACGCCGACTTCACCGTCGAGGAGCACGTGGGCTACGTGACCATCCAGCGCGAGGAGGCGCTGAACGCGATCGATACGCCCACCAAGCGCGAGATGATCGACACCATCGGCGCGTGGCGCGACGACGACGCGGTCCGGGCCATCGTCATCCGGAGTGCGGGCGAGCAGGCGTTCTGCGCCGGCGGCGACCTCAAGGAGGTGGTCGAGCAGGACTACTCGCTCTCGTACTTCACGGACAGCTGGGAGGAGCTGTTCGAGGTGATGCGCTCGGCGCCACCAATCGTGGCGCGTGTCGACGGCTACACCCTGGGCGGCGGCTTCGACCTGATGCTGCACTGCGACGTCGTCGTGGCCGCCGAGGACGCCCAGCTCGGCCAGCCCGAGGTCGACCTGGGCATCGTCAACCACTTCTCGCCGCCCCTGCTGCTGGAGCTGGTCGGCCTGCGCAAGACCGTCGAGCTCATGCTGACCGGCGAGACCATCTCGGGGACCGAGGCCGAGCGCATCGGGCTCGTGACCCGGAGCGTCCCGGCCGACGAGCTCGACGAGGCGGTGGACGCCGTCGTCGAGTCGGTCCGCCAGAAGAGCCCGGCCATCGTCCAGCGGGTCAAGGACGGCATCTACACGAGCCTCGAGATGTCGCCCGCGGCCGCCCGGGACCACCTGGAGGCCGTCGCCCTGGAGAGCGCCCGCACCGAGCCCTACTACAAGGAGGGCGTCGACGCCCAGCTCGAGGACCGGGAGCCGGACTGGTCCGTCGGGGAATAGCCCTCCGCCGAGCTACCGCGCCGTCCAGCCGCCGTCGACGACCAGACACGCCCCGGTCATGTAGGAGGCCATCTCGCTGGCCAGGAACAGGACCGGGTCGGCGACCTCATCGGGCTCGGCCATCCGGTCGAGCGGGGTCCGGTCGAGGACCGACTCGTAGAGCGCCTCGTTCTCCCGGAGCCCGGCCGTGAGCTCGGTCTCGACGTAGCCCGGCGCGACGGCGTTCACGCGCACGTCGGGCGCCCAGTCGAGCGCGAGGCTCCGGGTGAGCCCGACGAGAGCGTGCTTCGAGGCGACGTAGGGGTGCTGTCGCGGCGTGCCCACCAGCCCCGAGACGCTCGCGACGTTGACCACGGCGCCGTCGTCGCTCGCGGCGAGCTGGGGCCAGGCCGCCCGGGCGCACCGCCAGGCGCCGTGGAGGTTCACCCCCACGGTCCGCTCGAACGCCGCGGTCTCGACGGCCTCGGGCCGGCCCATCGCGTCGCGTGGATTGATGCCGGCGTTGTTGACGAGGACGTCCAGGCCGCCCAGCTCCGCCTCGACCTGGTCGAACAGCTCCCGGACTGAAGCCCCGTCGGCGACGTCGGTCGTGACGGCGATCGAGTCGGCGCCTTCGGCCTCGACCGCCTCGACCGCCGCCTCGACGTCGGCCCGCGTCCGGGCGGTCGGGACGACGTCCGCCCCGGCACTGGCGAGGGTGGTGGCGATGGCGCGGCCGATGCCACGCGTCCCGCCGGTCACGACGACGGTCCGGTCGGTGAGGGAGAGCTCCGTCATGGGGTGGCTGTCGACCTGAGGGCTAATCGGTCTGTCGTGTCGCGTCGGGCCCGGGCGGACCGACCGGGCGGTCTACTGGGCCGCCTCCTGCTCGCGCTCTCTGAGCTCGGTCCGGCGAATCTTGCCCGTCTCGGTCCGGGGGAGTCCGTCGACGAACTCGACGGCCCGCGGGTACTTGTATGGGGCCAGGGTCCGCTTGACGTGGTCCTGGAGTTCCTCGACGAGGTCGGGCCCCGGCTCGGCGTCCGGCGCGGGAACGACGAAGGCTTTGGCGATCTCGTTTCGCTCGGGATCCGGGCTCGCGGCGACCCCGACCTCCAGCACGGCGTCGTGCTCGAGCAGGGCGTTCTCGACCTCGGGAGCCGGAATCTTGTAACCCGCCGAGATGATGATGTCGTCGGCCCGGGACTGGTACTCGAACCGGCCGTCCTCCCGGTGGACGAAGACGTCGCCCGGGTAGTTCCAGCCGTCCTCGACGGCGGCCGCCTGCTCGTCGGGCCGGTTCCAGTAGGTGATGCCCGCCGGGCCCCGGACCGCCAGCAGGCCGGGCTCGCCGCGCGGGAGCTCCTCGCCGGTGTCCCGGTCGACGACCTTGCACTCGTAGCCAGGCGCCGGATAGCCGGTGGCGCTGGGGTCGACCTCGTCGGTCAGCCGGTGGCTGAGGAAGATGTGGCCCATCTCGGAAGTCCCGATGCCGTCGAGGAGCTCGACGCCGTAGGCCGACTCGAACGCCTCGAACGTCGACGGGGCGAGGGGCTCGCCGGCGCTCATGCCCAGCCGGAGCGACGACGTGTCGTACGCTTCGGGTCCCTCGGGATGCTGGGTGAGCAGCTGGTTGTAGGCCGTCGGGACCGAGACGATGACGGTGATACCGTGGGCCTCGACCGCCCGGAGCATGTCGACCGGCTCGGCGTCCTCGATGAGGCTCGCTGCGGCCCCGAACCGGAAGGGGATGGTCACGTAGGCGCCGTAGCCGTAGGAGAACGGCAGCGGGGCGTTTCCGCCGAAGACGTCCGCCCGTCGGGGCTCGAGGCAGTACCGTCCATAGGCGTCGGCGACGGCCAGCCGCTCGTGGTGGGTGTGGACCGCGCCCTTCGGCCGGCCGGTGGTGCCGCTCGTGTAGAAGATGACCGCGATGTCGTCGCCGGCCGTCGGGTGCGCGTCGAGCCCCCCGGCCGCGTCTTCGAGGAGGCCGTCGTAGTCCCGGTGGTCGTGCTGGACGCCGTGGCGCTGGACAACGACGGTCTCCTCGACGGTCTCCAGGTCGGGAAGCGCCGCCTCCCACTCGCCGAGGAGGTCGTCGGACACCACCGCGGCCGACGCCTCGACGTTGTTACAGATGAAGGCCAGCTCGTCCGCCCGGAGCAGCCGCATCGTCGGCACGATGATGGCGCCCAGCCGCTGCACCGCGAGGGCGGCGACCACCCCTTCCGGCCGGTTCGGGAACCGGAGGACGACCCGGTCGCCCGGCTCGATGCCGAGCTCCGCGAGCGCCCGCCCGAACCGCTCGACCTGCTCGAGCAGGTCGGCGTAGGTGAGCCGGTCGTCCTCGAAGTAGAGGGCGACCGCGTCTCCGTGGCCCGATTCGACGTGCTCGTCGAGGAACGTCTCGGTGATGTTGACGTCCGGGGGATAGTGAAGTTCCGGGAGCGCCCTGACAATGTCCGGGCGGGCCGCCTCGTCCGGGAGGTAGTCCTGCGGCACGTTGGGCTGCATTGGGGGTGGTGTTCGCACGGAGCCGGGCGTCTTCTACTTTGGGTCCGCACGGGGCCGGACGGCTCCGGCCGTTGCCACCGACCCGGACGACGGCCCCGCTGCGGCCCGGCCGGAGGGTATTTGTGCGGACCTCGCCAACGCTCCGAGGATGCCCGAGCCACCTCGCCGGCCGGACGGCGGCGACGACCCGGGCGAGCGCCGGGGGAACGTCAGCAAGGTCGCCAGGCTCATCGACGAGTACGACCTCGGAGACGCGGGCGAGGAGCTGGAGGCGCGGTGGCTCGGCGAGGACGGCGACCGGTCCAGCCTCCGGGCGCTGGCCGACCGGTTCAACCAGTGGCTGCTGGAGGCCGCGACGGCGGACGCCGACGTCAGCTTCCTCGACGGCGAGGTCGAGAACCTCTACCGGCTGCTCACCGACGACGACGTGAGCCGCGGCCAGCGGACGCGGGCCCGTCGAACGCTCGAGCGCTGGGGTGTCGACCCCGAGCGGCTCGAGGCCGACTTCGTCTCCCACCAGGCCATGCACACCTACCTGACGAAGCACCGCGGGGTCGAGCGGCCGTCCGATGGCGACGACGCGGACCGCATCGAGCGCCGGTCGGAGACCATCCAGCGGCTCCGCAATCGGCTCACGGCGGTCACCGAGCGGACCATCGAGGACCTCCGGGACGCCGGCCACCTGGCCGTCGACGAGTACGACGTCCTCGTCGAGGTGAGCGTCCTGTGTACGGGGTGTGGCCGGTACTACGATGCCAACGAACTCCTCGCGGCGGGCGGGTGTGAGTGCGGCGGGCAGCCGAGCCGACCCTGACAGGCATAAGCTTGTAAAGGTCAACCCCCGATATCGTGGTGTTTTTTAGCATCGCGGGGGACGTCCAGTGCCGACATCCGGTCGAAACCGCCAGAAGGCGCCGTACCGGAGCGGCGGTTCGAGGGTTCGTCCTACCCCGCCCCGCGGCGCTCCACCAGGTCGATCCACTCCATCGTCAGCACCTCCTCGTCGTCCTGGTTCAGGACGACGATCTCGAGGCGGAGGACGCCGACCGACGGGTCGCTCTCCGTCGGGCGGGTCTCGAGGATCTCCTCGCGGACGGTGAGGGTGTCGCCCGGCCGGACCGGCTCGGGCCAGCGGAGGTTTTCGATGCCGACCCCGGCGATGACCCCGGGATCCTGGAGATAGCCCTCGAGAACGGCGAGCCGCATCGCGATGCAGGCCGTGTGCCAGCCGCTGGCGATGAGGCCGCCGAAGTGGGACTCGCCGGCGGCTTCCGGGTCCGTGTGGATGGGCTGGGGGTCGTACTGTCCCGCGAACTCCAGGATCTCGGCCTCGGAAAGCGTGTACGCGCCGTAGGTCTGGGTCTGCCCGGCCTCGTAGTCCTCGAGGTATCGCCGCCCGTCGCCCGATTCGCTCATCGGCGGCCCGACGCCACCCGGCGATAAACGCCTTTCCACTTCGACGAGCACGGCCGTCGCTGGTGTCGGATTTCAGGCGGGGAGCGACCGTCCGCTGGCCTCAGTCCCCCTCGTCGCCCGCATCCCCCTCGTACAGCCGGTTGGCCACGACGAGGCGGTTGATCTCGTTGGTCCCCTCGTAGATCTGGGTGCCCTTGGCCTCCCGCAGGTACCGCTCGACCGGGTAGTCCGTCGAGTAGCCCCGCGCGCCGTGGATTTGAACCGCCTCCGTTGCGACGTCCATCGCGACGTCCGTCGCGTAGAACTTGGCCATCGCGGCCTCCTGGGTCACGCGCTCGCCGCGGTCGCGGGCGTCCGCCGCGTGGTGGGTGAGCAGCCGGGCGGCCTCGGTCCGGGCCGCCATGTCGGCGAGCTTGAACCCGACGCCCTCGAACTCCCGGATGGGCTGGCCGAACTGCTCACGGCGGCCCGCGTATCCCCGGCTGGCCTCGAAGGCGCCCTGGGCGATGCCGACGCCCTGTGCGGCGGTCCCGATTCGCCCGATGTCGAGCCCCTCCATGACGTACCGGAAGCCGCTGTCCACCTCCCCGACGAGGTGGTCGGCCGGCACCCGAACGCCGTCGTACCGGATCTCGGTCTCCAGGGCGGTCTCGCCCTCCAGGCAGGGGATCTCGTTGATGAACTCGACCCCGTCGCGCTCGGCCGGGTCGGGGATGCCGATGAGGCTCAGCCCCTGGCTGCCGGCGTCGCTCGTCCGCGCGACGACCATCAGCAGGTCGGCGATGGAGCCGTTCGTGGTCCAGACCTTGTGGCCGTCGATGACCCACTCGTCGCCGTCGCGCTCGGCCGTCGTCCGGATGCCGGCCGCGTCGCTGCCCGCCTCCGGTTCGGTCATCGAGAACGCCCCGACGGCCTCGCCGGCGAAGATGTCCGGCAGCCACGCCTCGCGCTGCCAGTCCGCGCCGAACGTGTAGATGGGGTAGGACACGAGGGCGCAGTTGACGTTGACCGTGCCGGCCAGGGTCTTCCACGCCCGGGAGAGCTCCTCGATGGTGATGGCGAACGACCGCCAGTCGAGCCCGCCGCCGTCGAGCTCGGTCGGGTACGGCACCCCGCCGAAGCCGGCCTCGCCGATGGCCGCCACGAGCGGTTCGGGGAAGGTGCCCGCCGATTCGTACTCCTCGACCGCCGGGGCGACCTCGGTCTCGCAGAACGAGCGGACGGCCTCCCGGTGGGCGGCGTGCTCCGCGGTGTGTTCGAGCCGGGATATCACGGGTAGTCCTCGCCGGCGCATCGGCGACCGGGGCCTTAACTGCTCCCCACGACGCCCGCCGTCGCCGGCCGCGGCGCGGCCAGGACGCAGGCTTAATACGGCCGCTGGCCGACGTCTAGGCCACGATGACCGTACCACGAGTGGCGGGTGTGGGCCTCACCCACTTCGGGGTCCAGCCGGACCGGACCACGCGGGACCTCTTCGCCGAGGCGGGACTGGCGGCCCTGGACGACGCCGGGGTGCCCGACGACGACGTCGAGTCCCTCTACTACGGGAACTTCATCGGCGAGCGGGCCGAGCGCCAGGGCCACCAGGGCCCGCTGATGGCCGAGGCCGTCGGCCTCGACGCGCCGGCGAGCCGCTTCGAGAACGCCTGCGCGTCCGGCGGGACGGCGGTCCGGCAGGCCGTCAACGCGGTCCGGGGCGGGGCCGCGGACGTCGTCCTCGTCGGCGGCGCCGAGCGCATGAACAACCTCGACACCGCCGTGGCGACCGACGCCCTCGCCACCGCGGCCGACGAGCTCTACGAGGTCCGGGCCGGGGTGACCTTCCCCGGGGCGTACGCGCTGATGGCCCGGGCCTACCTCGACGAGCACGGCGGCGGCCGGGAGGACCTCGCCCACGTCGCCGTGAAGAACCACGCCAACGCGGTGGCCAACGAGTACGCCCAGTTCCAGTCGGAGATCACGGTCGAGGACGTGCTGGAGGCGCCGATGATCGCCGACCCGGTGGGCATGTACGACGCCTGTCCCATCACGGACGGCGCGGCCGCGTTCGTGCTCGTGAGCGAGGCGTACGCCGACGAGCACGGCCTTGACGCGCCCGTGGCCGTCACCGGGAGCGGCCACGGCGGCGACTCGCTCGCGCTGCAGGACCGGGCGTCCCTGTCGCGGATTCCCGCGGCCGAGCGGGCGGCGGAGGCGGCCTACGCCGACGCCGGCGTCGGCCCGACCGACGTCGACCTCGCCGAGGTCCACGACTGCTTCACCATCGCCGAGGTCATGGCGCTGGAGGCGCTCGGCCTCGCCGATCCTGGCGAGGGCATCGGCGCGGCCCGGCGGGGCGAGACGACCGCCGACGGCGCCGTGCCGGTCAACCTCTCCGGCGGGCTGAAGGCCAAGGGCCACCCCGTGGGCGCGACCGGCGTGAGCCAGGTGACCGAGGTGACCCGCCTCCTGCGCGGCGACCATCCGAACCACGACGCGGTTTCCGACGCGACGGTCGGCGTCACGCACAACGCCGGCGGGACCGGCGCGAGCGCGTTCGTCCACGTCCTGGAGGTGGCGGCGTGAGCGAGACCGAGCCCCGCGACGCGGGCTACGACGACCTCCTCGACGCCCTGGCCGAGGGCGACGGGTACTACCTCGCGTGTCCGTCGGACCACGGCTCGCTGCCGCCCCGCCGGGTCTGTCCCCGGTGTGGCGCGGCCGACCTCGAGGAGCGGCCGCTGCCGGAGACGGGCGAGGTGGCGTCGTTCACCGTCGTCCGGGTCGCGACGCCGCGGTTCGCCGACGACGTGCCCTACGTCACGGCCGTCGCCGACTTCGGGCCGGTCCGGTTGACGGGCGTCGTCCAGGGGGTCGACCCCGACGACGTGGCGCTGGGCGACCGGGTCGCAGCCACGGTCGGCTCGGCCGAGACGACGGGCGACCGGATCGTCGCGCTCCGGCCGGCCTGAGTGGCATGCTGAAGGAGGTCATCAACCCCCCGGAACTCGTCGAGCCCACCGGGTACAACCACGGCATCGCGGTCGACGGCGGCCGGCTGGTCTTCCTGGCGGGGCAGGACGCCACCGGGCCCGACGGCGAGCTGGTGGCGCCGGGCGACCTCGTGGGCCAGTTCGAGCGGGCCCTGTCGAACCTCGCGACCGTGGTCGAGGCCGCCGGCGGGTCGTTCGCCGACGTCGTCAAGCTCGACGTCTACGTCGCGGACCGCGACGACTACCTGGCGAACCTCGGCCCGCTCGGCGAGGTCTTCCGCGACTACGTCGAGGTCTACCCCGCGATGGCGCTGTTCGAGGTGGACGGCTTCTTCAACGAGGGGGCGCTCGTGGAGCTTACGGGCGTCGCGGTGATCGAGCAGCCGTCGAACCCGACCACTACCGGGGACCGCTGACCGGCGCGGGCTCGGCGGTCGGCTCAGAACGACGGCAGGTCCGGGGACTCCGCCGGCCGGGTCGGCGGGTCGCGGTCGGTGTAGCCCACTCGGCCCACCGCCTCGGGTCCCAGCGCCGACAGGAACATCAGCCGAGCCTCCTCGGCACTCTCGAACGTGTCCGTCTCGAACCGGTCGAGGACCTCGCCGATGGTCTCGGCCCCGTCGGGGAGCTCGACCTCGTTTTCCCCCACCCGCCGGGCGAGCTCGTCGCTCGAGAGCGGGTAGACCAGCGCGTCGAAGAGCTCACACGCGGTGTTGACCCGCATGCTGGCGTGTGGTCCACAGCGACCCATAGCTCGTCCGCGCGCGTATTCGGGGACATTAAGGGGTCCAGACAGTGCTATCCGGGCGAGTCAGGACCGTTCGGGACAAGCTCGCGGGCCGGCTGCGGTGTCAGGCGTCGTCCGGGGCGGGCAGCTCCGCGCCGCAGTCCAGACAGTAGTTGGAGTCGGCGGGCAGGAACCGGCTCCCGCAGGCCTCACAGGTCACCCGGTACGGCCCGTGGGGGACGGTCGCGTCGCGGCCCTCGGCGAGCTCCTCGCGGATCCCGCGCATGTCCGCGTCGCGGCGCTCCTTGAACGACCAGAGGCCCTCGGAGGGCTCCATCGCGCCCATGTTCAGGCTGAACCAGGACTTGGCGTGCTCCCAGGTGAGCCGCCAGACGAGGTCCTTCCACCAGTTGTGCTGAGTCTTGTAGTACTGGAGGCTGGTCGGCGAGAGGTCGTTCATCCGGTCGAGGTACCGCCGGACCGTCTCGTCGAGCTCGTCGGCGGGGACCACCTCGTTGATGGCCCCGATCTCCAGGGCCTCATCGGCGTCGATCTCCTCGCTCAGCAGGACGAGCTTCGCCGAGCGCTTGTGGCTCATGTGCAGCGGGAGCCACTGGGAGAGCCCGCCGACGGAGGTCATGCCCACGCGCGGGCCGGGGGCGATGAACCGGGCGTCCTCGGTGGCGACGGCCAGGTCGCAGGCCGAGACGAACTCCCAACCGCCCCCGGCGACGACCCCGTTGACCCGGGCGATGACCGGCATGCCGCAGTGCAGCAGCAGGTCGAAGACCCGGCCGTAGTACTCGCCCCACTCCATGAAGCCGTTGGGCTTTTCGTTGTAGATATCGGCGTACTCCTCGACGTTCCCGCCGGTGCAGAAGGCCGTGTCGCCGGTGCCGGTCAGGACGACGGACTGGACCGCGTCGTCCCCCATCGCCTGCTCGAGCCCGGCGCAGAGCTCCTTGAGCGTGCCCAGCACGTAGGCGTTCATGTCGTAGGGCCGGTCGATGGCGATGCGGGCCGTGTGCTCGTGCCACTGTGGGTCGTACTCGACCGTCTTCCAGTCGTCGGGGTCCTCGGCGACGAACCAGTCGTACTCCCCCGTCTCCTCCACCGGTCGCTCGTCGGTCATGGCCGCGGCTTCGGCGGCTATCCATTTATACTTGGAGGTCTCGCCCGCCACGCCCGCCCTCGATTCGGGCGGAACGGCGCCGCCGACACCGACGCCGCGGGCGGCCCGGGTCGACACGCTTAACGGCGGACCCGGCCTTGGCCCGGTCGATACCGCCATGGTCCCGCCCGGCCCCGAGGACGCTGCCGATCCGCCGGGCGACGAACCCGACGACCGTGCATTGCTCGAGGCCACTGCGGACGCGGCGCTCCCCGACGGGATGGCCGCCGAGGTCGAGCCGCTCGCCGGCGAGGGCCGTAGCGTCGTCGGGGCTGTGACGGCGGCCGACGGCGAGCGGTTCGTCCTGAAGTGTGCGCCGGACGCCGACGCGGCGCGGGTCCTCCGGCGGGAGGCGGCGGTCACGGCCGCCGTGGACCGCCGGACCGAGGTGCCGGTGGCCGGCGTCGTCGCGGCGGCGTTCGAGCCGGCCGGCGCGCCGGCGCCGTACGTCCTCTTCCGGTGGGTCGAGGGGCGGACGCTCTCGGAGGCGGTCTCGGCCGGGCCGGGGGGTGTCACCCCGGCCCTGTTCGGCGCCCTCGGCGAGACGCTGGCGGCGCTGCACGTCGACACCGAACACGAGGCGCCGGGCTCGGTCGTCCCGACGGGACCCCGGGACTACGCCGTCGACCCCGCGCCCTCCTGGCCCGAGCTGTTCGCCGGCGAGCTGGCGGACCACGTCGAGGCCCTGGCCGGGACTCGCTTTGCGGCCCTGGCCGAGGCGTGCTGGGACGAGCTGGCCGGCCGGCTGCCGGCCCTCGACACGAGCGATCCCCCGGTCCTGCTCCACGGCGACGTTGGCGCGGGCAACGTGGTCTACGACGGGACCGACGTCGCCGGCCTGCTCGACTGGGAGCGCGCCTTCGTCGGCCACCCCGAGTACGACCTCTGCCGGGCCGAGGTCCGCTACTTCTGGAGCCAGTGGGGTCGCCGGGACGCGCTGGCGTCGACCCTCTACGCGGGCTACCGGTCGCGGCGGGAGCTGGCGGACGATTTCGACGCGCGCCGCCCGGTCTACCTGGCGACGTTCTACCTCATGTCGCTGTCGACGTTCGAGTCCTGGGCGCCGCGGTACGCCGACGACCTCGACGCGTTCGCGGCCGACGTCGCCGACAAGGTCCGGGGCGTCATGGCGGCCGACGGCGCCGACCCCTTCGGGTAGCGGCCCGACGACCCCGACGGCCGACGCCCGGCGACACCGAACCTATTAGTCTCGGGCCGGCGGAGTCGGAGCCAGCTATGAGCTACGACGACCTCGCGGTCTCGGACGACGGTCCCATCGGCCGCATCACGCTCGACCGGCCGCCGGCCAACGTGATGAGCGAGGGGACCATCGGGGAGCTCATCGAGGCGTTCGCCGCCCTCGATACCGACGAGCGGAAGGCCATCGTGGTCGACGGCGGCGAGGCGGGCATGTTCTCCGGCGGCGTCGAGGTCGAGGACCACCTCGGCGACGCGCTGCCCGGGATGATCGAGCTGTTCGGCGAGCTCTTCGCGACGATGCGCGACCTCGGGACCGTGACCATCGCCTCGGTCGACGGGGCCGCCCTCGGCGGCGGCTGCGAGCTCGTCGCCGGCTGCGACATGGCGGTCGCGTCCACCGAGTCGCGGTTCGGCCAGCCGGAGATCAACCTCGGGACGTTCCCGCCTATCGCGACAGTGCTGTTCCCGGCCATCATGGGCGAGAAGCGGGCCTTCGAGCTCGTCATGACCGGCGAGGACGTCGACGCCGAGGCGGCCGAGCGCATCGGGCTCGTGAACGAGGTCGTCCCGCCCGAGGAGCTCGAGTCGGCGACGACCGAGCTGGCCGAGTCGGTGGCCGCGAAGAGCGGCCTCGTGCTGGGCATGGCCCGGCAGGCCTTCTACGACGTGGCCGACCAGCCGACCTACGAGGCGGCCGTCGAGGCGGCCAACCAGCACACCATCGACATCACGAGCACCGAGGACGGCCAGGAGGGGCTGCGGGCCTTCATGGAGGACCGCGAGCCCGAGTGGCAGTACTGAGCCGCGCCTGATCGGCGGCGTCGAACGACCGAAAATCGATCCCGACTACGCGGCGAGGGCCCGCCGGTCGAACCGGGGCTCGAGGAGGCGCTCCTTCTCCTCGTCCGTGAACGTGGTCCCGTCGCGGATGAGCTGCTTGAGCTGGCCGACCACGTCGCCGGACTCGCCCACGAGACTCGCCCCGACGAGCCGGTCGTTCTCGAAGACGAGCCGGCGGTAGTGGTCGTCGCCGTAGACGCGCTCGATGGCGGGGTGGTCCCCGTCCCAGTCGGCGAGGAACACGACCGGGGCGTCGAGGCCG
>JBDGPL010000092.1:0-10042 GCA_042219705.1 Halobacteriales archaeon | reverse complement strand
CGCTCGTACATCTGGGTGTCCATGTCCCGGACCACCGGGTGGTTGATCTCGCCCTCGAACTGCTCGAAGAACTCGATGGGCCCGACGCTCACCATCTGGTGGACCGCGGGCGTGAGCGGAATCTCGACGCCGGCCATCTTCGCGATCTTCGGGCTCCAGAGCCCGGCGCAGATGGCCACCTCGTCGCACTCGACGGTGCCGCGGTCGGTCTCGACCGCCGCGATGGCGCCGTCCTCGACGTGGAGGTCGAGCACCTCCGTGTTCGGCGAGAGGGTCAGCCCGCCGTCGGTCGCCTCCTCGGCGCGCTCGCGCATGATCTCGCCGGCCCGGAGCGGGTCGCAGACGCCCGCGCCGAGGCTGTGGAAGCCGCCCTTGATGATGTCCTCGTTGATGTACGGGACGAGCTCCTTGACCTCCTCCGGGGTGAGCATCTCGGCGGGCTCGCCCCAGGCCTTGGCCGACTGCATCCGGCGGTGGAGCTCGTGCATCCGCTCGTCGGTCCGGGCCACCTCGATGCCGCCCGACTCGGTGAAGGTGTCCATCTCCTCGTACATCTCGATGGACCGGCGGGTCAGGTGGGTCATCTCCTTCGAGTGCTCGACGGGCATCAGGAAGTTCGAGGCGTGCCCGGTCGACCCGCCGGGGTCGGGCAGCGGGCCCTTGTCGAGCAGCAGGATGTCCTCGCGGCCCTGCTGGGCGAGGTGATAGGTCAGGCTGTTGCCGACGATGCCGGCGCCGATGACGACCGTCTCGGCGAAGTCGGGCAGGTCCCGAGAGCTCATCGGCGCCCGCACCGCCCCCGGCGGGGCCTCGACCCCTCGCTCAGTCGGCCGAATTCGGCGCTCCTCGTGGATAGGTCAGCTCCCGGGTGCATACACGGGCACCCGAGACGCTCCCCCGCATAATAAAAGGCCGCCTCCGTTCCGAAGCGGTCGAAATACGTCCGCCGGAGCCGCCGGGTGGACCGGTTCGCAAGCGGGCCCTCGGCGGCTCCGTCCGCCGTTCGAAAACGTTCTTAATCCGCCCCCCGGAGTGTACGGCGAGATGTCTTCCCCCGAGTCGGTACCATCTGATTACGAGATCGCCCAGGCAGCGGACAAGCGACCGATCACCGAGGTTGTGGAGCCGTTCGGGCTCGCCCGCGACGACCTCGAGCTGTACGGCGAGTACAAGGCGAAGATCACCCTCGACGCTGTCGACCGGCTCACGACCGAGAACCCGGCCGACGGCAAGCTCGTCCTCGTGACGGGGATGACGCCGACGCCCATGGGCGAGGGCAAGACGGTCACGACGGTCGGCCTGGGCCAGGCCTTCAACCACATCGGGGAGAACGCGCTCATCGCCATCCGCGAGCCCTCGCTGGGGCCGGTGTTCGGCGTCAAGGGCGGCGCGGCGGGCGGCGGCTACTCGCAGGTCCTGCCGATGGAGGACATCAACCTCCACTTCACCGGCGACATCCACGCCCTGACCGCGGCCCACAACCTCGTCTCGGCGATGCTCGACAACCACCTCCACCAGGGCAACGACCTGAACGTCGACGTCAACGAGGTGCGCTGGCCCCGGGCGCTGGACATGAACGAGCGGGCGCTCCGGGAGGCCGTCATCGGCCTCGGCGGCTCGACCGGTGGCGTCCCCCGGGAGGACAGCTTCCTGCTGACCGCGGCCTCGGAGATGATGGCCGTGCTCTGTCTGGCCGACAGCATCGAGGACCTCAAGGCCCGCATCGGCCGCATCATCGTCGCCTACGACGAGGACGGCGAGCCGGTCACCGTCGACGACATCGAGGCGACGGGGGCGGCGGCCCTGCTGCTCAAGGACGCCCTGCAGCCCAACGTCGTCCAGACCATCGAGGGCACGCCGGCGCTGGTCCACGGCGGTCCCTTCGCCAACATCGCCCACGGCACGAACTCCCTCATCGCCGACGACGTCGCCACCAGCCTCGCCGACTACGTCATCACCGAGGCGGGCTTCGGCTCTGACCTCGGCGCGGAGAAGTTCATGAACATCGTCTGCCGGTTCGGCGACATGTCGCCGGACGCGGTCACGCTGGTCGCGTCGGTCCGCGCGCTCAAGTACCACGGCCAGGACATGTGGCCGCCGGACATGGACGAGCTGAAGCAGGAGGACGTCGAGGCCGTCAGAAAGGGTCTCGCGAACCTCGAGAAGCACGCCACGAACCTCCAGAAGTTCGGCGTCCCGGTCGTCGTCGCCCTCAACCGGTTCCCCGGCGACACCGACGCGGAGGTCGAGGCCGTCCTCGATTATTGCCGCGACGAGCTCGGCATCCGGGCCGCCGAGTCCAACGTCTTCCTCGACGGCGGCGCGGGTGGCGCCGGCCTCGCCGAGGAGCTGGTCGCGGCCACCGAGGAGGACTCGAACTTCGCCCCGCTGTACGACCTCGACGACTCCCTCAAAGCGAAGATCGAGACCGTCGCGACCGAGGTCTACGGCGCCGACGGCGTCGATTACGTCGGGAGTGCCGAGGACGACATCGAGCGGCTCGAGTCGCTCGGGTTCGGCGACGTCCCGGTCTGCATGTCGAAGACCTTCCACTCGCTGTCCGACGACGCGAGCCTGAAGGGCGTTCCCGAGGACTGGACGCTCGAGGTCCGGGAACTCTACCCGTCGGCCGGCGCCGGGTTCGTCGTGGCCCTCACCGGCGACGTGCTCACGATGCCCGGCCTCCCCGAGACCCCGGCGGCCGCGGGCATGGACGTCGACGCCGACGGGAACGTCACCGGCCTGTTCTGAGGCCGCGGCTCCCGGACCCTAGGGCCCGTTCGGCGGCAAGACCCATATCCCTCGCGGACGTCGTCCCGGGCGGATGGAGGTCCGGTGTCCGTACTGCGACGAGCCGGTCGACGTCACCAGCCTCGAGCGCCACGTCAGGCTGTTCGACGGCGACGGCCACGGCCCCCACGGCGAGGTGCCCGTCGAGGGTGTCGACAACCCGTGGGCCCTGCGTGTCGACGTCGACGAGGCCCGGGCGTCCGACGACGCGGCCGGGGAACCGGGGGACGTCCCGCCGGTCGAGGCGGTCGCCGAGCGGGTCCGCGGCGGGTGGTGCCCGCGGTGTGCGACCGGCGGCCTCGGCCTCAAGGGGGGCGACGGCTTCCTCGCGCGGGGCCGTCGACGGCTCGCGTGTCCTCACTGCGGCTGGGAGAGCCCTGAGTGGGTACGGGTCCGACAGTAGGAAGCCAGGAACCGCGGAAGGGGGCCGCTCAGTCCTTCGGAATCTCGGCGTGGATCTCCGAGAGATCGACGCCCTCCTGCCGGCGGCGGTAGCGCATCACGAGGTAGATGACCGCGGCCAGGAGGTAGAGGAAGACCATGAAGCCGGCCGAGCGGACGTTGTTGATGCCGTACACGTCGCGGGTCGCCCAGAGGTAGAAGATGACGAGCAGGATGACCGCGTACACGGCCGCCACGATTGACGTCAGCGGCACGCCGGCGATCTCCCAGTCGGAGACCGGGTTCTGGTCGAACAGCTCCGGGCGCCGCCAGGGGAACAGCAGGCAGGCGATGGTCGTGCCGAAGTAGGTGATGGCGATGGCGAACGTCGCGTCGAGGGTCAGGGTCTGAAAGCCGGGCACGTAGAAGTAGATGACGGTCAGGATGGCGGCCGGAATCGCCATCATCAGGATGGCGTACAGCGGGGCGTTCCACCGGAACTTGACCTCGGCGAGGATCTCCGGCACCGTCCGGTCGAACGCCGTGGCGAAGATGACCCGCGTCGAGGAGAGGAACACGGTCCCCGACCAGGAGAAGAACCAACCGGCCATGAGGACGACCTCGAGGACGCCGAGCCAGCCGCCGCCCGTCGCGATGGCGGCCAGCAGCGTCGGCGAGGAGAGCCACTGGTACTTCCCGGAGCCGACGAAGTAGTTGTAGTTCAGCGCCTGGTAGAACTCGTAGCCGATGGCGGCGTCGAAGATGAACCAGAGCACGATGGCGAGGCCGCCGCCGGCGATGAGCGCGGCCTCGAAGACGCCGAACATCTTCCGGAACTCGCCGGCCTCGCGGACCTCGCCGAACAGGGTCGCCCCCCAGACGGTCCACATGATCCAGAAGAGGAGCATCGGGATGAGCATGAAGGAGGCGCCCCAGTTCAGGTTCCACATCGGGGCGAAGTTCACGTCGGTCCCCTGGACGATGCCCTGGTAGGTGATGTCCTGGGCGGGGAGCCAGGCGCCGACCTGGCTGTTGAAGGCGGACTGGAAGCTCGACGGGTTGGTCGAAAGCAGCATGCCGACGAACAGCAGCATGCCGACCACGCCGACGTAGAACAGCGCCTTCTGGATGCGGGCGTACCACCGCATCCCGAGGCTGACGTAGATGAAGACGAACACGACGACGATCATCGAGGAGACGAACAGGCCGTTGCTCGAGCTCCAGAAGGTCGCGAGCCCCACGTTTCCGGTCAGGGCCGAGATGGGGGCGAGGACGAGCCACGAGAGGATGGCCCCGTAGATGGGGACCCACAGCCAGAGGATGAACACCCAGCCGGGCCAGGAGAGGACGAAGCCCCAGAACCCGCTGAGCAGGCGGCTCTGCCAGACGTAGTCGCCCCCGACGCGCGGCATCGACGAGACCAGCGTCGCGTAGATGACGTTCTGCAGGGTCAGGATGACGATGGCGATGAGGGTGCCCAGGATGGGACTCCCCTGGGGGATGAAGGCGTTGAACGTCCAGATGTAGAACCCGAGCGTGACGATGTTCACCGAGAGGAACGCGTAGATCCACGCGTCGTAGGATGACCACTCTCGGACGAGCCCGGTCGCTTCCCGGACGAACAGCGTGTCATCTCCACTCATGGTCACCCAAAAACATCTCTCCGACCTTATATAATGTTTGTGTACTCCGCAATACCGGCGACATCCACCGGAAAGCGGGGTGTACCGCGGCTGACTGGCGCTATATCGACGGGTCGCCGAGGTTGACGTAGACCGTCTTGGTCTGGCGATAGTGGTCGAGGGCCTCGATGCCGAGGTCCCGGCCGATGCCCGAGCGCTTGAACCCGCCGTACGGTGCGTCCGGCAGGATGGGCCCGTAGTCGTTGACGTATATCACGCCTGCATCGAGGTCGGCCGCCGTCCGGTGGACCCGGTCGGTCCGCTCCGTCCCGATGCCGGCGGCCAGGCCGAACTCGGTGTCGTTGGCCGTCTCGATGGCCTCCTCGTAGCTCGCGAACGAATCGATGGTCTGGACCGGGCCGAAGATCTCCTCGTTGACGATCCGCATCTCGCGGTCGACATCACCGAACACGGTCGGCGTTACGAACCAGCCGTCGGCGAGGCCCGGGTCCTCGGGGGGGTCGCCGCCGGTCAGGAGGGTGGCCCCCTCCTGTCGGCCGATCTCGACGTATCGCGTGACGGTCTCGTACTGGTCGGCGGTCGTGAGCGGGCCCAGGTCCGTCCCGGGCGCCAGCGGGTCGCCGACCGTGTAGTCCTCGGCGGCGGCGACGAACCGCTCGGTGAACGCGTCGACGACGTCCTCGTGGACGATGGCCCGGGAGAGCGCGTCGCAGATCTGGCCGGTGGCGTAGAAGATCCCCGCCGCCAGGCCCTCGATTACCGTGTCGAGGTCCGCGTCGGGAAATACGACGAACGGCGACTTGCCGCCGAGCTCGAGGGTCACGGGCGCGACGTGGCCGGCCGCAGCCCGCATGACGCGTTCGCCAGCGGCGACGCTTCCGGTGAACGAGAGCTTCCGGACGCCGTCGTGCTCCGCCAGCGCGGCGCCGGCCTCGCGGCCCGTGCCGGGAACGACGTTGACGACGCCGTCGGGGAGGACGTCCGCCGACAGCTGGGCCAGCCGGACCGCGGACAGCGGGGTGTGGCTCGACGGCTTGAGGACGGTCGCGTTCCCGGCCGCGAGCGCGGGCCCGAACTTCCAGGCCGCGGCCCAGGTCGGGAAGTTCCAGGGCACGATCTGGCCGACGACGCCGTAGGGCTCCTGGCGGGTGTAGCAGTGGAGGTCGGCCCCGGCGGGAATCTGCTCGGCCCGCTGGGTCCGGGCGAGGCTGGCGTAGAACTCGAGGGTGTCGAAGGCGCCCTCGACCTCCGCCGCCGCGTCGTCGATGGGCTTGCCGGTGTCGAGGCTCTCCAGCAGGGCCAGTTCGTCGCGGTGGTCCCTGAGGACGTCCAGCCAGTCGAACAGGGCCGCGGCGCGCTCCGCCGGGGACGTCTCCCCCCAGGGCCCGTCCATGGCGTCGGCGGCCGCCGCCACCGCGGCGTCGACCTCGGCGCTCCCGCAGGCCGGTACCGCGGCGATGGCCTCGCCGTCGGCGGGGTCGACCGTCGTCAGCGTCCCGGACGACGTTTCGACCATCGGCCCGCCGCCGATCCAGGGAGCGAAGTCGACGTCGGCGGTCGCCCGCTCCCGGGCCGACCGGTGGTTGTCGCCGAGCGCGCCGTCGTAGTGCAGCCCGGACATGCCGCCTCAGGCGAACTCGTCGACCACGGGAATGCCGACGGTCGCGTAGTCGGTCATGGCTTCGAGCTCGTCGTTGACGTCGTCGAGGCCGATGTGGTCGGTGACCACCGCCCCGGGGTCGAGCTTGCCGGTCCGGACCATGTCGAATATCTCGCCGTACCGGGCGGGCGGGATGCCCGAGGAGCCGCGGATCTCGATCTCGTTCATCACGATGGTGTCGGTCGGCAGGTCGATGTAGCCGGCCTGCTCGCGGCCGGTCAGGCCGATCTGGACGTGCCGCCCGCGGGTGCCGAGCGAGTTGATGGCGTTCTGGCAGGTCTCGTCGATGCCCAGGGCGTCAAGCGAGACGTCGGCCCCGCCGTCGGTGAGGCTTCGGACGGCCTCGACGGGGTCGCCGTCGTCGGCGTTGACGGTCTCGACGGCCCCGAGTTCCTCGGCCATCTCGAGCTTCTCGTCCATGATGTCCACGCCGATGACGTTCCCGCCGAGGGCGTCGGCGATCTGGACGGCCGAGAGGCCGATACCGCCCAGGCCGTAGACCACGACGTCCTCGCCGCGGCCCACCTCGGCCTGATGGGCCATCCCGCGGAAGGCGGTCATGAACCGACAGCCGAGGCCGGCCATCTCGACGGGCGAGACGGACTCGGGCAGCGGCACCGCGTTGATCTCGGCGTTCGGGATGGGGACCTCCTCGGCGAACGCGCCGGGGGCGCCCTCCTGGAAGCCGAGGCCGAGGTGGTTCTCACAGAGGTTCTCGTAGCCCATCCGGCACTCGTGGCAGGTGCCACAGGCGAAGTTGAACGGGATGGCGACGGCGTCGCCGACGTCGACGGACTCGACGTCCTCGCCGACCTCGATGACCGTCCCCGCCGGCTCGTGACCCAGGATGTGGCCGAGCGGGGGCTTGTAGTCGAACCACTCCCAGTTGCCCTGCCAGCCGTGCCAGTCGCTCCGGCAGACGCCGCAGGCGTCGACCCGGGCGACCACCCCGTCGGCGTCGGGCTCCGGGCGCTCGACGTCCTGAATCTCCAAGGGTTCCTGGTACGCGGTGAGTACGGCGGCGCGCATTGCCCCTCATACTCCGGGCCGACGGGACGTGAATGTTCTGACGCGGCCGGAACGGGGGCGACCTCCGCTGACGGTGGGCCAACGTTATACCCGACCGGCCGAAAGGCGGCGGCGAGGCAAACGCATGGGCCTGCTGTCGTCGATCAAGGAGAAGCTGAACCAGGAGCGGGGGGCGGCCTCGTCGGGGATGGACAAGCCCGAAGGCGCCACCCGGCTGTTCTTCGCGACGGACGTCCACGGCTCGACGGTCTGCTGGCGCAAGTTCGTCAACGCGGCCGACTTCTACGACGCGGACGTGCTCATCCTGGGCGGGGACACCACCGGCAAGGCCATCTTCCCCATCATCGACCGTGGGGACCGGTACACCTACACCCGCCAGGGCGAGCAGGAGGTCATCGAGTCCGAGGACGCCCTCGAGGAGCGAACGCAGGAGCTCTCGAACCGGGGCTATTACCCGTACGTGCTCGGCGAGTCGGAGTACGAGGAGCTCGCCGAGGCCGACGACAGCGAGCAGCGCCAGGACGAGCTCTTCGAGCAGCAGATGAAGGAGCGCATCCGGGAGTGGATCGCGTTCGCCGAGGACCGGCTGCCGGCGGACGTGCCGGTCTACGTCTGTCCGGGCAACGACGACCCCTTCGTCATCGACGAGGTCTGGCAGGAGTCCGATCACATCGAACTGGTCGAGGGGAAGGTCGTCGACCTCGACGACACCTACGAGATGGCGAGCTCGGGATGGACCAACCACTCCCCCTGGGACACGCCCCGGGAGGAGGACGAGGACGAGCTGAAGGACCGCCTCGAGGGCATCATCCAGCAGGCCGGGGACGTCGGCCGGTGCGTGTTCAACTTTCACGACCCGCCCTACGACTCACAGCTCGACGAGGCCCCGGAACTCGACGAGGATCGGCGGCCGAAGTACGGCGGTCGGGCGATGGAACCCGTCGGGAGCACCGCCGTCAGGGAACTCATCGAGGAGTACCAGCCGCCGTTGTCGCTCCACGGCCACATCCACGAGTCCCGCGGCAAGACCCGTATCGGGGACACGGTGGCCATCAACCCGGGGAGCGTCTACAGCGAGGGCTCGCTCCAGGGCGCGGTGATCGACCTGACCCCCGAGGTCAACGTGGTCGGCCTCGTCCGCGGGTGAGCCGCGGGCCGGACGTCGCGGTCGGTCGGCGGGATAGGGTTAAACCGGCGCCCGCCGTTGGCCGGGACGAGCAGGTGAGCCAGTCGTGAGCGAGGACGACCCACTGGCCGATCCGGTCGAGGAGGCGAAGCGGGTGGTCGAGGCGGCCGACGACCGCGGCTTGACCGTCCGCCAGATCGGGGGGACCGCCATCCGGGTCCACACCGAGACGGCGGCCGAACCACCCTTCGATCGCGAGTACCGCGACGTCGATTTCGTCGCCACCCGGGAGGAGGAGAACGCTGTCGAGGACCTGATGACCGAGCTGGGGTACGAGGCCAACCAGCGGTTCAACACCATGCGGCGGTACCGCCTCGAGTTCCACGACCCGGTCAACGACCGGAAGGCGGACTACGTCATCGACCGGTTCGAGTTCTGCCACCAGTGGAGCCTCCGGGGGCGTCTCGGGGAGGACTATCCCACGGTACCCATCGAGGACCTCCTCCTCTCGAAGCTGCAGATCATCGAGCCGAGCGACCGCGACGTCAGGGACATCGTCGCGATGCTGGCCGAGCACCCGGTCGAGCGATCCGACGACGTCGAGCACGTCGATCCCGACTACGTCGCCGACCTCACCCGGACCGATTGGGGGCTTTACAAGACCCTCTCGCTCACGATGGAGCGGGTGGAGTCCTACCTCCAGGGCAACGACCTCCCGGTCGACGAGGCGGCGGTTGCCGACCGGATCGACGACCTCCGGCGGGCCATCGAGGAGCGCCCGAAGAGCTGGCGGTGGAAGCTCCGGTCGCTCATCGGCGAGCGCAAGCAGTGGTACCGCCAACCCGAGCTCGAGTGAACCGTCGGCTCGGGTGACCAGGACCCCGGCCCCCGCCGCAGCTTTATATCGGTGCCCCACCGGGTGGGGACCGTGTCGGGGGACCCGCCGGAGCGGCCAGCGCAGTCGGCCCTCGAGACGCTGTTCTACCACACCGACCACGTCCGGTTCGTCTACTGGCGGCAGTTCTCCGGGGCCAAGCCGACGGTCGTCCTCACCGGCGCCATCGCCGTCCTCTCCTTCGTCACCGGCCTCTCGAACCTGAGCCAGTCGACGCTCGTGCTCGACGGTCCCCTCGCCGGGGTGTTACCGGGCGCCCGGCTCTACGCCCGGTTCGCGGGCGTACTGTTCGCGTTCCTGCTCGGTATCGTCACGGTGTTCCTTCAGCGTCGGAAGCGCTTGGCGTGGTACGTGGCGGTCGTCGTCCTGCCGCTTCTGGCGTTGCTCCCGCTCACGACGCTGCAGACGTCCGACATCCCGCTGCTGGTGCTCGTGCTCGTAACCGAGCCGCTGCTGGTCTGGAACCGCGACCGGTTCGACCAGTCGCTCGACCTCTCGCCGCTGCAGATCGCCTCGCT
>JBDGPL010000091.1:0-4571 GCA_042219705.1 Halobacteriales archaeon | reverse complement strand
CCCGTCGGGCAGGACGAACTCGAACCACGCGAGGCCGCGCCCCGACGCGGGGGCGCGCCGGCGGTTCCAGACGTTGAGGCCGACGTGGTGGTGGTAGCCGCCCGCCGCTAGGAACGCCGCGTCGTCGCCGTAACGGGCGCGGACCCCCAGCCCCAGCGCGTCGGCGTAGAACGACTCGCTCCGCGCGAGGTCGGTCACCTCGAGGTGGACGTGGCCGACGTCGGTGCCGGCCGGGAGGCCGTCGACGTGCTGGCCGTCGCCGGCGGCCTCGAGGGCCTCGAGGTCCAGCGGGAGCGTCTCCATGCCGACCAGGCCGTCGTCGGTCTCGGGCCACTCGTCCCGCGGGCGGTCGCGGTAGACCTCGACGCCGTTCCCCGCCGGGTCCCGGAGGTAGAGCGCCTCGCTGACCAGGTGGTCGGAGGCGCCCGACAGGGAGAACCCGGACGAGCGGAGCCGGGTCACGGCGTCGCCGAGCGCGGCCCGGTCGGGGGCCCGGACCGCGAGGTGGAACAGGCCGGCGGCCTCGCGGGGCCGGTCGGGTGCCTCGGGAGCCGCCTCGAGCACGATCAGCGGCTCGTCGGACGTCGGACCGAGGGCGACCCGGTCGCCGTCGCGCTCGGCGGTCAAGCCCACGGCGTCCTCATAGAACGGCCGCACCCGGTCGAGCGAGCCGACGCACAGGCCCACCCGGCCGACGTGAGCCGCCGCGGGGAGCTCCTCCGCCTCGACGTCGTGGGTCATGCGCCGGCGTGGGGGCGATGTGGCAAAAGGTCGCGGGTCGCGGTGGCTCTGGCACCTCCGGCCGGTCCCCGGCGGTTACAGCATCTCGAGGGCGTCATCGACGCCGAGGTGGCCCCGCTCGACCGCGCGGAGCACCTCCTCGGTCCGGTCCTCGTCGTCGGTGGATGCCTCGGGGACGAGCTCGTCGATGGGGGTCCCCTGCTCGAGGGCGGTCTCCTTCTTGACCCGGTAGTTGCCGCCGTCGGTGACGTGGACCTCGTCGCCCCGTGGGTCGAAGAAGTACCAGTCCTCGCGGTCGAACCGCACCCCGACGAGCGGCTGAGCGCCGAAGTTCCGGCCGAAGTAGACCAGGTCGTAGACCTCCTTCTCGTCGAGGTAGATGGGCTTGCCGGCGCTGGCCTTGACCTCGATGGCGTAGAAGGCGTCCCCGTCGCCGGCGAGGACGTCGGGCAGCTCCCGGCTGGTGGCGCTGCCGCTGGCCGGCGCGCGCATCACCGCGAAGCCGAGCTCGTCGAGCCGGTTGACCAGCTCGCGCTCCCGGCGGTCCCCCTTGGCGTTGGACTCGGGCGGCACGCGGACGGGAACTCGGCGACGGCGGGTAATAAGTGGTCGCCGCGCGCGGCGGAAGTGTCGCGGCTAGCTCGCTGAACTCAACCCCCAGGTTTGTCCTGGAACGTCCTCCCCGGACTGACGGTCCCGATTCGATGAGGGCGCGGTGGTGTTGGTCGGTGGACCGCCTCGCTCACCCGGTGGTCGAGTTCGCCGGCAGGCGGCGACCGAGCGCCAGGGCGACCAGCGACACCACGACGGCCGCCGCGAACACGGTCGTCAGGCCGGCCACCATGACCTCTGCGACACCCGGGGGCGCCCCACCCCTGCCGAGCAGCACGCGCTGGAGGTCCCCGATGCTGTCGATGCCGGGGACCGTCGCCAGCCGGTCGGCCAGCGTGAGGTTCAACGCGAACCCGAGGACGGAGACGCCCATCGTCCCGCCCAGGTTCCGGAAGAACTGCTGGCTCGAGGTGGCCAGCCCCATCCGGGCGGTCCCGAGGTGGTTCTGGATGGCCGTCAGGAGCGGCGGCGTGAGCGCCCCCATCCCGACGCCCATCAGGAACACGTTCCCGACCAGCAGCGGGGTCGGCGTCGCCACCGACCAGGCGACGGCGGCGACCGCGAAGCTCGTCGCGAGCAGTCCGGCGCCGGCCACGACGAGGCGGCGCTCGCCGAACCGGGTGACCGACCGTCCCGAGAGGATGGCCGTCCCCGACCAGCCGACGGAGATGGGGAAGACCGCCAGCGCGGCCGCGCCGGCGCCCCCCTGCAGGCTCTGGACGTACAGCGGCACGTAGGTGATGGCGGCGAAGAGGGCGAAGGCCGAGCAGAAGGCGGCGCCATTGCTGGCCAGGAACACCCGGTCCTCGAACAGCTCGAGCGGGATGAGTGGCTGGGTCGCCCGCCGCTCGACGAGGACGAACAGCCCGACGCCGAGGCCGCCGAGGAGGACGAGCGCGCCGCCCGGCCCCGCCGACGACTCCAGAAACTGCAGCCCGACGAGGAGCGTGCCGACCGCGAGGACGAGCACCGCCGCTCCCCGGACGTCCACGTCGGGGTCGGCGGCCCCGGTCGACTCCTCCAGCGAGCGGGCCACCAGCGCCACCGATACCAGTCCGACCGGCACCGCGAGGAAGAAGACCCAGCGCCAGGAGAGCGTCGCGACGATGGCGTAGCCGAGCACCGGCCCGAGCACGCTGGCGATGCCCCACACCGAGCTGCCGAGGCCGATGGCCCGGCCGCGCTCCTCGGGCGGGTACACGACGCCGAGGATGGTGTACGGGATGGCGAACATCGCGCCGGCCCCGATGCCCTGGATCGCCCGGAACGCGACCAGCTGGAGCATCGAGCCGGCGAGCCCGGCGAGGACGCTCCCGGCGACGAAGAACCCGACCCCGACGTAGAACAGCCGCTTGCGGCCGTAGATGTCCGCGAGCCGGCCGTGCAGCGGCATCGTGACCGCGGCGAAGAGCATGTAGGCCGCGAAGGCCCAGGCGTAGTACTCGAGGCCGCCGAGCGAGGCGACGACCGTCGGCATCGCCGTCGAGACGATGGTGCCGTCGACGGCCGCGAGGAAGATGCCCAGGAGGACCCCCAGCGTCGCCAGGCGACGGTCCGTCATCGGCCGTGCTTCTCGCCAGCCGGCTTTCAACGTGGCCATCGACGCGGCGCCGGGCCCTCCACAGCCATCGTTGGGCGGCGACCGGCCGAAGGCCGCCCTCGTCACTCGTCGCCAGCCAGCGCGGCGACGACCCGGTCGAGGAGCCGCTCGAGGTGGGGCTCGGTCTCGGCGAACGCCGGTTCCCAGCCCTCCGGGTCGAGGACGTCGCTGACCGTGAAGGCGGCCGCCGCCCGGAGGCCGCGGTGCTCGGCCACGGCGAAGACCCCCGCCGCCTCCATGTCGACGGTCAGCACTCCTTCGGCCCGGTATCGCTCGACCTCGGCGGCCGTCTCGCGGTGCGGCGCGTCCGTCGTCCAGGTCGGGCCGACGCGGGCGGGCTCGCCGTCGGCCTCGAAGGCTGCTTCTAGCGTCGACCGCAGCCCGGGGTCGGCCTCGACGGAGTCGGCCGGCTCGAGGTAGTGGTGGGAGGTCCCTTCGTCGCGCAGCGCGCGGTCCACGACGACGAGATCGCCGATCTCCAGCGACGGGTCGAGGGCGCCGACGTGCCCGACCGAGACGAAGGCCTCCGTCCCGCGCGCGGCGAGCCCCTCCATCGTGAGCGCGGCGGCCGGCGCGCCGACGCCCGGGACCCGGACGACGCCGACACTCCCGCCGGCGTCGTCGAGCGCGTGGCCCTCGCCGAACCCCGGAACGGGCGTGGTCGCGTAGGCCTCGGCGGCGTGCTCGATGACCGCGTCGTGGTAGCACAGGACCACCGCGTCCGGGGCCGTCGGCGGCTCGTCGTAGAAGTAGGCGACGGCGGCCTCCGGCGTCACGAGTTCGGGCTCGTCGAGCTTGTCTGGATGGCGGGGAAGCGTCATCGGATCGGCCGTCGGCGCAGCGTCATGGTCCGGGGTGGCGGTCGGGTTCCCGACGTCACGTCCCGTGCGCCCAGGAGTCGAGGTAGTCGCGCTGGGCCCCGGTCAACTCGTCGTGCTCGACGCCGTCGGCGTCGAGCTTGATGGACGCCACCTCCCGGTCGAGCTCGTCCGGGATGTCGTGGACGCCAGCTCCGTAGTCCGCGTGGTGGGCGGCGATCTCCCGGGCGGCGACGGCCTGCATCCCGAACGACTGGTCCATCATCTCGATGGGATGCCCCAGCGCGACCGGGGTCGCCAGGTTGACCAGCCGCCCCTCGGCGAGGACGTTGAGTTCGCGGCCGTCGGCGAGTTCGAAGGCTTCGATACCCGCCCGCGGTTCGTGCCGGTCGACGGCGAGGTCGGCCAGTGCCTCGATGTCGACCTCCACGTCGAAGTGGCCGGCGTTGGCGAGCACCGCCCCGTCCGGCATGCGCTCGAAGTGCTCGGTCGTGATGACGTCGCGGTTCCCCGTGGTCGTGATGAAGACGTCGCCGACCGTGGCGGCCTCGGCCATTGGCATCACGTCGTAGCCCTCCATGTGCGCCTCGAGCGCCCGCCGGGGGTCGACCTCGGTCACCACCACCTTCGCGTTCTGGCCGGCGGCCTTCTTCGCGACGCCCTTGCCGCAGTGGCCGTAGCCGGCGACCACGACGGTCTTCGAGGCCCACGAGAGGTTCGTGGTCATGGCGATGGACGAGAGGGCGGACTCGCCGGTGCCGTGGACGTTGTCGAAGAGCCGCTTCATCGGCGTGTCGTTG
>JBDGPL010000090.1:0-3137 GCA_042219705.1 Halobacteriales archaeon | reverse complement strand
GTACCGCGTCCGCATCGACTCGAAGATGCCGTCGCGCTGCTCGTAGGCCAGCGCCGCGTCGGTGGCCTCGACGACGTCGAGGTCCAGCTCGATGCGACCCAGGCCGAGGTCCTGTTCGAGGTGGATCCGGTCGCCGTCGACGCTCGTCTCGGTGAAGCCGCCGGCCCGCATGAACGGTTCCACGTCGTCGATGAGGGCCTCGACGGCCTCGACGTCGGCCTCGACCGTCCGGCTCACGCTCACGGAGGCCATGTTCGAGGACGGGTCCGCCACGGGGAAGTACGCACCGGATGCGACCTTTCCCGTTTCGTCGAACATGTTCGGTAAGCTTGATGGTCCCCGCCCGCCTATCGGGGCGCCATGCCCCGGGCAAGGCTCACTGTCGACGTCCCCGAGTCGGTCTGGATCGGAGCGGTCTCCCGGGCCCACCCCGACGCCACGTTCCGGGTGCTCGCGGCCATGCCCGAGGGCGAGCGCGGGACGGGCCTGGTCGAGGTGACCGCGCCCGACATCGGCGCCGTCGCGGAGGCCATCGACGCGGCAGAGGCCGTTCGGGACGTCGTCGTCCTGCACCGCCACGACAACGAGGCCATCCTCCAGTTCGAGACCGACGACCCGCTGCTCCTCTTTCCCATCCAGACCGCGGGCGTGCCGCTCGAGTTCCCGTTCGACATCCGCGGCGGGGAGGCCACCTGGGAGCTGACCGCCTCCCAGGACCGCCTCTCGCGGCTCGGCGACCAGCTCGACGCCTTCAACATCACCTATCGCGTCGAGGCGGTTCGCCACTACGTGGACCCCGACCGACTGCTGACCGACCGCCAGCGCCGGCTGCTCGCCGCCGCCGTCGAGCGGGGCTACTACGACACGCCACGGGGCTGCTCGCTGACCGAGCTGGCCGAGGAGCTTGGCATGGCCAAGTCAAGCGTCAGCGAGACGCTCCACCGCGCCGAGGGCCGGGTCGTCAAGCACTACATCGAGGGCCAGGCCGATACGGACGTGGCCCAGCCCGTTCGCTGAGAGAGCCCTCGGTCGCGCCGGCGGCTCGAGGGATCGTTCAAGCCGCGAACCTGGGGGGCGACCGATAGTTTCCGGTGATATCGGGGCTGAATCGGCCGATTTTCAGTTGTTGGGAACGACGGAGCAAGTATTAGTCCTGTCGCGGATGACCGTTCCTTAGAGTCGACCAGTCGGTCGGTCGACCGCCCCATTCCTCCCCGCCTGTCGACGCCAACGCGACCCGGAGGGCAGCTGCAATAAACCCCGGACCGAACATGGTCGCCCCCGTTCCCGGGGGCTTGGAACGCCCGGCGCGGTATATCTACGACCGCTGTCGTACGGCCACCCATGGGATGACCCCATGACCTGGCACCGACTCGGACCGCGCGAGAAGCAGGTCCTCGCCATTCTCCGGCGTGAGGAGGGGAGCCGAACCGTCCGCGAGGTGCTCGACGCCCTCGAGGACGAGGGGAGCTCCCTCGCCTACACCACGGTCAGCACCGTGCTCGACCGGCTCGCCGAGAAGGGCGTCCTGACCCGATCGACGGAGGTCCACGCCGGTTCGCGTCGGTACCGGTACGCGTTCGACCCGGACGCGCACGCCGGCGAGTTCGTCGGCAGCGTGGTCGACGACGTCGAGGCGGTGCTCGGCGAGGACGGCCTCGACCTCCTGGCCGAGCGCGCGAACGAAGCACGCACACATCCATGACGAAGGCAACCACGAGACGACAGCTGCTCCGGGGGCTCGCCGCCGCCGGAGTAGGTGCGGGCACGTCGGCCCTCGCCGGCTGTAGTGCCCCGACAAGCGACGATTCGGAGACGCCCGCCAACGGCGGCGGGAACGGTGGAGGCGGAACCGAAACGGTCGAGATGACCGACGAACTCACGTTCGCTCCCGAGGCCATCGAGATTCCGGCCGGCACCACGGTGGTGTGGGAGAACGTCGGTTCCATCGGCCACACGGTGACCGCCTACGAGGACAAGATCCCCCAGGGGGCGGACTACTTCGCCTCCGGCGGGTTCGACTCCGAACAGGCGGCCCGGGACGGGTACCCAAAACAGGGCAACGTCCAGGCAGGCGAGACGTTCGAACACACGTTCGAGACGGCCGGCGAGTACGGCTACTTCTGCATCCCCCACGAGCTCAACGGCATGGTGGGGACGGTTACGGTAACCTGACATGAACGACGACACCCACGAGACCGACGACGCCGACCAGCCCTCCCCCGAGGAGCTGCTGGCGGCCCACGAGGCACAGCTCAACGAACTCATCTGCGACGTCGAGGCGGAGTCGACGGACGACGCCGTCGACGGCCCGACCGGGCTCGAATTCGCCGGCCTCGACCTCGGCCGGCGGGACTTCATGAAGGCCGGCGCGGCCGTCGGTGCCGCCAGCGCGCTGTCGGGTTGTGCGAGCTTCGGCTCGCAGAACTTGACCCCTGCTGGCGGAAATTCCGGGAGCAATGCGGGGAGCTCACACGGCCACTTCGTGCCGCCCGGCGAGCACGACGAGTACTACGGCTTCTGGAGCGGCGGCCACTCGGGGGAGGTCCGCGTCGTCGGCCTCCCATCGATGCGGGAGATCCGCCGGATCCCGGTGTTCCAGAAGGACGGCGCCGTCGGCTACGGCCACGACGAGAAGACGAAGTCGGTGCTGAACGAGGGCGGGAACGCCAGCGCACTGGCCGGCCACGAGTGGGGCGACGCCCACCACCCCATCCTGTCTGAATCCGGGGGCGACTACGACGGTCGATACCTCTGGATCAACGACAAGGTGTCCGGGCGGATGGCCCGCATCAACCTGAAGTACTTCGAGACGGACGCCATCACGGACATCCCCAACATGCAGGCGTGTCACGGCTGCGCGGTGCAGTCGCCGGACACGAAGTACGTCTACGGCGTCGGCGAGTTCCGCGTTCCCGTCCCGAACGACGGCAGTCTCGACCACACCGATCCGGAGAACTACTGGTCGGTGTTCGCGGCCCTCGACCCCGAGTCGATGGAGGTGGCCTGGGAGATCAGGATCTCGGGCAACCTCGACAACGCCGACTCCGGCAAGGACGGCCGGTGGGCCTTCGCGACGGGGTACAACAAGGAGGAGGCGTTCGAGATCGAGGGGATGACCCACGACGACCGCGACT
>JBDGPL010000009.1:2286-19424 GCA_042219705.1 Halobacteriales archaeon | reverse complement strand
CCGGCGCCGACGTGGTGTTCTGCCAGAAGGGCATCGACGACCTCGCCCAGCACTATCTCGCGAAGGCGGGCATCCTCGCCTTCCGCCGGGTGAAGAAGAGCGACCTGTCGAAGCTCGCGAAGGCGACCGGGGCCAGCGTGGTCTCGAAGCTCGACGACCTCGAGGCCGACGACCTCGGCTTCGCCGGGCTCGTCGAGCAGCGCCACATCGGCGAGGACGAGCGGTTCTTCGTCGAGGACTGTCAGCACCCAGAGAGCGTCTCGCTCCTGCTCCGCGGCGGCACCGAGCACGTCGTCGAGGAGGTCGAGCGCTCGATCACGGACGCGCTCGAGGTCGTCCGCGTGACCATCGAGGACGGCCAGGTGCTGCCCGGCGGCGGCGCGCCCGAGGCCGAGCTCGCGCTCTCGCTCAGGGACTTCGCCGACTCGGTCGGTGGCCGCGAGCAGCTCGCCGTCGAGGCGTTCGCCGACGCCATCGAGGTGGTGCCCCGGACGCTCGCGACGAACGCGGGCCTCGACCCCATCGACACGCTGGTCGAGCTCCGGGCGGCCCACGACGCCGGCGAGACGGCGGCGGGGCTGTCAACCATCGAGAAGGCCGTCGCCGACATGCTCGATGAGGGCGTCGTCGAACCCCTGCGCGTGAAGACGCAGGCGATCGCGAGCGCCCAGGAGGCCACCGACCTCATCCTCCGCATCGACGACGTGATCGCCGCCGGCGACCTGTCGAGCAGCGGCGACGACATGGACGAGTTCGACGACTTCTGAACGCCGGCCGTCGGTCCGTCGAGACCGGCGTTCCGCTGGGCTCGGAGCGAGCTCCCCTGAGCCGAGCCTTTACGTCCGGCCCCACGAAGGGGCGGAGGACGATGGCCGACGCACCGGCAGTGCGGTGGCCCGACAGGGTCGACGCCGAGCGTCTCCAGGCGCTCCGCGACGAGCTGTCGGTGCCGTCGGACGCGGAGCGCGAGCGGATCGAAGTCCGCCAACCCCCGACCGCCGCCCCGATCGGCTCGGTACCCGTCGCCACCGAGGACGACCTCGACGCAGCCGTCGAGCGGGCCCGGACGGCCCAGCGGGCCTGGGCCGACCGCAATGCTGGCGAGAAGCGGGGGATCGTCGACCGCTTCCACGACCGCGTGCTCGACCGGCGCGAGTGGCTGCTCGACCTCGTGCAGCTCGAGACCGGCAAGGCGCGCATCACCGCCTACGAGGAGGTGCTCGACACGGCCTACACCGCCGGCTACTACGCCGACGTGTTCGAGTCCTGGCTCGCTCCCCGGTCGATGCACGGGGCCATCCCCGTCCTGATGCGGGCGACCGTCCACCGCGAGCCGTACGGCGTCGTCGGCATCATCGCCCCGTGGAACTATCCCCTCACGCTCGCCGTCTCCGACGCGGTGCCGGCCCTGCTGGCGGGCAACGCCGTCGTGCTCAAACCGGACGTCCAGACGCCGTTCACGGCGCTCGCCGCCGCCCGGCTCCTCCGGCAGGCGGGGGTGCCCAGGGACCTGTTCCAGGTCGTGACCGGTCGCGGGCCCGCGATCGGCCCCGAGCTCGTCGACCGGTCCGACTTCGTGTCGTTCACCGGGAGCACCGCCACCGGCCGGGAGGTGGCGGCCCGGGCGGGTCGGAACCTCGTCGACTGCTCGCTTGAGCTCGGCGGCAAGAACCCGATGCTCGTCCTGGCCGACGCCGACCTCGACCGGGCGGTCGAGGGCGCGGTCCGGGGCTGCTTCGCCAGCGCCGGCCAGCTCTGTATCTCCATCGAGCGGTGCTACGTCCACGCCGACGTCTACGACGCCTTCCGCGACGCGCTCGCCGAGCGCGCCGAATCCCTGGTCGTGGGCCCGGGCTTCGACTACGAGGTCGAGATGGGGACGCTGCTGGACGAAGACCAGCTCGCGAAGGTCCAGCGTCACGTCGACGAGGCCGTCGACGCCGGCGCGACGGTCGTCACCGGGGGCGAGCCCCGGCCCGACCTCGGGCCGTTCTTCTTCGCGCCGACGGTCCTGACGGACGTGCCGGCCGAGACGGCGGTGGCCCGCGAGGAGACGTTCGGCCCCGTGGTGTCCATCGAGCCGTTCGAGGACGTTCGGGCGGCGGTCCGGCGGGCCAACGACTCCGACTACGGGCTCAACGCGAGCGTCTGGTCCGCGGACCGCGAGCGGGCCAGGGCCGTGGCCCGGGAGATCGATTGCGGCACCGTCAACATAAACGAGGCCTACGCGACCGCGTGGGGGACCACCGGCGCCCCCATGGGCGGGATGAAGGACTCCGGCGTCGGCCGGCGCCACGGCCGCGAGGGGCTGCTGAAGTACACCGAGGCCAAGACGGTCGCCGAGCAGCGCCTCCACCCGTTCGCCCCGTCGGGCTGGCTGCCGCCCGAGCGGTTCGTCCGGGCCACGACCGCCGGCCTGCGGGCCCTCCGTCGGCTCCCGCGGTGGCTGCGATGAGCGCGTTCGTCACCGGTTTCCCCGGCTTCCTGGGCTCGGCGCTGGTCGAGCGGCTCGTCGGTACCGGCACCGACGCCGTCTGTCTGGTCCAGCCGCGCTATCGGGCGCTGGCTGAGCGGCGCGCCGAAGCCATCGAAACCGACCGGGGCGCCGACGGCGCCATCGAACTCGTCGAAGGCGACATCGTCGACGCCGACCTCGGCCTCGGCGCCCGGTACGACACGCTGCAGGCCGCCACGACCGAGGCCTACCATCTGGCGGCCGTCTACGACCTCGGCGTCGGCGCCGACCTCGCCCGCCGGGTGAACGTTCGCGGGACCCGGCACGTCCTCGACTTCCTCGAGGGCCTCGCCGACCTCGAGCGCCTGCACTACGTGAGTACCTGCTACGTGAGCGGCCGGTACGACGGCCGCTTCGGGCCGGACGACCTGCTGGTCGGCCAGCGGTTCAACAACCGCTATGAGGCCTCGAAGTTCCAGGCCGAGGTCGCCGTCCGGGAGGCGATGGCCCGCGGGCTGTCCGCGACGGTCTACCGGCCGGCCATCGTCGTGGGCGACAGCGACACGGGGGCGACCCAGAAGTACGACGGCCCGTACCAGCTCGTCCGGTACCTGCTCCGGGGGCCGTCGACGGCGGTCGTCCCGACCGTCGGCGACCCGGCCGCGACGACGCTGAA
Organism: Halobacteriales archaeon; assembly: GCA_042219705.1. Taxonomy (GTDB): domain Archaea; phylum Halobacteriota; class Halobacteria; order Halobacteriales; family Hikarchaeaceae; genus JBDGPL01. The sequence continues at coordinate 16,293 of JBDGPL010000009.1, read as the reverse complement.
CGTGGTGCCGCGGGACTTCGTGGTGGACGCCATCGACCACCTCCGCCGGGACCCCGACACCCGCGGCGAGACGTACCAGCTCGCGAACCCCGACCCGCCGACCGTCGCCGGCGTGTTGGACCTGCTCGCGGATGCGACGGACAAACAGCTCGTCCGCGTCCCGGTGCCGCGGTGGGCGCTCAGGGGCGCGCTCGAGCACGTCCCCGGGCTCGCCGCCGCGACCGGCATCCAGCCCGAGCTCGTCGACTACTTCGACCATCCCACCCGGTACGACGCCGGGAAGACGACCGCGGCCCTCGACGGGACGGGGGTCGAGTGCCCGGCGTTCGCGTCGTACGTCGGGACGCTCGTCGACTTCGTCCGGGCGAACCCCGACCCGGGCTCGGGTCCGATGGCCTGACCGGGCGTTCGCCCCGCGACACGCCCGTTCGACCACCCTCGCCGACGACCGGCCACGAGGTGCTGGGCCGCGGCGCGGTCAGTAGTGCTCCACCAGCGACTCGTCGGGCGGGCTCACCCGAACCGGCCGGCGGTCGGCCGCGTACGCCGCCGCCTCCTCGAGCTTCGCGGCCCGCTCGGCGTGGATCGTAAAGAGGGCCTCGTCGGGCTCGACCCGTTCGCCGCCGGCCACGTGCAAGTCGAGGCCCGCCCCGATGTCCTTCGGCGAACCCGCCCGGCGGGCCGTCCCGTTCACGAGGCGGTTGTCGACGTGGCTGACCACCCCCTCGCGGTCGGCCCGGACGGTCGTGGTTCGGCGACCGGGTTCGAGGTCGTCGAGTTCGACGTCGGGGTCGCCGTGCTGGGCGTCGACGATCTCGCGGAACTTCGAGAGCGCCCGGCCGTCGTCGATCACGGCCGTCGCCCGCTCGTCGACGCCACAGCACTCGAGCAGGATGTCGGCGAGCCGCAGGCTCTTCGCCCGGAGCGCCGCCGGGCCGCCGCCTTGCAGGACGGCGAGGACGTCCCGGGCCTCGAGCACGGGCCCGATGCCGGCCCCGATGGGCCGATTGCCGCGGGTGATGGCGCACTCGACCGTCAACCCCAGCTCGGCCCCGACGGAGCCGAAGTCCTCCGCGAGCTCCCGGGCGGCCGGGAGGCTCTCCACCTTCGCCCCCTCCCCGTAGGGGATGTCGATGACGACGTGGGACGACCCGGCGCTCTGTTTCTTCGAGAGCACCGAGGCGATGAGCTGGCCGGGCGGGTCGAGCGAGAGCGGGGTCTCGACGCGGATGATCTTGTCGTCGACCGGCGAGAGGTTGACGCTGCCGCCCCAGGCCAGACACCCGTTCGTCTCCCGGACGATGGCCTGCAGCTCGTCGGTGTCGAAGGCGACGTCGCAGAACACCTCCATCGTATCGGCCGTCCCGGCGGCGGAGGTGACGGCCCGGGAGGAGGTCTTGGGGATGGTGGTGCCGGTGGCGGCGACGACGGCGACGACGACGGGCGTGACCCGATTGCCGGCGACGCCGCCGATGGAGTGTTTGTCGGCGACGACCGCCCGGTCCCAGGCGAGCGTCTCGCCGGCCGCGACCATCGAGCGGGTGAGGTGGCCGACCTCCGCCCGGGAGAGCCCGTTGGTGTAGATGCCCGTGACGAACGAGCTCAGCTCGACGTCGCTCAGCCGGTCCCGGTTGATGTCCGAGACGATGGCGTCGACCTCGTCGGCGTCGAGCTCGACCCGCTGGAGTTTCTTGCGGATGTACGCCGCCGAATCGGGCCGCGGCGCGAGCGACACGTCGACCCGCCCGTCGACGTGCCCGAGCGGCCGGGTGACGGCGAGAGTTCCCGGCTCGACGAGCTCCTCGGTCACCTCGACGATGCCGACGGCGACGTCCTCGCCGTGCCGGATGAGGACCCGATCGAGGGGATGGGCCCCGAGCTCCTCGACGTCGTCGGCGTGCAGCAGCACCGTCGGGGTCCGGGTGCCGATGTCGATCTCCTCGGCCACGAACTCCATGGCCGCGCTGGGACCGTCCGCCCCATAAGTTCGCCCACTGACGGGATGGGCGACCGCCAGTCCGTCAACCGGGCAGGACGAGGTTGATGGCGGCGACGACCAAGCCCGCCAATCCCATTCGGGCGGCGGCCACGTACCACCGTTGGCCCGAAATCGACCCCATGTAGGCCCCGAAGGTGCCGAGAACGGCGACGCCGAGGGCCACGGCGATGGCCGCCGCTTGCGTCATCGACAGGACCGCCCCCTCGAACAGGAACGGCACCAGCGGGACGAGGACGCCGATGAGGGGGCCCAGTCCGCTCATGACGGCGTGGAGGAACCGGGCGCCGCTCCGCTCGCGCTGGATGCGAGTGTCGTCGAGGTCGACCAGCATCGCCCGCTCGATGCGCTGGATCTCCGCCCTGGTCTCCGCGCGCTCGATCTCCCAGACGCTCCAGACGGCCGACGTGCCGAGGCCGACGGCCGCGCCGAGACCGATCTTGACGACCACGAGCCCGTTGGGCACCCCCGAGAGCACCGCGCCGATGATGACGCCGATGCTGGTCAGCGTGCCGTCGAACCCGTTGGAGATGAAGTACCGCCGGGAGATGGCCCGGACGTCGTCCCGGGCGAGCAGGCGGCGCAGCCGAGGGACGAGCGACGTCACGGGGCTAGGGGTCCTGGTGGGTCTCCCGGTCCTCCACGACGTAGTCGCCGACCGACACCTGGTCGACGGAGTGCACCGAGGCCCCGAGGCCCTGGACGGCGTCCCGGATGGTGGGGTAGTCGACATCCGTGCCCTCGAACGTGAGCTTCACGTTCTGGACCTCCTGGTCGAGCTCGATGAGGGAGGCCGTGACGCCCTCCACCGAATCGATGTCGGCGAGCTGGTCGGCGAACTCGAGCATGGGCGGGTCGTGGGGCTTCAGGACGTCGACGACGAGCCGGCGGAGCGGTGGCATACCCCACGGTGGGTGGGCCCGACGCTAAAACCGTGTCCTTCGGGCTACTCGGCGCCGAGGAGCGCCTCGACGTCGGCGTGTTCGGCGAGCAGGGCCCGCATCCGGTCGACGGCGTCGGCGTCCGGGGTTCGTCCGGCACTGACGACGGCCTCGGCGCGGTCGATCGTCGACATGGTGTCCGGCTGGACCAGCAGCACGGGCACCCCCCGGTCGTCGGCCTTGGCCAGGATGGCGTTCGAGGGGTGAACCCCGCCGGTGAGCACCAGGCACTTGATGCCGGGCGCCTCGAGGGCGACCGACTGGATCTCCGCGCGGTCGCCGCCGGTGATGAGCGCGGCGTCCTTGGTCCGGCGGAAGTACCGCAGGGAGGTGTCGGCACCCATGGCGCCGACGATGAACCGCTCGACGTAGGCATCGCCCGGCGGCCCGGCCAGCCGCTCGGCGTTGAGCTGCTCGGCCAGATCGGCCACCGTGACGCCGGCGAGCGCCGTGACCCGCGGGAGCACCCCCACCACCGGCACGCCCTGGCGTTCGAGGAACGGGATGACGTCGGCCTCGAGACGGTCGTAGACCGGCTCATCGACCGCGTTGAACAGCACGCCGGCCATCGCGTCGCCGAACCGGTCGGCCGCCGTCAGGATCCGGTCGATGTCGCCGGGTTGGTCGTACTCGACGACGAGCAGCGCCGCCGCGTCGAGCAGGTCGGCGACGGCCGGATCCGCGAGCTCGACGACCCGGCCGGTCTCGAGGGTCCCGCCGCCCTCGACGACCATGAGGTCGCGGTCCGCGGCGAGCGACTCGAAGCGCTCGCGAACGCTGGCCCGGAGGGCCGACGGGTCCTCCCGGCCACGGATGGCCTGCTCGACGAACGTCGGCGAGTAGACCACGGGCTCGAGGACCTCGAGCTCGGCGTCGAGGTCGAGCACCTCCCGGGCCAGCACCGGGTCGGTGTCGAGCGTCTTGCCGACCACGCTCTCCAGGCGCGTTCCTTTGGGCTTCATGTACCCCGCCGTCAACCCGCGGTCGCGGGCCGCGGTGGCGAGGGCGAGCGAGACGACGGTCTTCCCGGTGCCTTCCGCGACGGTGGTGAGGAGTACGGTGGTGGTCATAGTTGCTCCGTGTCGACCGTGAGCCGGAGGTCGACGGCCGACACGCCCCCGGGCGTGGCGACCAGCGGGTTGATGTCGAGCTCGAGGACGGCGGGAAGGTCGATGACGAGCTGGGAGAGCCGCTGGACGGTCTCGACGACGGCGTCCAGATCGACCGGTTCGCGACCCCGAGCCCCCCGGAGGAGCGGGGCCGACCGGATGTCCTCGGTCATCGCCCGGGCCTCGGGCTCGCTCACGGGGGCGAGCCGGACGGCCGTGTCCTCGAGCACCTCGACGAACACGCCGCCGAGGCCGAACAGCAGCAGGGGCCCGAACTGCGGGTCGCGGTTCATCCCGACGATGGTCTCGACGCCGGCGTCGACGTCGACCTGTTCCTGGACGAGGACGCCGAGGACGGTGGCGTCCGGCTGGTAGCTGTGGGCCCGGGCGACGAGCGCCTCGAACGCGTCGGCCACGTCCGCCCGCTCGACCCCCACCCGGACCCCGCCGATGTCGGTCTTGTGGAGGATGTCGGGGCTGACGATCTTCATCACGACCGGGCCGTCGATGGCGTCGGCAGCGTCGACCGCGGCCTCCGGGGCGTCCACGACCTCGCCGGCCGGCGTCGGGATGCCGTAGGCGTCGAGCAGCTCGAGGGCCTCGACGCCGAGGGCCGGCGTGGCCCGGCGTCTCGCTCGGTCGATGACGGCCGCCGCCCGGTCGCGGTCGACGGGGAACCGTTCGGGCTCGACGGACGACCGCCGCGTCACGTCGCGGTGGTCGGCCAGCGCGCCGAGGCTACCCACGGCCCGCCCCGGGTCCGGATAGTTAGGGATGCCGGCGTCGCGGAGGACCCGCTCGGCGGCCCGGACGCGTTCGCCGCCCATCAGACAGGTCACCACCGGCACGCCGGCGTCCGCCCTGGTCTCGACGATGGCCGCCGCGAGCGCCTCGTAATCCAGGAGGGCGCTCGGGGCCGAGAGGACGGCGACGGCCCCGACGTTGGGGTCCGCGGCGACGGCCTCGATCGCCGTCCGGAAGCGGTCCACGTCCGCGTCACCGATGACGTCCAGGGGGTTTCCGGCCGTGGCGTCCGGGGGGAGGACGGCCTCGACCGTTTCGACGGTATCTCCGGCGAACGACGCCAGCGAGAGCGGGGTGTCCCCGAGGGCGTCGGCCGCGAGGACGCCGAGGCCGCCGGCGTTCGACACGATACCGACGCCGTCACCCGAGGGGAGCGGCTGGCCCGCCAGCGCCCGGGCCCAGTCGAACAGCGCCTCGAGCGAGGATGCCCGGAGGACGCCCGCCCGGGCCAGACCGGCGGCGTAGGCCCGCTCGCTTCCAGCGATGGCGCCGGTGTGGGAGGCCGCCGCCTGGGCCCCCACCTCGGTCCGCCCGCCCTTTACGAGCAGTACCGGCGTCGACTGCGTGACCGCCCGGACGCGCTCGACGAACGCCTGGCCGTCCTCGATGCTCTCGAGGTAGCCGAGGATGACGTCGGTTCCGGGATCGTCGTCCCAGGCCTCGATGAAGTCGACCTCGTCGAGGACGGTCTTGTTCCCGAGCGAGACCACGTTCCGGAACCCGACGCCGCGGTCGTTCGCCCAGTCGAGCACCGAGGTGACGACCGCCCCGGACTGGCTCAGGAAGGACAGCGAGCCCGGCTGGGCGTTCGTCGGGGCGAACGTCGCGTTGAGCCCGACGGCCGTGCTCACCACGCCCAGGCAGTTGGGCCCCACGAGGTTGAGGTCGTGGTCCGCCGCGAGGCGCGCGAGTTCCCGCTCCCGCTCGACGCCCTCGCCGCCGGTCTCCGCGAAGCCCGCGGTGATGACGACGACGTTCTCGACGCCCGCCTCGGCCGCGTCCCGGACCACGTCGAGGACCGCCGGGGCCGGCACCGCGACGACCGCCAGGTCGACGGTCCCGGCCGCCTGCAGGTTGTCGACGCAGGGAACGCCCATGACCGAGTCGCGGCCCGGGTTGACGCCGACGACCTCGCCGTCGAAGTCGGCCAGGAGGTTCCGCATGAGGGCCGTCCCGATGGCGCCCTCGCGGTCGGTCGCCCCGACGACGGCGACGCGTTCGGGCGCGAAGAGCCCCGCCAGGTCGGCCATCGTTTCGGGCTGAGCCACGCCGGGCATAAACCCCGTCGGTCGGTCCCGGTCAGGCCCCACCGAGCCCGAGCCGGTCGGCGTGGCGGTCGAGGACAGCGGCCAGGGTGACCCCTCGCTCCTGGAGCTCGTAGCGGACCCGAACGACCGGCACCTCGATGTCGAGCAGCCGGCCCAGATCGTGGGGCGTGCCCGACACGACGGCCTCGGGGTCGGCGTTCCGTATCGTCGCTGCCAGGTCCCGGATCTGTTCGTCGCTGTACCCCATGGCGGGGAGCACCGCGTCGAGGTGCGGGTACGCCTCGAGCACGCGGGCGATGGAGCCGACGGCGTGCGGACTGGGGTCGACGATCTCGGCCGCCCCGTGCTCCCGGGCCGCGATGAGTCCCGCGCCGTGGGGCGCGTCGCCGTGGGTGAGCGTCGGGCCGTCCTCCACCACGAGGACCCGCTGGTCCCGGATGGCCTCGCCGTCGGCGGTGATGACCGAGTCCGCGTGGATGATTTCCGCCGCCGGGTTGAGCGCCCGGACGTTGGCCTCGACCTCGCTGACGTTCGCCGGGTCGGCGGTGTTCTCCTTGTTGATGATGACGTAGTCGGCGAGGCGGACGTTGGCCTCGCCCGGGTGGTACCGGCGCTCGGCGCCCGGCCGGTGGGGATCGGCCACGACGAAGTGGAGGTCCGGCCGGAAGAAGGGAAGCTCGTTGTTCCCGCCGTCCCAGACGATGAGGTCGGCCTCCGCCTCCGCCCGGTCGAGTATGGCGCCGTAGTCCACGCCCGCGTAGACGACGTGGCCGCGCTCGAGGTGGCCCTCGAACTCCTCGCGCTCCTCGATGGTGACGCCGCCCGCGTCGAGGTCCGCGAGGGTCGCGAAGCGCTGAACCCGCTGGTCGGCCAACTCCCCATAGGGCATCGGCTCGCGGACCACGACGACGTCGAGTTCGCGGTCGGCGAGCAGGTCGGCGAGCTTCCGGGCCGTCTGGGACTTGCCGCAGCCGGTCCGGACGGCGTCGACGGCGACGACGGGCACGGCCGCCTCGAGCATCATCCGGTCGGGCCCGACGAGCCGGAAGTCGGCCCCGGCGGCCAGCGCCCGGGACGCCTGGTGCATGACGTGCTCGTGGGAGACGTCGGAGTAGGAGAAGACGACCGTGTCGACGGACTGCTCCTCGACGATGGCCTCGAGCTCGGCCTCGGGCCGGATGGGGATGCCGTCGGGATACCCGTCGCCGGCGAGCGCCGCCGGGTACCGCCGCTGGGGCAGCTCGTCGAGCTCGCCGATGTTCTGGGCCGCGGTCTGCGTGAAGGCGACGACCTCTACCGACTCGTCGTCCCGGAAGACGGTGTTGAAGTCGTGGAAGTCCCGGCCCGCCGCCCCCATGATGACGACGCGGGTATCGCTCATGGCCGTCCGTCACGGGGGACCGACGGATAAAGCTGGGTCGACGTTCCCACCCGGCGAGACGGTCGGGCGGGGGATGCACCACTCCCCCGTCCGCGGTGCGGAGGTTGCTTCGGGACAGCCGAGGTCCCGGACGTCCCACGCTCGTCGAACTGGCCCGCTTCCGGCTCGACTCCGGCGTGCTGCTCTCCGGGGCCGATACGGTCTTGCCACCCGTCCCGAGCTGAACGGCGAAGCCGCCACCGAGGGGGTTGGACGTCGCCGATCCCCGCGATAGTTTGCGGGGTCGTGGGCGCTTTGTGGGAACTGGACCTGCCCGACGACGCCACCCGGACACGGCCGTTCCGCGTACCGCTCCCGGGGCGGCCATCGGCCGACAGCGCATTTCTCCGTTCGATCTGACGAGGACACGGTGAACTACGGGCCCTCGCAGCCGCCCGGCCCGGCGAGCGTGGCTGGACCCCGAGAGATGGCCGTCGTCGACTCGCGCGCTGGCCATCCGGGGAGGGGACGCCGGCGAACGGACCGCGAGGGCGCTGCCGGATTCCTCGGCGGTCCAGGTGAGTCGGTCGATATGAGCGCGATACGCCCCGAATGCGCGCGTCGTCACGTCGGCCGTCACCGTCCAGTGGGTGTGTAGCCCGTCGGTGATGGCCACCGAACGCGACGACTATTTCGGGCGGTTGTCGGCCGCCGACCGGTCGGACCGTTCGGGGAGCCGCTTCGGGGCGGCAGCCGCCGCCCCGCGGAGCGGGGGCAGAGGAGCCCCGTCCGGACCCCGGTCAGCTCTTGATGTAGCGGTTGTCCCGCCAGTCGACCCGGTCCGGTTCCTCGTCGGCAGCCGGTTCGGTGACCTCGACCGCCGCCGACACCTCCTCGCCGTCGACTACCCGGACGGCGCTGAGCTCGCCGTCCTCGGCCTCGATGGCGGACAGCATGCCCCGCTCGGCGTGGCGGGCGATGTCGCGGAGCACCTCGAACATCGGGTAGCGTAGCGCCGAGTGGAGGAGGACCTCGTCGCCCTTGCCTTTGAAGCCCGCGTACTCGACGAGCTCCGATTCCGGCTCCTCCTCGTCGTCGCCGAACCCCGGCGCGCCGGGCGGCCCCCGCTCCTCGGGGGGCTCCTCGAAGACGCGTTTCTCGAACACGGTGGCCTTGAGCTGGGCCGTGGGCGTATACGGCGGGATGTCGTCGGACGCCGCCACCGAGCTCACGAACAGCGTGTTGTTCCGCCGCGAGAGGTCGATTTCGGCGATGGCGTCGGGTAGTTCGGCCGCCTCGAAGTAGTCGTACACCTCTTCGAGCGGCAGCTCGATGGTCGAGTGTACGCGGTAGACCGTCGTCGTCGAGTTGGTCGTCATGGACGTGGTGCTGGTGATTGCCGGTTGAGCACCGACCGGTTGCCCGGGAGTACGGGGTCCAGCGTTATATACTACCCACTCTATCGGCGAGGCCTACCGCGGGGCGACGGGAGCCGAGACCGGGTGGCGCCGTCACGGGCTGCGCTCGAGCACGTCGCCGAGGAGCTTGCGCTGGGCCGCCGCCAGGTGCTCGCTGAAGGTCGACGGGTTGATGTCGAGCGCGTCGGCGACCTCCGACGCGTTGGCCCGCCGGGGACGCTCGAAGTATCCCATGTCGAGCGCGGTGCGGAGCACCTCCAGCTGCCGGTCGGTGAGGCGGTTCCGGTCGACGAAGACGCTGTCCTGCGGCGCGTCGCCGGACGGCGAGCGGACGAACCGCTTGATGTCGACCCCCGAAAACCGGTCCTGGAGCTCGGCGACGACCGCCTTGAGCTCGTCGTAATCCACCGCATAGAAGACCAGCGTGAGCCGCCCCTCCTCCGCGACGTAGCGGGTGACCGGGACGCCGAGCCCGCCGAGGCACTCACACGGACAGGTCGCGCCGTCGTCGTGGACGAGCCGGTACCAGTTGGACGGCCCGCCCGAGAACACCGGCGAGAGGTCGGCGGCCTCGCGCAGCTCGCCCGCGACCGAGAAGTCGGTGACGGCGGGGGAGCCGTCCGCGGGCGTGACGGCCGTCGACGCCCCCTCGACCGTCGTCCCGTCCCCGTCGGTCCGGTCGACTACCGAGCAGGCGCTCGGCGCGGTGAACTCGACGGTCGCTCGGATCCCGTCGGCCATCGCCGGCCGGGGGATTGCCGGTGGGAACACTTGACTGTGGGGGTCCACCGGAGAACGCCCCGTATCGGCGAGGGCGGCCCGCGAGGAGGCGACTCCCGTTCCGGCCGACACCGGAATCGGCTGGGAGCTCCGCCCTCAATGGGCCTCGCGGTCGACCGTGATCTCGCGGCCGCTCAGTTCGTCCGGGTCGAGCTCGTAGAGCCGGATGTCGAGGTCGCGGCGGGACTCGCCCCACATCTCGAAGAGCGGGCGCTTGGCGTCGCCGTACTGCTCGACGTGGTCGACCGTGAGGTCATCACGAGAGACCTCCTCCAGGGTACCCGCGGCCAGTACGCTCCGGTAGACGTCGCCGTCCTCCTCGTAGACCACCAGCCGGGCCTGCGGCGCGGAGGACAGGAACCGGCGCTTCTCGCTGTCGGGGGTTGACACCAGTCGGAGGTAGAACCGCCGTCGGGCCGAGTCGTAGCCGTAGGAGATGGGGATGGCGTACGGCTCGTCCGAGCGGGCGAGCGCTACCACCCCGGTCTCGTGCCGACCGAGGAGCCGGTCGACCGCCGCGTCGCCCAGCTCGGATTGCTCGTTCAGCGTCATGCCGGTGGGGCCATCGGCCGGGTCGCTACCGGCGAATTGGACATGGGCAATAAATAGGTACCGCTCGATACCGGCGGACCGGCGGCTACGACGAGAACGCGTTCGCCGACACGGCGGTGCCACAGATGACACACCCGTTGTCGATGAGCGCCTCCCGCATGGGCGGGTTCACCTCGAGCGTCTCGTCACAGCCCGGGCAGTGGAAGGTGAGGTCCGCCGACGCGCCGCCGCTCATGTCGGGCCATCGTAGGGACCCCCACGTATATAATGCCCCTCATCGGCGGGGGTCGGGATGGCGACGGCCGCCGGCGGCGAACGGTGCCGGCGCTGACCGGGGTGCGCCACCCGCCGATGAACGCTTTTGGCGACCGTCCGCGAAGGGGGAGGCGTGCGCGGCGTGTTCCCCGGGCGGTTCCAGCCGTTCCACCGCGGCCACCGGGCGTTCGTCGACCTGATGGCCGAGGCGGTCGACGAGGTCGTCGTGGGCATCGGGAGCGCCCAGGCCTCCCACACCGGCCGGAACCCGTTCACCGCGGGCGAACGGCTGGAGATGGTTCACCGAACGCTCGCGGACCGTTCGGTGCCCACCTACGTCGTCCCGATCGAGGACCTCGACCGATACGCGGTCTGGCCCGCCCACGTCGAGGCGCTCTGTCCGCCGTTCGAGGTCGTCTACTCGAACAACCCGCTCGTGCGGCGGGTCTGCCGGGAGCACGGCCTCGAGGTGCGAGGCGTCGAACTCGTCGAGCGGGACCGGTTCAGGGGAGCCGAGATCCGCCGCCGGATGGTCCGCGAGAGGCCGTGGCGCGAGCTCGTCCCCGACCCGGTCGTGTCGGTCGTCGAGTCGGTCGACGGCGTCCGCCGGCTCCGCCGGGTGACCCGTGAGGGGCGGTTCGCCGACGACGCCTCGGCGTGACGAACCCGGCGACGGCGACGGTGCGGCCGGTGGCGCCCGGACCACGCCATGGCTACGCGTGGCGCCACCGAGTCAGCCGTCACGTCGAGCAGGCAGGTTCCCCGTCGTCGGGAAGCGGGCTGTGGATATTTACGCCGAGGGCCCCGACGACGCCGCGGAGCCCGGACCATGAAGAACCGCGAGATCGCGGGGATGCTCTATGAGATCGCCGACTTCCTCGAGATCCAGGAGGTGGAGTTCAAGCCCCGGGCCTACCGCCGGGCGGCCCGGAACGTCGAGTCGCTGTCCGAGGACATCGAGGCGGTCCACGAGCGCGGCGAGCTCGAGGACATCGAGGGCGTCGGCGAGTCCATCGCCGAGAAGATCGCGGAGTACCTCGAAACGGGCGAGCTCGAGTACTACCAGGAGCTCAAGGCCGACCTCCCCATCGACATCGAGGCCATCACCAGCGTGGAGGGCGTCGGGCCGAAAACGGCGAAGAAGCTCTACCGGGCGCTTGGCGTCACCGACCTCGAGGAGCTCGAAGCGGCGGCCCGGGCGGGCCGGATCGCCGAGGTCGAGGGCTTCGGCGAGAAGTCCCAACAGAACATCCTCGAGCACATCGAGCTCGCCAAGCGTGGCCAGGAGCGCATGCTGTTGGGCCGGGCTTTCCCCATCGCGACCGACGTCGAGACCCGGCTGCAGACGGCCGACGCCTTCGACCGGGTCGACGTCGTGGGCTCGTTCCGGCGCCGCCGACCGACCGTCGGCGACATCGACGTCCTGGCGACGGCGCCCGACCCCGAGGACGCGATGGACGTCTTCTGTGGCCACGAGGACGTCGAGGAGGTCCTCGGCCGGGGCGAGACGAAGGCCTCGGTCATCGTCGCGGGGGACCTCCACATGGACCTGCGGATCGTCGCGGACGGGGAGTACGGCGCCGGCCTCGTCTACTTCACCGGGTCGAAGGACCACAACATCGCGCTCCGGAACCGGGCCATCGACCGGGACCTGAAGCTGAACGAGTACGGGCTGTTCGACGTGAGCGACGTCGAGGAGCCGGACGACGGCCAGCGCGTCGGCACCCGCGTGGCCGGCGAAACGGAGGCGGGCGTCTACGACGCGCTCGAGCTGGACTGGATCCCGCCCGAGCTCCGCGAGGACACCGGCGAGGTGGACGCGGCCGCGGCCGGAAAACTGCCCGACCTCGTCGCGCTCGAGGACGTCCGTGGCGACCTCCAGCTGCACACCGAGTACTCAGACGGCACCCACAGCGTCCGGGAGATGGCGGAGGCCGCCGACGAGCGCGGCCTGGAGTACGTCCTCGTCACCGACCACGGTCCCGGGGCCCCGATTCCGAGCCGGCTCGACGTCGATGCCTTCGAGGCCCAGCGTGCCGACGTCGACGCGGTGAACGACGACGGCGACCTGGGAGTGACCGTCCTGCAGGGCATCGAGGCCGAGATCACGGCCGACGGCCTCGTCATCGCCGACGACTGGTTCGAACGCTGCGACCTGGTCGTGGCGGCGATGCACACCCGGCTCGAGGCGCCGACGGCACGCGTGTGCGAGGCGCTCGAGACGGCCCCGGTCGACGTGCTCGCCCACCCCTCGAACCGCCTCATCAACGAGCGCGAGCCGATCGACCTCGACTGGGAGGCGGTGGTGAGCACCGCGGCCGAGAACGGCGTCGCCCTCGAGATCAACGCCCAGCCGGAGCGGCTGGACCTCGACTGGGCGCGCGTCAAGGAATACCGGGACGCGGTTGACTACGTCGTCTCGACCGATGCCCACACCGCTGGCGAACTCGATTTCATGCACCTCGGGGTGTCCCAGGCCCGCCGGGGGTGGTGTCGGGCGGCGGACGTGGTGAACACCCGGCCGGTCGACGAACTCCCGTTCAGCGTCGCCGGCTGACGCCCCGGCACACCAGTGGCGTTGCCCCGCTGTCGCCCCGCGGGAACCTGGCTCGCCCTTTATCCCCGGCGGGGGCGACGAACCAGTATGGTTATCGGGGCGGCGGTGGTCCCGCCAGCGAACGGTCCGCCGGCGTCGCGAAACCGATGACCCCGCCCGACGCGTCCACCCCCACGGCCGAACGGGACTGGTACGACCGCCCGCTCGAGGCCGTCCTCGAGGAGCTGGACACCGACGAGGCCGGACTGTCCACCACGGAGGCTGCCGCCCGGCTGGCGGAGTACGGACCGAACGAGATCCGCCGGGAGCGCGGCACCTCCCCGCTCGAGCTCTTCCTCGCGCAGTTCCAGGACGTCCTCGTCTACCTCCTGCTCGCCGCCGCGGCCCTGTCCCTCGTCGTCGGGGTCCTCCCTGGCCAGGCGCCCAACTACACCGACGCGGCCCTCATCGGGCTCATCCTCCTGGCGAACGGGGTGTTCGGGTTCGTCCAGGACTACCAGGCCGAGCAGTCAATCGAAGCCCTCCGGGAGATGGCCTCGCCGAACGCCACGGTCCGGCGCGACGGCGAGACGGTCACCATCGACGCCGCGGCCGTCGTGCCGGGCGACGTCGTCCTCATCGAGCCGGGCGACGCGGTGCCGGCGGACGCCCGGCTCCTCGAGGCGAGCAGCCTGGAGACCGACGAGTCCGCCCTCACGGGCGAGAGCGCGAGCGTGCCGAAGGAGCCGGGGACGCTCGCCGAGGACACGCCCCTGGCCGAGCGGACCAACATGGTCTACATGAACACCACCGCGGTGTCGGGTCGGGGGACAGCCGTGGTCACCGCCACCGGGATGGACACCGAGGTCGGCGGCATCGCCACCCAGCTCGAGATGACCGAGGACGAGCCAACGCCCTTCCAGGCGGAGGTCGACCGCCTCGGCAGGCAGATCGGCCTGGGCGTCGTCGGGCTCATCCTGCTCATCAC
>JBDGPL010000009.1:0-2276 GCA_042219705.1 Halobacteriales archaeon | reverse complement strand
CTGCTGGTCGGCGCGACGCTGGCCGTCGCCGCCGTGCCCGAGGGACTGCCGGCCGTCGTCACGCTGACCCTCGCGCTCGGCTCCCGGCGCATGGCCGACCGGAACGCCCTGGTCAGGCGGCTCCCGGTCGTCGAGAGCCTCGGCTCCGTCGACGTCATCGTGACCGACAAGACCGGCACGCTCACCGAGAACCAGATGACCGTCCGCCGGCTCTCCTTCGGCGGGACCACCTACACCGTCACGGGGGCGGGCACCGGGACCGAGGGCGAGTTCAGGCAGGACGGGTCCGCCGTCGACCCGGCCGTCCTCGAGCCGTTGCTGCGCTGTGGGGCCGTCTGCAACAACGCCGAGCTCGGGTCGGAACCGGGCGCGTTCTACGGCGACCCGACGGAGGTCGCCGTGCTCGTCTCGGCCGCGAAGGCGGGCGTCGACCGGGACCACGACCGGCTCCGGGAGCTCCCCTTCTCGTCGGCGCGCAAGCGGATGACCGTCGTGGTGGACGAGGAACCGCCGCGGGCCTACATGAAGGGCGCGCCGGAGGAGGTCCTCGACCGGTGTGACCACGTTCTCGTCGACGGCGAGGTCGAGCCGCTCACCGACGAGCACCGGGAGGCCGTGCTGGAGCGGAACCGGGTCTTCGGCGAGGACGCCCTCCGGGTCCTGGGGTTCGCCACGAAGCCAGTGGACGACCCGGAAGCCGACGAGTCGGCCATCGAGACCGGCCTGACGTTCCTCGGCCTGCAGGGGATGCTCGACCCGCCCCGGGCCGAGGTCGACCGGGCGGTCGCCGACTGTCGCGACGCGGGCATCCGGGTCGTCATGGTCACGGGCGACAACGTCGAGACCGCCCGGGCCATCGGCCGCGAGGTCGGGTTCGACCCCCAGGGGGCGATGACGGGTCAGGACATCGAGGGGCAACCGGCGGCGGCGCTCAGGGAGACGGTGGAGGCCGTGGACATCTTCGCCCGGGCGGCGCCGGAGCACAAGGTTCGCATCCTCGACGCGCTGCAGGCGAACGGCCACACCGTCGCGATGACCGGCGACGGGGTCAACGACGCCCCGGCACTGCGGAGCGCGGACGTGGGCATCGCCATGGGCATCAGGGGCACCGACGTCGCCCAGCAGGCCGCGGACATGGTGCTGCAGGACGACAACTTCGTCACCATCCGCGACGCGGTCGCCGAGGGTCGCGGGATCTTCGACAACATCCGGAAGTTCGTCAACTACCTGCTGAGCGCCAACGCCGGCGAGGTGCTCGTGGTGTTCCTCGGGGTCCTGATCGGGACGGCCCTGTTCCCGTCGCTGTTCGCCGGGCACGCCGAGGCCCTCGTCCTGACACCCGTGATGCTCCTGTGGATCAACCTCGTCACCGACGGGCTGCCGGCCCTGGCGCTGGGCGTCGACCCCAAGGCGTCGGGCATCCTCGACCGGCCACCCCGCGGGTCCGACGAGCCCGTCATCGACCGCCGGATGCTGGCGTCCATCGGGGCCATCGGCGCCATCATGACGGTGACGGGCCTCGCGCTGTTCTTCCACGGGCTCCTCGCGACCGAGTCCCTCGTCCACGCCCAGACCGTCCTCTTCACGTTCCTCGTGGTCGTCGAGGTGGTGCGCATCCAGGTCATCCGGCGGCGGTACCGGCTGTCGCTGCGGTCGAACCGGTGGTTGTTGGCCGCCATCGGCGTCACGGTCGGGCTGCAGCTATTGGTGCTCTATACGCCCGCCAACCGGTGGTTCGAGGTCGTTCCGCTCGACGCGGCGGCGTGGACGTGGATCGCCGCCGGCTTCGTGGCGTTCCTCGGGCTGAACCTGGCGGTGAGCTGGAGTCTCGACCGAGTCGTCCCGACTTCGCGGGTAGGTGGTTGATACCAGTGGTGGTCGACGGGGCTGAGAGGCCGTGACGCCGCGGCCGCGGCGGTTCCGCGACAGGCTCCCGTCAGCGAGTTCCCTGCCGTTGGCCGGGGCCGGAGCGGTCCTGCTGTTCCTTTTCGCCGTGCAGCTGCTAGGGGCGGCCACGGACGCCGCAGCGCCGCTGCTCCGACGGGCGTTGGTCACCGTCGTCGCCGGCGACGCCCCGTCGCTCGGGCTGGGATGGCTCGGCGCCTACGCCGTCGCCAACGGGTCGGTCGTGGCCGCCCTCGCCCTCTCGTTGTTCAGGGCGGACATCCTGTCCAGTTCCCAGTTGTTCCTGATGGTCGCGGGATCGCGGCTCGGCGCCGCCGCCATCGTCGTGTTCATCGGGGCCGCCGACTACCTGCAGCGGCGGCAATCCACCC
>JBDGPL010000089.1:0-12751 GCA_042219705.1 Halobacteriales archaeon | reverse complement strand
TCGGCGCGCCCGAGAGCGTCCCCGCCGGGAAGGTCGCCCGGGTCGCGTCGAAGGCGTCGGCGTCCGGGGCGAGCTCGCCGACGACCGTGCTCTCGATGTGCTGGACGTGGCTGTACTTGAGCACGTTCATGAACTCGGCGACGCGGACCGTCCCGGGGCCACACACCCGCCGGAGGTCGTTGCGCGCCAGGTCGACCAGCATCGTGTGCTCGGCGCGCTCCTTCTCGTCGGCGAGCATCTCGCCGGCCAGCCGGCGGTCCTCGACCGGGCTCTCGCCCCGGGGGCAGGTGCCGGCGATGGGGTTCGAGACGACCTCCCGGCCCCGGACGGTGACGAGCGTCTCCGGGCTGGCGCCGACGACCGAGCGGTCGCCGTGGCGCAGCAGGTACATGTACGGCGACGGGTTGACGTCCCGGAGCGCGGCGTAGAGCCCCATCGGGTCGAGGTGGCCCTCGAGCACCCGCGCCCGCGAGATGACGCCCTGGTAGATGTCGCCGTCGAGGACGTGCTCCCGGGCGCGTTCGACGGCGGCCTCGTACGCCCCGCGCGCCCCCGCCGACTGGTCGGTTCGCTCGAACCCGCCCGGGTCGGGGACGCCGGCCGCCTCGAGCGCCTCGGCGACCCGGGCGGCCTCGGCGGCGAGGGCGTCGTAGGTCTCGCGGGGGTCGTCGCCCGGCTCGAGCACGGGGGTGAAGACCAGCGAGACGTCGTCGCTGGCGTGGTCGAACGCCACGGTGCGCGTCGTGAGCACGAACTGGGCGTCGGGGACCGTCGGGTCGGGGTGATCCAGGCCGACCTCCTCGAGCCAGAGGTCGTAGACGGCGTCGTAGGCCAGAAAGCCCACCAGGCCGCCGTCGAGGTGCTGGCGCTCGCCGGGCTCGAAGCCGACCCGGGCCACGTCGGGCAACGCGCCCCGGAGCTGGTCCAGCCCGTCTCCCTCGCCGGGCACGCACCGCCGGGCGGCGGCCGAGTCCCGGCGCCGGTCGACCGTGGCCCCGTCGGGCCGGACCGTGACGACCGCGTCGGGGTCGTAGCCGACGAAGGAGAACCGCGCGTGGCGCTCGCCGCGGGCGGACGGGCCGAAGGCGCCGTCCGGGTCCGAGGAAGCGACCTTCTCGGCACTCTCGAGCAGGAAGGCGTAGTCGGCGGCGTCGGGGGCGTCGGCCCGGCCCGCCAGCGCGGCGTAGGCGGCCAGCGGCGCGACGTCCACGCCGAGGGCGGCCTCGAGGCGGACGACGGCGGGGCCGTCCTCGAGGGCGGACCCCACGCGCCGGGCGAAGGCCTCGCGGTCGCGGTCCAGGCGCGAGTTCATGGCGGGACCGGCCGGCGGGTCGCGGCCGCGACGAACGCGCGGACGGCGTCGTGGTCCTTCCGGCCCTCGCGGCGCTCGACACCGGTCGAGACGTCCACGGCGTAGGGCTCGACGGCCGCGGCGGCCGCGGCGACGGTGTCGGGGGTCAGCCCGCCGGCGAGGACGACCGGCACGTCCAGCGCGTCGGCGACGGCCCGGGTGGCCGCCCGGTCGGCGGGCTCGCCGGTCCCCCCGGCGCCCCGCTCGTCGCGGGAGTCGACCAGAAGCGCGTCGGCGACCGGGGCGTACCGGCGGGCCTGCTCCGGATCGGCCGGGACGGCCTTGAGCACCGGGGCCCCGGTGCGCTCGCGGACCGCGGCGACGGCCTCGGTCGGCAGGTCGTTGTGGAGCTGGACGACGTCGGCGCCGACGCGCCGGTGGAGCTCGACGGCCCGGTCGGCGTCGGCGGGCATGGTCACGAGCACGGTCGAGACGAACGGCGGGGTGTCCGCGACGAGTGCGGCGGCGCGGTCGGAGTCGAGCTCCCGGACGGTGTCCTTGGGGACGTCGACGACGAACCCCAGCGCGTCGGCGCCCGCCTCGACGGCGGCGTCCCGGTCGGCCCCGGCCGTGATCCCGCAGACCTTCACCCGGGTCATGCCGCCGGGGTGGCCGACCGCATGGCCGCTAGCGTCTCGGCGGCGTCGCCCTCGTCGATGGCCGCGGCGGCGGCCTCGACGCCGTCGGCCAGCGACGTGGCCTCCCCGGCGACGTAGAGCCCGGCGCCCGCGTTCGCCAGGACCACGTCGCGCTTGGCGCCGTCGACGCCGTCGGTCACGATGCCCCGGAGGTCGGCGGCGTTCTCCGCGGGCGTCCCCCCCTCGATGCCGGCGAGCGGGTGGCGCTCGAGGCCGAGGTCTTCGGGCGCGAGCGCGTACTGTTCGATGGTCCCGCCGCTGACCTCGGCGACGGTCGTCTCGTCGTGGACGGCGATCTCGTCGAGGCCGGCGCCGTGGACGACCAGCGCGTGCTCGACGTCGATGCGGACGAGCGCGCGGGCGAGCACGGGGACGAGTTCGGGGTCGTAGACGCCGACGACGCGGCGCTCGGCGTTGGCCGGGTTCGTCAGCGGCCCGAGCACGTTGAAGATGGTGCGCATGCCGAGCTCCTTCCGGGGCCCGATGACGGCTTTCATCGCGGGGTGGAACACCGGCGCGAGCATGAAGCCGATACCCCGCCCCTCGATGGCCTCCCGGACCGCGGCGGGCTCGGCGTCGACGGTCACCCCCAGCTCCGCGAGGACGTCCGCGCTCCCCGAGGCCGACGAGACCGAGTAGTTGCCGTGTTTGGCGACGGGAACTCCGGCGCCCGCCGCCACGATGGCGCTCGCCGTCGAGACGTTGATGGTGTCGTAGTCGTCGCCGCCGGTGCCGACGATGTCGACCAGCGGCCGGCGGTTCGGGTCGATGGTCCGGGCGGCGTCGAACATCCCCTGGGCGAAGCCGGCGATCTCGGTCTCGGTCTCGCCCTTCGCGCGAAGGCCGGCGAGCAGCGCGCCGATCTGGGCCTCGGTGGCGTCCTCGAAGACGGCCCTGGCGGCGTCGCGCGCCCCGGCCTGGGAGAGGTCCTCGCCGTCCGTGACCCGCTCGATGGTCTCGTGCATGGTGGTTCACCGATGTACGAATTCGGTATGTAGTGTACAAAAGAGTACATCGACTTAAGTCCGTCGGACCGGTCGTCGGCGAGCTGGGACGGGCGTGCGCCGGGTGACCCCGGCGGGACCGAAGCTGTCGCCTTGACGGATGTCGGGGTTGCCAACCGCCCCCGACGCGGACGCGCCGGCCCATCCGAAACCTTGAATTAGGCCGACCGGGTAGCGGTGGTTGCGTCAAGGGTTCGTGGTCTAGACTGGTTATGACACCTCCTTGACATGGAGGAGGCCGGCGGTTCAACTCCGCCCGAACCCATTAGATTTTTGATATATCTCCTCCCCTTCGAATGACTGATGTCACGAGGGTCCCGGCCATGGTGCCATTAGTTCATATACCCGAACGAACCAGTCAAATCTAGAATTGCATTCCGACCAGTGAGATGCTACAAAGACAATGTCCCCTGGGTCCTCGTACAACATTCCAAAGGACGAATTGGCACGGAAATATCTCGATGAGGGTCTCTCGATTGAGGAATGTGCTGAATTCTTCGGCTGCTCGACGAATCCGATAGAACACCGATTGCGTCAGTATGCTCTTCCGATACGTAACCGGGGAAATCAACCGTTGGAGATATCGAAACAAGAACTGCAAGAGTTGTACGTCGAAGACGGGTTGACTACAATAGACATCGCAGAAAAACTGGGTTGTCATCCATCAACCGTGAGCAAGAAACTCAAGGAACACGCCATCCCAACTAATGGACCGAATCATGGCCGGTCGATTCTCATTCCCAAAGACGAGCTAATCAAGCTGTATGTCGATGAGGAGCAGACTACTTATGACCTCGCCGAGCAGTACGACTGCGATCCAACGGTCATCGAACGTCGCTTGCGCTGGTTCGGCATCGATAACCGACACACGTCAGCTGGCGACGGAAACGGGCATTACAAGTACGGGAACAACTGGCGAAAACAACGCCGAAAGGCGTTAGCGAACGCAGGGTTTCGTTGTGAGCTCTGTGGCATCACTGACGCCGAACATCGCTCGAAGTACAAGGACCCTACTCGACAGGTTGGACTGGGGCTGGATGTTCACCACAAGGTCAGCGTGCAATCGTTCAGGCGATGGAAGATCGCCTCGATCGAGGACGCCAACGCTCTGTCAAACTTGCAAGTTCTCTGCCAGGCTTGCCATATGGAGCACGGGGATCGCGTCGGGACCACCGAATACGATTCGTAATCGGCAGACTCATTCAGATCCACTCTCTCATTGGGGGAACGAGCCCGAGGGTCGAGCTGGCGAGGTAGAGCCCGAGCAGGGAGACGCCGACGCCGGAGGCGACGCCGGCGGGGCTCGGGGTCCGGAACGCCGCGGTCGCCCCGACGACCACGAGCACGAACGCGACGCCGACGAGCAGGATCGTGCCGACGGCCCCGAGGATGGCGTCCTCGACGGCCTTCCGAACGACGCCGTAGAGCGCCACTTCGTCGAAGCCCGGGTCGAGGCGGCCGTCGGTCCCGGCGGTCGTTCCGGCGCCGGGTTCGTCGGTTGCCATGCCCACCCGTCGCGGGGGCCGGTGAAGGGTGTTCCGCCCCGCGGTGGCCGGCCGCGCGAACTCCCCACTCTCGCTGCCCGCGCGGACCCCGGCGGCGCCCACCTGCGGTGTCGGCAGGGGACGCCCGGGCGCAACACCGGCTCCGACGCGTCGGTCGAGCTCCTAGATTGCGAGCCGCCAGGTTCGCGGGGGCAGACGGGTTCCGCTCGGCTGGATCGTTCTCCACCCAGCGGTCGATCCGAAGCGGAGCGGGGCGTTCAGGTCGCGGAGAAGTCGGTGCCGAGCGTCGACTGGCCGTCCGGCCCGGAACGGTCGAACTCGGCGCTGCCCTCGACCGCCGAATGCGTCACCACGTACCCGTCGTCGGCGCTTTCTACTGCATCCACGACATAGAAGAGGATGTTCCGTTCCTGCTCGGTCATGACCGGGAAGTCGTAGTTCGCCGCCGAGTATCCCAGCGGGTCGCCGTCCGCTTCGCGGGCTTCGGCGAACGAACGGTGTCTGCTCAGCCGCTCGCGGACGATCTCCCGGGACATCCGGCCGACTTCATCCACGCGCTCGCGGAACACGTTGGTGAACTCCTCCTGACGTTCGTATCCGACCGAGTTTCGACCCGCCACCATCGCGGCCAACGATGAGGTTCCAGTCCCCCAGAACGGGTCGAGAACCGTGTCGCCGTAGACGGAATACATACTGATGAGTCGATAGGGGATTTCCAACGGATAGGCAGCGGACCTCTCGCGCAGTGCGTTGTTATTCAGACGCTGGAGGGTGCCCCGGATGTCCAGCCAGACGTCGGAGAACCACTCGTTCCGCTCCTCCCAGAAGTAGGCCGCATTGTACCGCCGTTCAGCCTTGGGTTCAAACGTCCGCGACTCTCGACCGTTTCGGAACACGAGGATATACTCGTGTTCCAACGTCGCGTAGGCGTTCGGTGGGAGCATCCCCGAACCCATGAACTTCGCGGCCGAGTTGACCGGTTTACGCCACAGGATATCGGGGAGCGGATCAAATCCCAACGCCTCGAATGCGTCGATAATCCGGGCGTGATTCTGGTAGACCCGGAACCTCCCGTCGACCTTTCTCGTCGCATCTCCGATGTTGATACAGGCAATCCCGCCATCCACGAGCACCCGGGAAACCTCCTGCCACGTCTCCTCCAGTTCCTCGTGCATCAGCTGGAACGCGGCTTTCCCCTCGCCATCGTCCATTCTATCTCCGATTTCGGGGTTGAGTTCACCGAACACCTCATCCCACATCTCGATCATCGGATACGGTGGCGACGTGACGACCAGTTCCACGGAGTCATCGCCGAGTCTATCCATTTGGCGGGAATCGCCAACGTAGATGCCGTGTTCGGTTTCCATTGGGTTACTGGCCGTAAAATGCCCATGAGCGTATACGGGTATAGTCCCAACGGGTCCATCCGGGTTCGTTCTCGGTGGCCGCTCATGCCGGGTGATACACGTTCCGAGATCGCCCGCTTCAGGTCGTCGTTCGAGGAGTCTCCCGCGTAGCACACGATGGAGGGAGGGGCCGCCCGTCGGTGGCCGCCGAGCTCGAGCGTCGTGGCGGAGCACGTCCCCGTCGAGGGGTGACCGCGCCCGGGGCCGCGTTGGGAACGGCCGCCACCCGTCGACTGGCCCGTCTGACAAGCTTGAAGACCGTCGACGGCGAAGCGGGCTCGACCGATGGACATCGCCGATATCGCCACCACGGAGGCCGTCGAAGTCGACGTCGAGGAGCGGCTCGGGAAGGTCCGAGCGATTTTCGAGGACGGCAACCCCAAGGCCGTCATCGCTACCGAGGACGGCGACTACGCCGGTGTCCTCACCCAGCGCCAGCTGCTCCGGTCCCACGTCGAGGACGACACCAAGGTCTCGGCGATGTACCAGCCCGCCCCCCGGGTCGACCGCCACGACGACATCCGCGAGGTCGCCCGGGTCCTGGTCGAGGGCGGTACGATGGTCGCCCCGGTTTTCGATGGCGACCGCCTGGACGGCATCATCGGCGCCGACGCCATCCTCGAGGCGGTGCTCGACAGCCTCTCGGCGCTCACCGTCGGCGACATCTTCACCGAGGACGTCGTGACCGTCCGCGAGGACGACGACGTCGGCCGGGTCATCAACCTGCTCCGGGAGCACGGCGTCTCCCGGCTGCCCGTGCTCAACGAGAACGGCTACCTGACCGGCATCATCACGACCCAGGACGTGGTCGATTTCGTCACTCGTCGGGAGCAGCGGACCACGACGGGCGACCGGGCCGGCGACTCCGACCGGATGCTCGATTTGCCGGTCTACGACCTGATGTCGAGCCCGGTCGAGACGACGACGCCCGAGACGCCGCTCGACGAGGCGGTCGGGTTGATGCTCGAGAACGACTACGCCGGCCTGGTGGTCACCCCGCCCGGCGACGACCGCCAGGTCGCGGGCGTCCTCACCAAGACCGACGTGCTCCGGGCGCTCTCGATCCGCGAGCAGGACCACCTCGACGTGCAGATCACGAACGTGAACCTGCTCGACACGCTGAGCCGTCAGGCCATCCGCGAGCGCATCGAACAGGTCGCCGACAAGTACGCCGAGATGCAGGTCCAGCACGCCCACGTCCGGCTGCACAAGCACAAGGAGAAGCTCCGGGGCACGCCGCTCATCCAGTGTAAGATCCGGCTGCGGACCGACCGGGGCCAGGTGGCCGGCTCCGGCGAGGGCTACGGGGCCGACCACGCGTTCCACGTGGCGCTGGACAAGCTCGAGCGGAACGTGCTGGAGCTGAAGGGGTTGAACCACGACGAGGAGTACCGGGGCCAGCTGCTGCGCAAGCTCGGCGAGCTCTGAGCGGGCCCCGCCGACCGGGTGCCAGCCGTCTGACGCCGACGCCTCGAAATCGATAGACGGCGCCGCGTCACGCGCCGGTCTGACGGCAGCTATAAGGGGCCCTCAGGGCTACCGGGGCGGGCGAACCGCACGCCCATGCCCCACGACGATGCCGACCCCGGCCGGCGGCCCGCCCCGCTCGGCGAGCACCAGGGACGCGAGCGGTACACGGAGCGGACCGTCCGGGGGGTCACCGTCGGGACCATCGAGGACCGGTACAACGACGACGCCTGGATCCGCTCGACGCTGGTCGTCCCGAACGAGCCGTAGCGGGCCCGGATGGGGGCAGCCCCGACGCGGGCCTCAGTCGAGTTCGACCTCGAGGTCGGTCTCGTGCTCCACGTTGTCGGTGACGGGACAGCGGTCCTCGACGCGTTCGAGCCAGGTCTCGAGGGTCGCCTCGTCGGCGTCGGCCGTCACCGACAGCGAGACCGCGAGCGACTGGAGGCCGGGCCGGGCCGTCGACGGCTCGCCCTTGTACCGCGAGTAGTCGACATCGCCCTCGACGCGCATCTCGAGCGCCTCGATGTCGAGGTCCATGTCCCGGGCGACCATCGTGCCGGTCGAGTTGAGGCAGGCGAGGACGCTGCCGAGGAAGTACTCGACCGGATTGACGTCCTTCCCGACGACGAACTCGGCCTCGCCGGTGTCGACCCGCGTGCGCTTCGGGCTTAGCCGCGTCGCGGTGAGCCGGTAGTTCGTCACGTTGCCGGAGGTATCGTCGGCCATGCCCCGGCTTGGGCCGACCCCGGTTTGACGGTTGTGTTCTGCGTCCGCACAACCAATCGATGGCCCGATAGTCACCGGCCGTCGGTCCCGCCGGCCCTCACCGCCGGGCCTCGACTCCGCGTAGCCCGGTTTCAGTGATGGCGAACCGGACGCTCTCGCCCGTCGGCCGCGACTGGTGCTTCTCGAGGGTGGCCCGCCGGTGGTCCGCCCGGAAGCGCTCCAGGCGGATGATCACGCCCGTCCAGTGGGCCAGCGTGTAGCCGCCCAGCGGCTTGACGCGGTCCGTCTCCGGGTCGGTGTAGACCTGGTTGGTCGCGAGGACGGCCAGGTCGTGCTGCCGGGCCAGCGAGAGCAGCGCGGTCAGCTGGCGGGTGACGGCCCGCAGCGCCTCGCCGCCCTCGTCGCCGTCGGCCGTGCGCTCGAGCCGGTAGTGGCCGGTCGCCGAGTCGAGGACGATGAGGTCGGCCCGGTCGGCGAACTCGGCGGCGTCCTGGACCGCCTCGGCCTGCTCGTCGAAGTCGTGGGCGGCCGAGATGACGATGCGGTCGGCGATGGCCTCGCCGCCGTTCCGGGCGTCCGCCAGCTGCTGGAACCGCTCGAGCGAGAGCCCCTCCGTGTCGATGTAGACGGCCGTCCCGCCGTCCGCCGCGGCCTCGACGGCGGCCGACAGGGCGACGTTGGTCTTCCCCGACGCCGGCGGGCCGTAGACCTGCGTGATGGTCCCCCGTTCGAGCCCGCCGCCCAGCAGCTCGTCGAGGGGGTCACAGCCGGTCGGGAGGGGCGGCGTCACGACGCGACGTTGGCCGCGTTGCGTGAAAAACCCCACCGAATGCCCTTATGGGGCGTCGTCGCCTATCGACCGGCCGTGATCGTCGTCGCGACGGCCGACTTCGAGTTCTACCACGCGGTGGTCGGCGAGCTGCGCGGGCGCGACGCGACGTTCACCACCGTCGAGCCCGGCGAGCCGCTTCCCGAGCGGACGACCGTGGTCATCACCGCGCCCGGGGACGACGAGCCGGCCGTGGCGGACGACGTCTCAGTCGTCGTGGCCGAGCCCGGCGAGCCCCGACGGGCCGTCGACGCGGCGCTGTCGGCCGGCCGATCCGGCGGCGGCCGCCGCGTCGTCGGGGTCGACCCGGGCGAGCGGCCGGGCGTCGCGGTCCTCGATGGCGACGACGTCGTGGCGGCGTTCCAGGTGCCGCTCTCGGACGTGCCATCGGTCGTAGCCCGGGAGACCGCGAGCGCCCCCGACCCGGTCGTCCGCGTCGGCGACGGCGCCCGGCTGCGCGGATCGCGGCTCATCGACGCCCTCGATGACGTCCGCGTGGAGCTGGTCGACGAGGCCGGCACGACGCCCCACACGGGCACCGGGGCCCGGGGCATGGGCGACGTGCTCGCGGCGGTCAACATCGCCCGGCGGTCCGGCGAGCCGGTCGCCGAGCGGGCGGTCGAGCCGACCGCCGGCGAGCTCACGGCCATCAAGGCCGCCTCCCGCGAGCGCTCGGCCGACAACCGCGAGATCACGGAAGTGCTCGCCCGCCGGGTCGCGGCCGGGGAACTCACGCTGGAGGAGGCCCTCGAGGCCCACCGCGAGGGCTAGCCGTCGACGAACGCCTCGGCCTCGATCTCGACGAGCATCCGGTCGTCGACCAGTCCGGACACCTCGACCAGGGTCTGGGCCGGACGGATCTCGCCGAAGGTCTCGCCGTGGACGTCACCCACGGCCTCCCAGCGGTCGATATCGGTGACGTAGACGCGGGTGCGGATCACGTCCTCGAGCGCGGCGCCCGCGCGTTGGAGGGCGGATTCGACGTTGGCCAGCGCCTGCTCGGCCTGGACGGCCGCGTCCCCGACGCCGACGAGCTCGCCGTCGTCGTCGGTCGCGGTCGTGCCCGAGACGTGGACGTGTGGGCCGACCCGGACGGCCCGCGAGTAGCCGACGCGCGACTCCCACTCGGTCCCGGTGGAAATCCTGGTGCGCTCCATACCGGGCGAGGGTGGCCCGCCGGGAAGGCCCTTGCCGTTCAGCTCGGGGGGAGGGCGTCGGGCAGCACGTACCGGCCGTCCTCGCGGGGGAACTCGAGGACGTCGACCACCGCATCGGGTTCCAGCGGGGCGTAGAGGTGGGGAAACGCGCCACCGGGCTGCTCCTCGTACCTGAGATCGGCCTCGACGGCCGCGCGGTCGACGACGACCAGCCGGGGATCGTCGGCGTCGGGGAGGTTGTACTGGGCGACGCCCAGGACGCGCTCGACCGGCGAGAGGTGGATGAAGCCCTCTGCCTCGAGCGACGGCGGCGCGTACGCGTCGTCCACCGCCGCCCAGGTCCCGGCCTCGACGGCGTGGACCAGAACGTCGTCGAGGGCGCCGGCCTGCCGGGCGGCCGCCTCCGCCCGGCGGGCGACTTCCCTGACGGCGAGGTCGGTCTCCGCCGCGACGGCCATCGCGTCGTCGAACTCGGCGCTGACGTCGAACGCGGTGCCGTCGTCGAACGCCCCGACCTTGACGCCGACCGGGTGGCGGTCGCCGTCCTCGAGCAGCGTGGCCGTCACGACCCGCCGATCGGCGATCCACCGGTGGCGGGCCCCGGTCTCACGGATGCCGAGGCTGCCCGTCTCCTCGGCCAGCCGACGGGCGACCCGCTCGGCGTCCTCGGGTTTGACGACGACCTTCACGAGATGGCCCGGCCGGGCCTTCTTCATCGTCGTCGGCACGACGGTGACGTCGCGCGCGCCGGCCGCGGTCAACGTCTCCTGGAGGCCGCCGAGCGTTTCCGGCGTCGCGTCGTCGAGGGTGGTCTCGAGGACGGTCACGTCGTCCCGGACGAGCCCCCCGACCGACTCGCCGACGACGGCCCGGAGGACGTTCGGCCGCGCGTCGAGGTCGCGGTCGCCGGCCCCGTAGCCCGACGCCTCGACGGCCGTCGGTGGGAGCGCGTCGACGCCCTCGGCGAGCTCGGCGAGGAGCGCCGCTCCGGTGGGCGTCAACAGCTCCTCGTCGACGGGGCCGCCCCGGAGCTCCCAGTCGGCGTCGCCGGCGATCTCGACGACCGCCGGCGGGGGGACCGGGTAGGTGCCGTGGCTCGTCCCGACCTCGCCGCTCCCGGCCGCAACGGGCGTGGTCACCACCCGCTCGACCTCGAGGTCCTCGACGAGGAGCGCGACCCCGACCACGTCGGCGATGGCGTCGTCCGCCCCGACCTCGTGGAAGTGGGTCGCCTCGAGCTCGGTGCCGTGGACGGCCGCCTCGGCTCGCCCGAGCCGCTCGAAGGCGCCGAGGGCGGTGGCCTCGACCGGGCCCGGAAGGGCCATCGATTCGACGAGCTCGACGACCCCCCGGTAGGACCGGTGGTCGTCGCCGCCTTCGACCGGGCGACCGCCCGGCCGGGTCACGGTCACCGACGTGGCGGCCACGCCGGCCTTCCTGACCGGTTCGACGACGAACTCGACGTCGAGCGCCGCCTCGACGGGGGCGAGGGTATCGCGGTCGGCTCCGGCCGCCAGCAGCGCCCCGAGCAGCATGTCGCCGCTCGCGCCGGTGCGGCCGTCGAAGGCGAGGGTCCGCATGCCCGGCCGGGCGCTCGCCGGGGCGAAAAGCGCCCCGGTCGTCGTCCGGACGGCGGACGAGCGTCCGACGGCGACGGCTAAATCCGCCGCGGGCGACGGGGCCGCCAACACAAGAACTATCCCGCCCGGCCCCCGAATTCGCGTAGCGAGTCCCCCGCACAGGACGACTCCCCGCGAACCATGAACGAGGTCCAACTCGAGGTCTCCAAGGCCTACCCGAACGACTCCGGGCGTGGCATCGCCCGGCTCGACCCCGACACCCTGCTGCACCTGAAGCTCAGCCCGGGCGACATCATCGAGATCGAGGGCGGCAGCCGCACGGCCGCGAAGGTCTGGCGCGCCGACCGCCAGGACTGGAACACCGACACGGTGCGCATCGACGGCTTCACCCGCCAGAACGCCGACGTCGGCATCGGCGAGCGGGTGACCATCCGGAAGGCCGAAGCGACGAAGGCCGAGACGCTCGTGCTCGCGCCACCCGAGGAGGCGAGCGTCCAGTTCGGCTCCGACGCCGCGGGTATGGTCAAACGGCAGATCCTCAAGCGGCCGGTGTGTGAGACCGACATCGTCCCGGTGATGTCGTCGACGAACCACCCGTTCATGCGCTCGCCGGGGCAGGCGATCCCGCTCATCGCCGTCGAGACCGAGCCCGAGGGCGTCGTGCTGGTGACCGAGGACACTGACGTCGAGCTCCGGGAGGAGCCCATCTCGGGGTTCGAGAAGACCGGCGGGGGCATCACCTACGAGGACATCGGCGGCCTGCAGGACGAGATCCAGCGGGTCCGGGAGATGGTCGAGCTCCCGATGAAACACCCCCAGATCTTCCAGAAGCTCGGCATCGAGCCCCCGCAGGGCGTCCTGCTCCACGGCCCGCCGGGCACCGGGAAGACGCTGCTCGCGAAGGCCGTCGCCAACGAGACCTCGGCGAGCTTCTTCTCCATCGCCGGCCCCGAGATCATCTCGAAGTACTACGGCGAGTCCGAGCAGCAGCTCCGGGAGATCTTCGAGGACGCGGCCGAGGAGTCGCCGGCGATCATCTTCATCGACGAGCTCGACTCCATCGCCCCGAAGCGCGAGGACGTCAC
>JBDGPL010000088.1:0-3069 GCA_042219705.1 Halobacteriales archaeon | reverse complement strand
TGCCGTCGGCCTCGAACGCCTCGACCGGCGCGGGGGCGTTCAACCCCAGCTCCCGCATCCGCCGGGTCGCCTCGAGCTCGTGCTCGGCCATCGCCAGCGGCGTCGAGAAGTACTCGAAGAAGCCCTCGGCGCCGGACGAGAAGGCGCCGAGGTTCCGGGCCCCGGTGAACAGGGCGTGGACCAGCGAGTTCTGGCGGGTGACGACCTTCACGAAGTAGCGGTCGTCGAGGACGAAGGGCGTCGAGAGCCAGTTGTCGGCCTCGAGGAACTCGAGGCGGACCGACGGCTCGTCGTACCGGCGGGCCAGCTCCCGGCCGAGGGCCTCGAGCCGATCCCACTCGACCGTCCCGCGGAAGAACCGCCTGACGGCCATGTGGGCTCACGGACGGGACCCGGGCGTATAGCGATACCGGCCGGGGACGGACGGTGCGCACACCGGGACCGGCGGAGACGAGAGGGTTCCCGCGGGGCCGCCGGCGTTACGCCGCGAACTGCTTCAGAATCTCCAGGTCGCGCTGGTCCTTCATGAACTCGGCCGTCGACCGGGTCTCGCCGCAGCTCGGACACTCGAAATCGGCGTCCGGCGCCGGCAGCTCGGTCGGCGACGACTCCCAGAGCTGCTCGCAGGCGGGGCACCAGAGCTGAATCCACGCCTCGACCATGGCGGTCCTTCCCGACCGCGGGAGAAAATCGTTGCGACGCCGGCAGGCTCGGCCCCACTCAGGCCCGACGGGAGGACCAGACCCACGAGCCGGCGAGGACGAGCAGGAACGCTGCCACAACGGCGAGGCCGACCCACCCCAACAGCCCCCAGCCAGTCGCCGGCGGCGGGGCGACCAGCAATCCAGCGCCGGCGAGAACGAGCACCGCCGCCCATTGCTCCCGACCCAGCAGGGACCGGATCGCGTCGAGCCAACCGGCGCTCATGACACGGTCGACGCTGGCCGGGGTGAAAGCGGTAGCGGCGGGCCACTGGCCAGTGACGCACCCCGCGTTCGTCGACCGCGGGCCGACCGGTTTGTCGGGCCTTTATGCTGACGCCCGGCCAACCGTGGGGCATGCGCGTTGGGGCGTCAGGGCCGTCGCTGGGCCGCCGGGCGGGCCGAGCTGGGGGGTCGGGCTGACCGTGGACTTCTCCCTGTCGGCGGAGCAGCGCATGGTCCGCGAGACCGTCCGCGAGTTCGCCGACGACGAGATCCGGCCCATCGCCCAGGACATCGAGGACGAGCACCGGTTCCCC
This sequence comes from Halobacteriales archaeon, assembly GCA_042219705.1. Taxonomy (GTDB): domain Archaea; phylum Halobacteriota; class Halobacteria; order Halobacteriales; family Hikarchaeaceae; genus JBDGPL01. The sequence continues at coordinate 1,829 of JBDGPL010000088.1, read as the reverse complement.
CGCGAGGTCTTCGACCGGCTCGGCGAGCTCGACATGATGGGCGTGCCGGTCGCGGAGGAATGGGGCGGCCTCGGCGCCGACCAGCTCACCTACGCGCTCGTCACCGAGGAGCTCGGCCGGGTCTCGGGCTCGGTGGGGCTGTCCTACGCGGCCCACGTCTCGCTGGCGTCGAAGCCCATCGAGCACTACGGCACGGACGCCCAGAAGGAGCGCTGGCTCCGGCCGCTGGCCGAGGGCGAGGCCATCGGCGCGTGGGCGCTCACCGAGCCCGGCTCCGGCTCGGACGCCTCGGACATGGACACCACCGCCGAGCGTGACGGCGAGGAGTGGGTCCTGGACGGCACCAAGCAGTTCATCACCAACGCCTCGGTCGCGGGCTCGGTCATCGTGAAGGCCGTCACGGACCCCGATACCGGCTACGGCGGCATCTCGACGTTCATCGTCGACCCCGACGACGACGGGTTCAGCGTCACGAACGTCTGGGACAAGATGGGGCTGAACGCCTCGCCGACCTGCGAGGTCCAGCTCGACGGCGTCAGGCTCCCGGACGACCGACTGCTCGGCGAGCCCGGCGATGGCTGGGAGCAGGCCAAGGCCACCCTCGACGGCGGCCGCATCTCGATCGCCGCGCTCTCGGTCGGGCTCGCCCAGGGCGCGTACGAAGCCGCCCACGCGTACGCCCAGGAGCGCGAGCAGTTCGGCCAGCCCATCGCGACGTTCGACGCCGTGCGCGACATGCTCGTCGACATGCACCGCCGCATCGAACGCGCCCGGCTGCTGACCTGGCGGGCCGCCTGGCGCTACGACCGGGGCGAGGACGTCACCAGGCAGAGCGCGCTGGCGAAGCTCGACGCCTCCGAGGCCGCCCGCGAGGTCGCCGAGGACGCCGTGCAGGTGCTCGGCGGCTACGGCTACACCGAGGACTTCGCGCCCCAGCGGTTCTATCGCGACGCGAAGCTCATGGAGATCGGCGAGGGTACCAGCGAGATCCAGCACCTCGTCATCGGGCGGGAGCTCGGGCTGTGATACCCCGGGGACCCTCGTGACGCCAGCCGCGGACGACATGGACCCGGAGGTCGCGACGTTGCGAGCCCGGGTCACGGCCCACCTCGATGAATCGGGACGCCGTCGAACAGGTCGTGCTGTTCGGGCTCCCTTCGCCCACCGCCCGCGGGCAGCTGGTCGGCGTGGTCTCTGACCAGGAGCTCTCGCTGACCCGACTCCAGGACGACGTGACGCTCGTTCGCTTCCTTCGACGAGCGACGAGGCCGCCCTCGAATGGAGCGCTGAGGGCGCGGATTCGACAACCAACGAGCGAGCGATGGTGACCGTCTCCCACGCCCGACCTGGTGAGGGGACCCCGGTTCATTCGTGGGAAGCCACCGGGATAGCGCCGATAGCCAGTTCGGTCTAGGTAACCAGCGGTTTCCACGGTGGCGGTATCGCGCCGATAATCACGAGGACGATTGCGGGAAACCAGTACAGACCGATGATTTCGAGCGTGAGCTGGCCGCGCGTGTACAGAACGCCGCCGAAAATCAAGAACGGTAGGACGAAGACGGCCCACACAGCGGTGGCTCGTGGTGATTCCGCATCCATATCCAACCGGGATGAGCCCCGACAGATAACGTTTCCACCGATCGTACTGGCCGTGCTGGGTGTCGTTTCCGTTTGCGGCACTCGGGGCTTGCATTAGTGTGATTTGGCGGGCGGAAATGGCGGCCCAGCCGCTCAGGGCCGACGAGTCGCTAGTACCCCACCGCGAGGCCGTCCTTCCGCGGGTCAGACCCGCCGAGCAGGGTGCCGTCCGCATCGCGGTAGATGAACTG
>JBDGPL010000087.1:0-3289 GCA_042219705.1 Halobacteriales archaeon | reverse complement strand
CCCTGTAGCGCCTCCATCTCGCAGCCGGTCTTGCCGGTCGTCTCGACGGCGACGGCGAGCGTGATGGCCTCCTCGTCGAGCTCGAAGTCGGTCTCGACGTTCGTGACGGGGATCTGATGGCACATCGGGATCGCCTCCCAGGTGTGCTTGACCGCCTGGACCGCGCCGACCCGGGCCGTGGCGAGCACGTCCCCTTTCTCGACGGCGTCCTCGCGGACGGCCTGCACCGTCGACCGCCGCAGCCGGATGCGACCCTCGGCGACCGCCCGCCGGGCGGTCTCGGGCTTGTCGCCGACGTCCACCATCTGCACCTCGCCCTCGTCGGTCGTGTGGGTCAGGTCGCCCGACGGGGCGTCCTCAGTCATAGGTCGCCTCCCGGAGCGCGCCGGGCAGTTCGTCGAGCAGGTCGCTGGCGAGCAAGCCGCCGGCCCCCTGGCTCGCGGCCACCCGGTCGCCCGCCGTGCCGTTGGCGAAGGCCCCCACGGCGGCTGCATCCACCGGTTCGAGCCGGCAGAGCAGCGCGCCGGTCGCCCCGGCGAGCACGTCGCCCGTGCCACCGACCGTCATGCCGGGGTTCCCGGTCCGGTTGATCCGCGTCGTCGCGCCGTCGGAGATGACGTCGTATGCCCCCTTGACGAGCAGGGTATGGCCGAGGTCGGCGGCGTAGGCCCCGACGGCGTCGGCCCGCTCGCGCCAGTCGTCGTCCCTCGGCCCGCCCATCGCCCGGAGCTCGCCCTGATGTGGCGTGCAGACCAGCGTGGCGTCGGTGTCGACCTCGGGGACGACCTGCAGGGCGTCGGCGTCCACCACTGCCCGGCCGTCGTACCCGGCGAGGACCCCGGCGACGGCCTCGCGGGTCGCCGCGGCGTCGCCGAGTCCCGGCCCCAGGAGCAGCGCGTCCCGTTCGTCTGCCAAGGCCAGCACGTCGTCCACGTGGGCCGGTTCGAGCTGTTCGCCCGCCAGCGACCGGACGATGAGGTCAGGCCCGAACGACTGGACCGCGGGGGCCGCGGCCTCGGGGGTGGCCACCGTCGCCAGGTCGCCGCCGGCCCGGAGCGCCGCGAGCGCCGCGAGGGCCGGGGCCCCGGTGTACGGACCGCCGCCGACGACCAAGACGTGGCCGAAATCGCCCTTGTGGCTCTCGCTCGGGCGGTCGAGCCCCAGCAGGTCCCCGGGGCCGGTGAACCGCTCGGCGGCGGCGGGGATGCCGATGTCGGCGACGACGACGGCGTCCCGGTCGGCGAGGCCCGGCTTCAGGTCGTGAAACGTCACCACGCGGTCGGAGTCGACCACCGGGCCGGCGGCCTCGCCGGTGTCGGCGTCCAGCCCCGAGGGGACGTCCACCGAGACGACCGTGGCCCCCGCCGCGCCGGCCGCGTTGACCGCCTCGATGGCCGATGCCTCGGGTTCCCGCGGGACCCCCGTGATCCCCGTGCCGAGGATCGCGTCGACGACGACGTCGGGCTCGCCCAGATCGAGGTCACGGGAGTCCCGGACCACGCGGACGTCGGCCTCGGCGGCCGTCAGCGCGTCCCAGTTCGCCCGGGCCGCCTCGGTCGCGATGGTCGTCGGGCGGCCCAGGAGGTGGACGGCCACGTCGGCGTCGAGCACCCGCGCGGTCACGAACGCGTCCCCGCCGTTGTTCCCGCGCCCGGCGACGATGGCCACGGGGCCGTCGGGGCCAGCGAGGTCGCGGACCGCGTCGGCGACGGCCCGGCCGCTGGCCTCCATGAGCTGGCGCTGGGACACGCCCAGGGCGGCCGCGTTCCGGTCCACCGCGGCCATCCGTCGGGCCGTAATCATGGCCGCCGGTTCGACCCGGGGCGCGGTTAAGGTTGCGCCCTCACCGGCGGACCTCGAAGCCGGACAGGCCCCGGGGGTCCTCCCAGTCGACGTCGACGTCGGTGACGGACGCCGCCTGGCTGCCCTCGTGGCAGAAGTCGACCATGGCGTCGACGGCGGCCTCGGCCCCCTCGAACACGGCCTCGACCCGGCCGTCGTCGAGGTTCCTGACCCAGCCGTCGACGCCGTGCTCGCGAGCGGTCTCCTGGGTAGTCGCCCGGAAGAAGACCCCCTGGACCCGGCCCGAGATGTGGACGTGCGCCCGCACGCGGTCCTCGGACATGGTCGTGGCCAGGGGCGAGCCTGACTAAAGCGGCCCGGGTCCGGGCGGGCCGATGGTGGCTATTTCCGGTGGCGGAGGAAGTGAAAAACGTACGTCTGGGCGTAGCCCGCGTACGGGCCGAACCGCTCGCGGACGGCCCGGGAGGTCTCGGCGTAGCTCCCCCGCTCGCAATCGGGGTAGTGTTCGGCGATGGCCCGGCGGATCCAGGTGTCCAGCGGGACGGCCTCGAGGTGGCCGAGCGAGAACAGGCAGACGCAGTCGGCGACCTTCTGGCCGACGCCGGCGTAGCCGGTCAGCGCCTCGCGGGCGGCCTCGTAGCCGTCGGGAAGGTCGGCCGGCTCGAGCTCGCCCCCGGCGAGCTGTCGGGCGGTCTCGACCACGTACGGCGCCCGGTAGCCCAGCCCGAGGTCGCGGAGCTCGGCCTCCGACGCCGCCGCCAGGCGCGCCGGAGTCGGGTACGTTCGGTAGGTTTCGCCGCCGAGGGCGACCGGCTCGCCGTACTCGAAGGCCAGGTTGCGCTGCATGGCGAAGATGCGTTCGACGCGCATCTGCGCCGAGCAAATGAACGATACGAGGCAGGGAAAGAAGGGATCGCGGACGAGCCGCATGCCGGGGTAGGCGTCGTACGCCGCCTCGAGCAGCGAGTCGTCAGGGGTGGCGGCCATGATGGCGTCGAGGTCGTCGTCCAGCCGCAGGCGCCGCCGGAGCAGCTCGGTGGCGTCGGTCGTCGCTCGCCACTCCAGCCGACCGTCGACCTGGCGAGCCCGGACTGCCTCGCCGTCGACGACGGCGTGGTACCACGCCGAGCCCCCGTGCCGGCCGGTCGCGGTGTAGGTCTCGCCGTCGTCGCGGCCCCACAGGTAGGTCTGGCCGCTCTCGAGGGTCGACTGAAGATCGAACCCGCCGGGAATCGACCCGAGGTCGATGGCGCCGCGTTCCACGTCCCGGCGTGGGTCCGACGGGCCAATAGGCCGTTCGTTTCGGCCCGTTGGCCGGCCTGCGGCCCGAACGGCCGTCAGGCGGGCCAACCTTCATACCCGTGGGCGGCTACACCCATGGTGGAACCATGGATTGCAGCGTCGTCGTGGAGGCTGCGGTGCCGGTCTACGACGTGGCGACCACGGACGAGGCCGTCCGCATTGCCATCTCGAAGACCGGCGAGAT
>JBDGPL010000086.1:0-16678 GCA_042219705.1 Halobacteriales archaeon | reverse complement strand
TCGCCCACGGGAACGACGGGTCGGGGACCGGGTTCGTGAGGAACGCGAACAGGCCCAGGGCGGTACCGATGGCGAGGGCGTAGGGGCCCACGCTCGCGTACCGATCGAACCAGGACGACCGGAGCGGGGCCGGCTCGCCATCCTCGTTCGGTCGCCCGGGAGCCATGATAGCCCGTAAGGCAGCGTGGCTTACCGCGATTTCGCTTCAGCATCCGAACCCGTGACGGGAGCGTACTTTGGATCCCGAAGCGGCCCCGTTGTCGGACGGCGGCTAACTGGCGCCCGGTCGGACCCGCCGAGAGAGGTTCGAGCGCCGCCGGTGACGGGGGTCCCCCGAACGAAACGAGTTTCAACCGTCCCCCCTCTACGCCCGGCCGATGACCCGGCCGCGGCTGGCGCTGCTCAACGCCTCCTACCACGACGAGAACACCAGCCGGAACTTCCGGCGGGAGCTCGACGCCGAGCTGGCCGAGTTCGGCGTCACCGACGGGGAGCTGCCGGCCTCCTTCGAGTACGACGGCGTGGTCGTGACCGGCTCGGCCGCCTCGGTCTACTGGGACGAAGCCTGGATCGCCGACCTGCTCGATTGGGTCCGCGAGGCCGTCGACCGGGGCCTGCCCCACCTCGGCGTCTGCTACGGCCACCAGGTGCTCGCCGAGGCGCTCGGCGGCACGGTCGAGCCGATGGGCGAGTTCGAGATCGGCTACCACGAGGTCCGCCGGGTCGGCGAGTCGCGGCTGCTGGCCGACGTCGCCGACCCGTTCGTGGTCTTCACCACCCACGGCGACGAGGTGACCGAGCTGCCGCCCGGCGCCCGGCCCATCGCCGAGAACGACTACTCGAACCACGGCTTCGAGCTCGGCCGGGTCATGACCGTCCAGTTCCACCCGGAGTACGACCTCCAGACCGCCGAGGCCATCATCGACGACAAGGACCTCGAGCCGGCGAACCGCCGCCAGGCCCTCGACAGCCTCACCGAGGCCAACTACGCCGCCGCCTGCCGGGCGAAGCGGCTGTTCGACAACTTCACCGGGTTCGTCCGCGAGGTGCGCGGGGCCGGCGACCCATCGGATGTCGGGGCCGAGCACCCGGACGCCGGGGCCGCCGGCGAGACCGGGTCCATTTAGGTTCCGGGCCCCGTAGCCGGGCCCATGTACGAGATCGTCGTGGCCGTCGACACCGACGAGGACCGGGCCATCGCCCAGGCCGAGACCATCGTCGACCTCCCGGGCGAGGGCGAGGAGGTCCACGCGACCATCCTCCACGACTTCACCGACAACCCCGAGGGCGGGTCGGTCAGCCAGGTCGCCGCCGTCCGCCGGGCGCGGGAGATCTTCGAGGAGGCCGGCATCGGGGTGACGCTCGAGGAGTCCAGCGGCGACCCCGGCCGGGCCATCATCGAGCTGGCCGAGGAGATCGACGCCGACCTCATCTGCCTGGCCGGCCGCAAGCGCACGCCCGCCGGCAAGGCGCTGTTCGGCAGCGTCACCCAGGACGTCTTCCTCGGGACCGACCGGCCGGTGCTCCTCGTCAGCGCCGAGTAGGCCGGGGCCGCTCACCGGTTCCTGAGCCGCCGGAGCAGGCCGACGAGAAGGGCCGCGTACCCCGCCGCGCCCGCGAGCGCTAGCGCTCTCCCGATCGCCACCAGGGGCGCGACCCCGGCGAGGTGGCCGACGACCTCGACGAACAGGCCGCCGGCGAGCACTCCGACGACCGCGAGCCCGGTCCGGTCGCTCGCCCCCGGGAACCGGCCGGCCGCCGGCGGATAGAACTGGAAGGTGACGCCGACGACGGTCAGCCCGAGGAAGCCCAGCAGGTTGAGCCGGGCGTGGGCCCGGGCGACGGCGGCGAGCGGGCCCGTGACCGCCATATGGAGGCCGAGCAGGACCGCGACCGTCCCGGCGAGCACGCCCAGCCCGACCGGGTAGAAGCCGATCCGGCGGCGGCCGGACTGGTAGAACAGCCACGCGTACGCGGCCGCGAAGCCGACGACTGCGGTCGCTTCGAGGGCAGCCCCGACGACGAAGACCGGACCCGCCGGCAGCGCCGCGGCGATGAGGGCGGGACCGAGCGCCCCCGCCGGCAGGACCACGCCCACCAGCACCCGGGGCGGGTGGGCGACCAGGAACCGCGGGAGCAGCCGGAACCCGACCGCGAAGACGAGCAGCGCCGCCGACCCGGCCGCGAGCAGGTGGGCGGCCCGGGGCGCGTAGCCGTCGAACAACCCGGGCAGCCGGGTCCAGGCCGCCGCGAGCTCGTAGGAACCGACGAGCAGGTACGCCCCGACGACGGGGACGAACGCGTTGGCGAACCGGTCGACCGGGCGGCGGTCGGCGTTGGGGTCGCTGGTGCCCGTCTCGGCTCCCAGGAGGTTGCCCCGGACGGTCCAGACGAGGGCTCCGACGAAGACCAGGACGCCGGCGAGCCAGGCCAGGCCGGCGGCCGCGCCGACCCAATCGGGCGTCCAGCCGCCGGCGGCGGCCGCGAGCCCCGCCGCCCCGATGGCCGTCAGCGGCAGCTGGACGACCGGCGCCCGGGGCACCGCCAGCTCCCGGGCGAAGTACGAGGGGACCAGGGTGTAGGCCTTCGCGAACACCACGTGGAAGACGAACCCGAGCAGGCCGAGCCAGACGGCGGTTTCGCGGGGCGCCCCGGCCAGCGCCGCCGCCTGCCAGGCGACGAGGAAGGCGAGGGCGACGTGGAGCTCGGCGTGGGCGCGGCGGGTGAGCCCGGGCGGCGCCATGTGGGCCCACCCGCCGCGCGGACAGAAATCCCTCCTGGTTGCGGCCAACCGTCCGGGCGACCCGGCGCCGGCGGCCACGAACCGGCGCGCGGCCAGTTGAGGAGCCTTTTTCACGCCGCGCTGCCCGGTGTAGGGCATGCTCGACTACGTCGACCTGGAGGCGGACCTCGACGAGGAGGAGCGCCTCATCCGCGACACCGCCCGGCAGTTCGTCGAGGAGCAGGTGGCCCCGGACATCGCCGACCACTTCGAGGCGGGGACGTTCCCCGAGGAGCTCATCCCGGAGATGGGCGAGCTGGGCTTCTACGCCCCCAACCTCGACGGCTACGGCCTCCCGGGCATCGGCGAGCGCGCCTACGGCCTCCTGATGCAGGAGCTCGAGGCCGGCGACTCCGGCCTGCGGTCGATGGCCAGCGTCCAGGGCGCGCTGGTCATGTATCCGATTCACGCCTACGGGTCCGCCGCCCAGAAGGAGGAGTGGCTCCCGAAGCTCGGCGAGGGGCGGGCCGTCGGCTGCTTCGGGCTGACCGAGCCGGAGCACGGCTCGAACCCCGCCGGGATGGAGACCCGCGCCGAGCGCGACGGCGACGGGTACGTCATCAACGGCTCGAAGACCTGGATCACGAACTCGCCCATCAGCGACGTGGCCGTGGTCTGGGCCCGGGATCGGTCGAGCGACGACACCCCCGTCCGGGGCTTCCTGGTCGAGACCGACCGGGACGGCGTCACGACCAACAAGATCACCGAGAAGCTGTCGCTGCGGGCCTCCGTGACCGGCGAGATCAGCCTGCAGAGCGTCCGCGTCCCCGAGGAGAACGTGCTGCCAGGGGTCGAGGGCATGAAGGGCCCGCTCTCCTGTCTGACCCAGGCCCGGTACGGCATCGCCTGGGGCGCGGTCGGGATGGCCCGGGACTGCTTCGAGGTGGCCCGCCAGTACGCGCTCGACCGCGAGCAGTTCGGCGGGCCCATCGCCCGGTTTCAGCTCCAGCAGGACAAGCTCGCCGAGATGGCCACCCAGATCACGACCGCCCAGCTGCTCGTCTACCGGCTGGCCGAGCTCAAGGAGCGCGGCGAACTGCGGCCCCAGCAGGTCTCGATGGCCAAGCGGAACAACGTCCGGATGGCTCGCCGGGTCGCCCGAACCGCCCGGGAGATGCTCGGCGGGAACGGCATCACCACGGACTACTCGCCGATGCGCCACCTGGCGAACGTCGAGACCGTCTACACCTACGAGGGGACCCACGACATCCACTCGCTCATCCTCGGGCAGGACCTCACCGGCATCGCGGCCTACGAGTGAGCATCGGCCCGGCAGCTCGCTGGAATGGCCGACCCGCCGGGTTACTGAACGTTCATTCAACAACTATATGTGGATGGCTCCGCTATCCCGGTCGACCCGCGTGAATCGGCCCCCGTTTCGGGATCCAGTCCACCGACCGATTCACGACGACCCGACCACCCACCACGCCCAGCCATGGACCGCCTCGGACGCCACCTCCTCGCGCTGCTCGTTGTCGGCGGAGCCGCCGTGGCGGTCGCCGGCCCGGTCGCCGCCGACAACGAGAACCTGACTATCACGAACGTGACCATCGAGCCCGACCCGCCGGCGCCCGGCGAGCCGTTCACCCTCCGGACGACCATCGCGAACCGCCCCGGCGGCAGCCAGTCGGTCGAAATCACCGACGTCTATCTCCGGGACGTCTCGGGGGACACCGAGTACGAGCGGATCGAGAACCTCGGGAGCGTCGGCGAAGGGCAATCGATGACGGTACCGATGCAGCTCACGCTCGACCGCTCGCGGAACCTGCGGGTCCACGTCGTCGGCCGTGCGCCCGATGGCCAGTTCGTCCTGCTTCAGTACCCCGTCTACGTGACGGTCGAGCCGGCCAACGACGTCCAGCTGTCGTTCGCGGCGCCGGACGCCACCGCCGGCCAGGAGACGCCGGTCACGGTGACCGTCGCGAACGGGGACACGGGCCCCATCTCGAACCTGCGGCTCACGCTCGGCAGCCCGACGGCGTCGATCGCCAACGACCGACGGGTCGGTGCCACGGTGCCGGCCGGCTCCGAACGACAGTTCCCGTTCGCGGTGACCTTCGACGAGCCCGGGAACCGAACGCTGGCGGCCTCGCTCGCCTACACCACCCAAGAGGGGTACCGACGGACCGTCCGGGAGACGACCGCGGTCCGGGTCGAACCGGCCGTGGTCGACGTCACGGTCGATGCCACGGTCACGAATACGAACGCCGTCAACCCGCCGGTCACCGTCGACGTCTCGAACCTCGGGAACGTGCCGGTCACGGACGTCGTCGTGCGGCTCGCCGACGGGGACCGGACGGTCGCCCGGACGCTCCTCGGGGAGCTGCCGGCACAGTCCAGCCGAACGGCGGCCGTGAACGTAAGCGGCCTCGACGACACGACGCTGTCGGTCACGGCGAGCTACGCCTTCGGCGACCGGACGGGGACCGCCTCGACGACCGTCCGCTACCGCTCGAATCCCGGCCGCATCGAGCTCACCGGGGTCGACGTCGAGGCGGCCGACGGCCACCTCCAGATCACCGGCAGCGCCAGCAACGTCGGCCTCGGCGCGGTGAACAGCGTCGTCCTCCGCGTGGTCGAGACCGAGGGCGTCGAGCCGGTGCCGCCCAACCGTGAGTACTTCGTGGGAACCGTGCCGGCCAGCGACTTCGTCTCGTTCGACCTGACCGCCCGGGTCGACTCCAACGTCACGGCTGTCCCCATCGAGGTCACCTACCTGACCGACGGCTACGAGCGGACCGAGCGCGTCGCGGTGCCGGTCGACGTCCGGCCGACGCCGGGGCGACAACCCGCGTCCCCCGGTCGCGGGCTGCTCGTGCCCGTGCTCGTCGGGGCCGTCGTCGTGCTCGCCGTCGGCGGCCTGATGTACCTCGGGTGGAGCAACCGTGGCGGCGGTTGAGGCCCGGGACGTCGTCAAGCGCTACGAAACGGGTGGCGAGACCATCGAGGCCCTGAAGGGCGTCTCCCTCGCCGTCGAGCCGGGAGAGTTCATCGCCGTGATGGGCCCGAGCGGCAGCGGCAAGTCGACCTTGCTCAACGTCCTGGGGCTCCTCGACGAGCCCACCGAGGGGACCGTCTTCCTGGACGGCACGGACACGTCGACCTTCTCCGAGCGCGAGCGGACCAGCGCGCGCAAGCGGACCATCGGGTTCGTCTTCCAGCAGTTCTACCTCATCCCGACCCTCTCGGCGCTGGAGAACGTCCAGGTGCCCCGGCTGCTGGACAAGGACCCGGAAAGCGAGGACCGCGCGGCGACGCTGCTCTCGCGGGTGGGCCTCGGCGACCGCCTGGACCACACGCCGGGTGAGCTCAGCGGTGGCCAGAAGCAGCGCGTGGCCATCGCCCGGGCGCTCATCAACGACCCCCGGATCCTGCTGGCCGACGAGCCCACCGGCAACCTGGACCGGGAGACGGGCCGGACCGTGCTCGAGGAGTTCGTCGACATCTGCGCGGAAGGCGTCGCCGTCATCGCGGTCACCCACGACGAACAGGTCGCCCGGCACGCCGACCGGACCGTGACGCTCATCGACGGGATCGTCGGGGCCGACGAGGCGACGCTGACGACCGAAACCGCCGGCGGCACCGACGACGCGACGCATGCTCCGTAGGCTCTGGAAGCGGTTCCCGGTCTTCCTGATGGCGCGGCGGAACCTGACCCGGACCCCCGTCCGGTCGGCCCTCGCCACGCTCGGCATCGTCATCGGCGTTCTCGCCATCGCGTCCCTCGGCATCTTCGGCGCCTCGCTGCAGGCGTCCATCACGGGCAACCTCGGCGACATCGGCAACCAGCTCGTCGTCTCGCCGTCGGGGGAGGACGGCGTGACCGCGCTCACCGAGCGCGACGTCCGGGAGATCGAGCGGGTCGCGGGGGACGCCAGCGTCGTCCCGATCCGCCAGGGCCTGTTCGTCCTGGAGGTGCGCCGGGAGCGCCAGCGAGTGACCGTCTACGGCATGGCCGAGCCGGGGGCGGCCTACACCGCGGCGGCGGGCCGAATCCCCGACCAGTTCCGGAGCGGCGCGCTCGTCGGGGCCACCCTCGCCGACGAGCACGACCTGGCGCCGGGCGACTCGCTCAGCCTCGACGGCGAGACCTACCGGGTGCGCGCCGTGTTGGCGTCCCAGCAAACGTTCTCGCCGGTCAATCCCGACTCGGCGGTCGTCCTGCCGCTCCGGGAGGTGCCCGCCGAGGGCTACACCCAGGTCGTCGTGACCGCCCGGAGCGGCCGGGCCGCCAACGAGACCGCGATGGCCATCCGGGCGGCGCTCAACGAGCGGCAGACCCGGGTCTCCATCTTCGAGCTCGGCCAGATCGTCGACCAGATCGGCACCGTGTTCCGGACCGTCCAGCTCTTCCTCGTCGGCATCGGCTCCATCTCCCTGCTCGTCGCCGGCGTGAGCATCCTCAACGTGATGCTGATGAGCGCCATCGAGCGCCGCGAGGAGATCGGCGTCCTCCGGGCCGTCGGCTACCAGCGGACCGACGTCCTGCGCGTCATGCTCGCGGAGGCCGTGCTCCTGGGGACCCTCGGCGGGGTCCTCGGCGCGCTCGTGAGCGTCGGCGGCGGCCTCGTCATCAACGAGCTGCTCGTCGGCGACGCGACGGCGGTGTTCACGCTCTCGAACCTGTTCTACGTGGTCGCCGCCCTCGGCTTCGGCATCGTCACGAGCGTCGTGAGCGGATTATACCCCGCCTACCGCGCGGCGAACGAACACCCCGTCGACGCCCTCCGGAACTGACGCCGGGCGGTTTTATGCGGGCCCGGGTCCGACGCCCGAACCGTCATGCTGAACCTCCTCACTGACCCCGACGGCTTCTTCGAGGAGCGCGCCGACGACCCCTCGCTCGTCGGGCCGAGCCTCGTGATGCTGACCGTCATTGTCGTCGGAGGACTCGCCAGCCTGCCCACGCTCCAGCGGACGACCGCGGCGATGCCGGCCGAGGCTGGAGCGTTCGCCTCGCTGGTCTACCTCTTCGGGGCCATCGGCGCGGTCGTCGGGACGCTGGTCGCCTGGCTGCTCTACGCCGGCGTCTTCCACGTCGTCTCGGCCGCCGTCTACGGGGCCGAGGGCGGCTTCACGGACACCCTGGCCCTGGCCGGCTGGGGGTTCGTCCCGCGCATCCCGGAGGGCGTCATCTCGGGAGCCATCTCCTACGCGGTGTTCTCGGGCGTGACGGTGCCGGCGGACCCGGTCCGGGCGGCCCGGATGATCCAGCAGCTCAGACACGACCCGCTGTTCACCCTGGCCAGCGTCCTCGGCATCGTCTTCCTGCTCTGGAGCGCGCTGCTGTGGACCTTCGCGATGCGGCACGGCCGGGACCTGACGCTGCGGCAGGCCGCGGTGACCGTGGCGGTCCCGGTGTCGGTCGGGCTCGCACTCGATCTCCTCGGGCTCGCCGGCGTCATCTAGCCGACGGTCGCGAGGCGCGGCCACCGTTCCGCCAGGGGGGCTACCGCGGGTCCAGGCTCGCGACGTGCCGACCGAACCAGTCGCGGTTGGCCGCGACGAACCGGTAGCCGGCCTCCCGGAGGAACCCGAATCCCGGGACGCGTCGGAGGATCGGGACCAGTCCGGCCAGCGGCAGGTCGGTCCGCTCGTAGGCCCGGGTCATCGCCTCGCCGCAGGAGTAGCGCCGGCCGTCGACGAGCAGGTGCGCACACCGCTCCCAGTCCGGGGGCAGCCGCTCGCGGTCGGCCGCCGAAAGCGCCGAGAAGGCCACGGGCTCGACGTCCGGTGCGTGGTCGGCGACCGCGAACGCCGCCCAGGTGCAGAAGCCGCAATCGTCGTCGTAGACGAGCCGGGCGCGGGTCACCTACGCCACCCCGGGGCCGACCTCCCCGTGGACGAACCGGCCCGTCCGCTCGCCGCAGTCCGCACACCGGGTGAGCAGGGCGTCGCCGTCGTCGGCCAGCTCGATGGCCTGGGCGGTACGCGCGCCGCAGCCGGCGCAGTGCCGGCGGATGTCGGTGTCGCCGGGCTCCTGGGGCGCGCCGAGCGCCAGCGCCCGCACGCGCTCGCTGCCACGGTTGACGCCACGCTGGTACTCGCCGGGGGCGAACCGGACGGCCTCGCCCGGGCCCACCTCGACCGGGCCCGCCTCGGTCTCGAAGGTGACCGTGCCGGCCTCGACGACGAACACCTCCTCCTGGCTTTCGTGGCGGTGGTAGCCGAAGGCGAAGGCGTCGCCGGGGGAGAGCTCGTAGTAGTTGATGGCGAGGTCGGTCGCGCCGAGCGGGTCGGTCAACCGGCGCTTCTCGGCCGCCGGGCCGAGGGCGTTGTCGACGTCAGCGATGCGGACCCGTTCCATACCGGCGACACGGGCCAGGCCGGCAAAAAGGGCGCCCCCGGCTCAGGGCTCCTCGAAGTCGAGCTCCTCCCGGAGCGCGGCCACGCCCGCCTCGTCGGCCAGCTCCTGGACGCGCGCCCGGAGGTGGCCCTCACACAGGCCGACGATGACGCCGTCGGACTCGACCTCGACGTCGGCGGGCCGGTCGCAGTAGTGACACTGCATTCGTCGTTCGTTGGCGGCCGCCCGGTTTGAACGCGGCGATACCGGCCGGCGAGTCCCCCGCCGTTCCGTCACCGGCCGGCCGGAGCCGGCAGCCGGGCGGCGATGGGGCCGTAGTCGGCCGCCGGAACGCCGGCACGGCCCAGCCGCTCGTCGTGGGCGTCGCTGCCGCCGGTCGCGAGGAGGTCGTGGGTCGCGATGGCCCGCTCGACGGGGGCCGGGTCGACGGGGTCGTCATAGGGGTACCACCGCTCGACGGCGTCGAGGTCCGAGGCCAACGCCAGCGCTGCCGCCGGGTCGGACAGCCGGAGCGGGTGGGCCAAGGCCACCACGGCGGCCGCCTCCTCCAACAGCTCCCGCCCCCGCGCGTACGGCGTGACCTCGCGGGCGACGAAGCAGGGCCGCCCGTCCCCGATGAGGTGCTCGAAGGCGCTCTCGACGTCGTACGGGGCGTCGGGATGCTCCGCGATGGCCCGGGCGATGTGGGGCCGACCGAGCCCCGCCCGGGGCTCGACGCCGAGGTCGACGCCCAGCCGGTCCTCGACGCGCTCGACGATGGCGCGGCCCCGCTCGCGCCGGTCGGCCTGGAGCCGGTCGACCTCGGACTCGAGCGCCGACATCGGCTCGACCCCGTAGCCGAGGAGGTCGAGCCGCTGGGCGTCGGTCTCGACCTTCAGCTCGATGCCGTGGACCAGGGTGACGCCGTCGCGGACCGTGACGGGGGCCGGCAGGCCGGGCTGCAGCCGGTCGTGGTCGGTCACGCCGACCACGGCGACCCCGGCCCGCCGGGCGGCGGCCGGGACGGCGTCGAGGGCCAGGGTGCCGTCAGACCGCGCCGTGTGGACGTGGAGGTCCGCGTGGGGCACGGGTCGGCCTACGCGGCTCGCCGCAAAGAACCATCGCCCGCTGCGGGCTCGGGGCGGGTGCGGGCCGACCTATCTAGCGATTGATGAGAGACGCAATATTAATGGTCGACAATGGATAACGGGATGTGTGGTATCTATGGCCATGGGTGACTATGACGAAGACGAGCACGAGCGTCGTGAGCGGCTGGCGGGCGACATCGACGCCGACTTCGACGACGACCGCGTCGTCTACGAGGGCCAGCTGACCTACGATTCCGGCGAGTCCGCGGAGGACCTCCTCGCGCAGTTCGACCAGATCAAGTCCGGATAGCGCGGCGAGGTTTCTGGGCGTCGTCCTCGCGTCGTAGCGGCAGCGCCGGCCGCGTTGGCCGCCGCCGGGCGAGCGCTTTTGCCCCGGGGGCCCGTCTCGAGTGCATGGCCACCGCCGGCTGCGACGGCTGCGGGCGCGAGGTGCGCATCGCCGGCGGTATCGGGGACCTCTGGTCCATCGAACCGGGGCCGACCGGCGGCGTCACCCTGGAGCTCGACGACGGCTCCGAGCACTTCCTCTGCTTCGACTGCCTGGCCGCGCTCCCCGAGGACGCGACGACGGCGGACGTCCAGGCCCTGACGGAATAATCCGTCCCGTCGCCGCCGGGACGGTCACTCGACCCGCGCGTCGACGACGACGTGGGCGATGCCCGGCGCGTACGATTTGACCTCGCGAGTCGCCAGCACCTCGGCGTCGCGACCGAGGGCGCTGGCCGCGGCCTCGAGCGATTCGATGGGCGCGTCGGCCCCCGCGCCGTCGGCCGGCGCCGCCGCGTGGAGGTGGAGCGTGCCGC
This sequence comes from Halobacteriales archaeon, assembly GCA_042219705.1. GTDB lineage: Archaea > Halobacteriota > Halobacteria > Halobacteriales > Hikarchaeaceae > JBDGPL01. The sequence goes on along the minus strand of JBDGPL010000086.1, from coordinate 5,698 downwards.
CGGCCGTCAGGGCCGGCAGGAGGGCGTCGAGGTAGTCGGAAGCGTCGAAGTGGCCGAGGACGAGGCGGTCCGCGGCCCCGTGGTTCGCGGCGCCGGGGGCGTCCGGCCGGACCACGTCCCGGCAGTCGCCCAGCGTGGCCGCCAGGCGGTCCTCGACATCGTTGAGCACGGCGTTCTCCACGAGGTACCGGAACGCGTCGGGGTTCACCTCGATGGCGGTCACGTCGGCGCCGGCGCGGGCCATCGGCAGCGCGAAGTAGCCGATGCCGGCGAAGGGGTCGAGGACGCGTTCGTCGGCGTCGACGACCTCGCCCATCCGGACCCGCTCGGCCTGGTTCCCCGGCGAGAACATCACCTCGGCGAGGTCCAGCGCGTACCGGGTGCCGTGCTCGACATGGACGACCTCGGTGTCGCCCGATCCCGCGACCACGGAGACGTCGGGCGTCCGGGTCGGGCCCGTCACGTCGCCGGTATCGAGGACCGTGTCGGCGCCGTGGAGGTCGAGCAGCGCCTCGGCGACGGCCCCGGGATCCGGACAGTCCTCGGGGAACCGCACGAGGACCACGTCGCCGACGACGTGCCAGGACCGGGGGGCGCGCTCCCGTTCGGTCTCGGAGAAACCCCGCTCGCGCAGCCGGTCGTCGAGGCCGCGCAGCCGCGGCACCGGATCGACCTGCTCGACGACGTCGAGGACGGCCGTCTCGGCGGGCGCAGAGGTGACGGGAATTTCCAGCGTTCCGTCGCCGGCCTCGACGATGCTCCGGTCGTCGTCGTAGACGCCCTCGGCGCGCAGGGCGGCGACGGCCCGATCGGCCTCGGGCTTGGGGACGACGGCGGCGAGGTCGGGCATCGTGCGAACGGAACCGCGTACGTCAACCCGGTTCAAAACGGCCCCGGTTGCGAGGCGGGGCCGGCGGGGCGGCTGGGAGCGGCGGATACCGCGAACGCCTGGAGGGGCAACTCGGGACGCTCGGGAGGGTTGACGGTACAGCGGGGTGGCGAGGCCGTTCGGGGCAGCCGTGGTGGTCGAAGAGCGCCACGATACTACCGCCCCTTCGCGGGGTCGGTGGTCCGATCAGCCGTCGGGGGACGACCGGTCGGGTACCACGTGCAGCCCCCCACGATGTTTCAGCACCCGTACCGTATCCGCGTCAGCGTCCAGATCCGCCGGCCGAGGCACGGTCTTCGCCTCGTAGGTCTCCGGGTCGAGGACCTGGACGGCGTGTTCGTCCTCCACCGCGACGAGGGTCGTCTCCTCGGCGTCGTCGAGGGCGCCGAGGGTGCGGGCGTCAGCCAGCGCGTCGGCGGGCCGTTCGAACGGCTCGCCGGTGGCCAGCCGCCGGCCGGACACCCGCTCGTGGACGCCCTCGACGAGCACCGGGCCGTCACCGTCGTCGGGATCGATGACGTCGCCGGCCGCGTGGCGGGGCAGCCGCACGGCGTAGGCCACCCGGTAGACCGGGTTGCCGTCGCCGTCCTCGGTCACGAGCGTCTCGGCCGCGTCGTAGGAGCCGCCGAACTCCGCCACGAGCCGCCGGGACAGCCGCTCGCCGAGCCGGGTGGTCGACAGCTTGACGTCCACGCCGCCGTCGACCTCGGCGACCTCGGTGACGAAGGCCTCGCGGTCGCCGGTCTCGGACTGCTCGGCGACGAGCTCGTGGGCCAGCTCGACGGCCCGCTCGGTCTCCTCGGCCGAGGGGTCGCGGCCCGCCGCCCGGACCTGCACGGTCCCGGCGTAGGCGTCGCCGGCGATGCGGCCACACCGGGTGCAGGTCTCCCGGGCGATGGTCACCGGCACGGTAACCGACTCCTCGACGGCGGTCCCGCGCACGACGCCGTTGAAGGTCGCGTGGACCCGGACCGTGCTCGGGTCGACCTGCTCGGGCGCCACGGACCACGAGACGGCCTCGGCGTCGACGTGAACGCCGAGCGACTCGCGCACGGCCTCGACGGCGACATCGGTGTAGTCCTCGGCGCCGACGTCGACCCAGCGCTCGCCGCGATGGACCGCGCCGCACTGGGCACAGACCCGGACCCGGAGCGTCTCGGGGGCGTCGACCAGGTCGAACGCCTCGAGGTAGCACGCGTCGCAGAGCGACCGCTCCCGGCGGGCCGCCCGGCTGGCGTCGGGCGGCAGCGGGCGGTCGTCGGGGTCGCCCTCGACGGGCGCCCCACACCGCGGACAGAACAGCCCCGAGTCGGTCATCCGGACGCGTCGTAGGGCTCGACGCGGTTTAACTCCCGCCATCAACCGGGCGGCGATGCGTCGGGACCCGCACGTTTTTCTCCCCCGAGGACCCGTGGTTCGCCGGGATGCAGCGTGGACCGACCGGTCGACGACGGCTGCTCCGGCGGGCTGGGGCGGCCGTGGCGGCGATCGCGGCCGGCGGACTGGCGGGCTGTTCGGGCGGGGCCTCGCCCGACCCCGACGACACCGGCGGAACCGGCGCCACGGCCACCCCGACGACCGTCGCGACGTCGACACCCCGGCCGTACGAGGGCCCGCCCTACGGCCGGTGGGTGCCCGACCCGTCGACCCTTGGCCGGGAGCGCGTCCCGTTCTCGGCCGTCGATCTGGCGTCGATGACCGTCCAGGGCGACACCCTCCCCCGTGGGCTCCGGGAGAGTCCCCACGTGGACGGCTGGCAGCCGGTATCGGTGAACTGGCAAGACGTCACCCTGTCGCTCTGGTTCCGGGGCAATTTCGTCATCGTCGGCGACTACGACGCCGGCGCGGTGGTCGACGGGGTCGCCGAAACCGAGGGTTGGCGCGACGTCGGCGACCACGCGGGCTACGCCCTCCTGGCCACCGAGGACCGCCGCCGGGCCGTCGCCGTCAGCGACCGGGCCATCGTCATCGGGCGCTCGCCGGGCGACGGCATGACCGGCGTCGAGGCGGCGACGACCGTCATCGATACGGGGCGTGGGTTCGTGCCGCGTCTCGCCGTCGCGAGCGACGCCGTGGCCGCGTTGGTGGCGACGGTCGGCGACGGGTCGATCGTCCAGTGGCAGCCGCGGGACCCGCCGGCGACGCCCGCGCCGTCGGCCGGACAATTCGCCGGCCTGGTGGGTCTGGGCCGGTGGGGCCGGGTCGTCGACGCCGACACCACGCACGTCAAGCTCGTCTTCGTGTTCGCCGACGCCGCGGCGGCGGAGCGGGCCGACCTCCGGGCCTTCGTCGAGGCGAACCGCGAGGACGGTCCTCTCGCGGCCTGGACCGACTTGCACGTCTCCAGCGAGCGCCGGGTCGGTATCGTCGCCGGGACTATCACTCGGGAGTGAGCCGAACCGGAGGCCGGCCCCCGATGGCGCCAAGCACCCCTGTACCGATCAGTACTGGTCAGTATAGATCAGTACGACCACGCCGGGGGCGCCGAACGCCTATACCCGCGCCGGCCCTAGCCTCCGGCGTGTTCGACGACCCCTGGCCCGAGGAGCCCGACGACCCCTTCGGCGATCCGGGGGCCGGCGCGGAGCGGTTCGACCTGGACATTCCCGACGCCGACCGGGCCTCCCCCGCGCTCCAGCGGGCGTTCTGGAGCCTCGTCGCCGTGTTCAACGTCGCCCTGTTCGCGTTGGCGCTCGGGGTCCTCCTCGTCGCCTTCCGGGACCAGTGGGACCTCGGCGGGAGCCTCGCCGCCGCCGGCCTCGTGCTGTTCGGGTACGGCGTCTGGCAGTACCGGCGCTACCGGGAGCGCGGGTTCGACGCCGCCGAACCCTGACCGGACGGTCGGGGCCGGGACGCCGGGGCGGCGTATCGAACGCGGTAAGGCCCCCCGCAGCCGACGATTCCTCATGCGACTGGGCCTCGTCATCGAGTCGAACGACGCCGAGCGGGTCTGGAACGCGTTCCGGCTGGCGAACACCGCACTCGACGCGGGCCACGCGGTGGAGACGTTCCTGCTCGGCGACGGCGTCGAAGCCCCCGACGTCGAGACGCCGAAGTTCAACCCACCCGGGCTACTGCGGAAGTACCTGAACGAGGGCGGTGAGCTCGCCGCCTGCGGGACCTGCCTGGACTCACGCGACCTCGACGCCGACGAGCTGCGGCCGCGCGGGACGATGGCTGACCTCCTCGGGCTGGTCGAAGACGCCGACGAGGTGCTCACGTTCGGGTAGCGACAGCGTTTCCGCCCGGCTCTGGCGGGGCCAGCGGTGGCGCCCGCGGCCGGCGCCGCGTCGAACGGTTCATATCCGCTCGACGGCGTAGTAGCGCTCAGCATGCAGTGGAAACCGGACTGGGGCCTGCGGGTCCGCATGTTCGTGACGATGTTCCTGCTGTTCGCGCTGTTCATCCTCTTCGCGGGCGTCATCACGGTCTACCTCGGCGGCGGGCTGGTGATGATGATGGTGCTCTTCGGCGGCTTCTCGCTGGCCCAGTGGTACTTCTCCGACCGGCTGACGCTCTGGAGCATGGGCGCGACGCGCGTCTCCGAGCAGGAGGCCCCGGAGCTCCACGCGATGGTCGACCGGCTGAGCCAGCAGGCCGACCTCCCGAAGCCGACGGTGGCCGTCGCGGACACCCAGGTGCCGAACGCCTTCGCGACCGGCCGGTCGAAGAACCACGCCGCCGTCTGCGTCACGACGGGGATCCAGCGGACGCTCGACGACGACGAGCTGGAGGGCGTGCTGGCCCACGAGCTGGCCCACATCAGGAACCGCGACATGGCCGTGATGACTGTCGCCTCGACGCTCGGCACGCTGGCGTTCATCGTCGTGCGGTGGGGCTGGCTGTTCGGGGGTGGGGGCCGCGGCCGGGGCAACCAGGCGCCGGTCTGGGTCGCCATCCTGGTCTCGTTCGTGGTGTGGATCGTCTCGTTCCTCCTGGTCCGGGCGCTCAGCCGCTACCGGGAGTACGCGGCCGACCGAGGCGCGGCGGCCATCACCGGTCGGCCGTCGGCGCTGGCGTCGGCCCTGCTCAAGATCTCCGGGCGGATGGACCGGGTGCCCGAGGAGGACCTCCGCGAGCAGGCCGAGATGAACGCCTTCTTCATCATCCCCATCCGGGCCGGGTTCATCGGCCGGCTGTTCAGCACCCACCCGCCGACGGAGCAGCGCGTCGAGCGGCTCCGGGAGCTCGAGCGCGAGCTCGAGACGGCCTGAACCGGGGTCGCTTAACCCCCACCCGCCTATTCAGAGGCCATGGGCGTGCTCGACGCCGTTCGCGCGTGGCTGGGCCTCGGTGCCGAGGCCGGGGCGGCCCGTGCCGCCGACCCCGAGGACCTCTTCGGGATGAGCACCGCCCACGTCACGATGGCGGCCGACCTCGACTTCGAGCCGCTGGACCGGGCGGCGCTGTGTTTCTCGGGCGTCGACAGCACGGACTTCGCCGACACGCTGGCGAACGTGGAGTCGCTGGTCGAGGCGGGCGACGAGGGCACCGTCGCCGAGACCCGCGAGGACGGCCACGGCTACCGGTGGGTCGTCCTTCGTGACGACGACTTCGAGGACCTCGTGGTCGGCGTGCACGCCGCGGCCGACGAGTTCTCGGTACGGGGCTACGATGCCCGGCTGCTCGCCGCGGTCTTCGGGTTCGAGCGGCGGCCCGACCGGTTTCGGAACATCGCCGCTGACGCGGGGGACGCGCCGGAGCGAGCCTACTGGGTCTACTCGTTCCGCCGGGGCGCCTACTACCCGTTCGCCCCGCGGGGCGAGGGCGAGCGCGACCACGGCCTCGAGTTCAAGCTCCGGAGCGTCC
>JBDGPL010000085.1:1394-9338 GCA_042219705.1 Halobacteriales archaeon | reverse complement strand
ACTTGTGGACCAGCTCCGAGCCGGCCATCTTGATGAAGGTGGCGTCGGTCTGGTTCGCGACCGCCTTCGCGAGCATGGTCTTGCCGGTGCCCGGCGGGCCGTGGAGCAGGACGCCCGAGGGCGGCTCGATGCCGACCTCGTCGAACATCGACGGGTTCTCGAGCGGAATCTCGACGGCCTCCCGGACGTCGCGGATCTGCTCCTCGAGCCCGCCGATGTCCTCGTAGGTCACGGCCGGGTCCTCCTCGACCTGCATCACGCGGGCCCGGACGTCGGTCTCGTCGTCGAGCCGGCGGACGATCGACAGCGAGTTGTTCACCGCCACTCTCGCCCCAGGATCGAGTTCCTCGCGGAGCTCGTCGGTGACCTCGGTGACGGCCTCCTGGTTGTTGCCGTGCTGCTTGATGATGACGCCCTCGTCGGTGAGCTCCTCGACCGTCGCGACGAAGAGCGGCGACTGTTTGAGCTTGCGGTTCTCGTGGGTCAGCCGCTCGAGCTTCTGCTGGTACTTGTTGTTCTCGGCGTTGGCGTCGAGGAGCTGGTCCCGCATCTCCTCGTTCTGCTCCTGGAGGATATCGAGCCGGTCCTTCAGCGCCTCGATCTTGTCCTGGACCGAGGCTTCCCGGTCGTAGGGAAGGTCGACGTCGTCGACGGCGTCGGTCATTGCCCCGGGCTAAGCGGCTGGCTAATAAGAGGCTTCGGGGCGGTGCGTTGACATATCCGGCCGGCGCGAGCCGACGACGGATGATGTTTAACAGTAATAATCAAGGATACAAAATATTATTAGTGAGTATTCCCAACCCCCGTCCGATGAGCGCGACCGACTCCACCGCCGCCCCCACCGAGGAGACGCTCCACGAGCTGCCGCCCAGCGCCAAGCTGGTCCTCAAGGTCCTCGAGTACGACGACGCCTTGACCCAGAGCGAGCTCGCCGCGGAGACGCTGCTGCCACCCCGGACCGTCCGGTACGCCCTCTCGCGGCTCGAAGAGGTCGGGGCGGTCGAGTCCCGGTTCTCGTTCGCCGACGCCCGCAAACGGCTCTACTCGCTACGGCTCGACTGATCGGGGGACACCGGCCAACATCACCTCCGCCCCGCTCTCCGAACGTCTTTACGCCGGGCCCGCCAACCGGCGGCCATGACCCGGGTGCTCCACACGGGCGACACCCACATCGGCTACCGGCAATACCACTCGCCCGAGCGGCGCGCCGACTTCCTCGCCGCTTTCCGGCGCGTCGTGGAGGACGCCATCGAGGACGACGTCGACGCGGTGGTCCACGCCGGCGACCTCTTCCACGACCGCCGCCCGGACCTGCCGGACATACACGGCACCATCGAGATCCTACGGGAGCTCCGGGACGCGGCGATCCCGCTGTTCGCCGTCGTCGGCAACCACGAGCGCACCCGGGGGGAGCAGTGGCTCGACCTCTTCGAGACGCTCGGCCTGGCCACCCGGCTGGGTCGGGCGCCCGACGTCGTCGGCGACGTGGCACTGTACGGTCTCGACTTCGTCCCGCGCTCGCGACGCGACGCCCTCGACTACGACTTCGAGTCCCACGACGCTGACCACGCCGCGCTGGTCGCCCACGGCCTCTTTGAACCCTTCGCCCACGCCGACTGGGACACGGAGGCCGTCCTCGAGGCGTCCACGGTCGACTTCGACGCGCTGCTGCTGGGCGACAACCACGACCCCGGCGTCGAGATCGTCGACGACACCTGGGTGACCTACTGCGGTTCGACCGAGCGCGTCGACGCCAGCGAGCGTGCCGACCGCGGCTACAACCTCGTGACCTTCGACGACGGGGTGAACGTCGCCCGGCGGGGCATCGAGACCCGGCCGTTCGTGACCGTCGATCTGGAGCTCGCGCCGGGGGAGGGGGCTGACCGAGTCAGAGCGCGGCTCGACGAGGAGCCCCTCGAGGACGCCGTGGTCGTCGTCACCCTCTCCGGCGACGGTGAGCCGGTCTCGGCGGCGGAGGTCGAGACGTTCGCGACCGAGGGGGGAGCACTGGTCGCGCGCGTCACCGACCGCCGGGAGTTCGAGGCCGCCGAGGTCGAGGCGGTCCGGTTCGTCGACCCCGACCAGGCCGTCGAGAAGCGCCTCCGCGACCTCGGGCTCTCCGACGCCGCGCTCGCCATCGACGGGGTGGTCCGCGACGGCGACGTGCCGAAAACGAACGTGCGCGACCGGGTCGAGGAGCACGTTCGCGAGGTCCTCGAGGAGGACCCGGACGCGTTCGAGCCGGCGGATTCCGCCCGCCCGCGACCGGAGCCGGTCGCGGACCCGCCGGTCGCCGACGAGGCGGCGGCCACGGCGACCGGCGACCCTGCCGGAGCGTCGAACGAAGCTGCCGAGCCACCCTCGTCGGAGGCCGGGTCCACCGCCGCCACCGAGGACCCCGGTGAGACTGACACGAGGGCCCCGGAGGGCGTGGCGTCGACCGATGGGGAGGTCGACCCGGGTGCGGACGAGGCCGGCGGGTCGGCGCCCCGGTCGGATGGCTCGACGGACGATGCCGACCGCCAGCTGACGATGGAGAACTACCTGTGACCCGATGGCGGGCCCCGTGACCGCGCCGTCGAGCGCCCCATGAAGGTATCGCGCCTCCGGCTGTCACAGTTCAAGTGCTACGCCTCGGCGGACGTCTCGCTGTCCCGCGGCGTTACCGTCATCCACGGGCCGAACGGCGCGGGCAAGTCGTCGCTGCTCGAGGCCGTCTTCTTCGCGCTCTACGGGGCCACGGCCCTCGATACCACGCTCGAGGACGTCGTCACCCGGGGCGCCGAGGCCGCCGAGGTCGAGCTCTGGTTCAGCCACGCGGGCCAGGACTACCGGATCGAGCGCCGCGTGCGGGCGACCGGGGAGCGGGCCCAGACCGCGACCTGCGTTCTCGAGACGCCCGAGGATACCATCGAAGGGGCACGGGACGTCGAGGCCGCCGTGGCATCGCTCCTCCGGATGGACGCCGACGCGTTCGTCAACTGCGCCTACGTCCGCCAGGGCGAGGTCAACAAGCTCATCGACGCGACGCCGGCCGAACGGCAGGCCATGCTCGACGACCTGCTCCAGCTCGGCGTGCTCGAGACGTACCGCGAGCGGGCGGCCAACGCCCGGCTCGGCGTCGAGGACGTCGTCGGCGAGGTCCGCGGCCGGCGCTCGCAGGTCGAGACCCAGATCGAGGAGAAGGAGGAGCGGGCGCTCCACGACCGGCTCAACGACCTCGAGACAGAGCTGGGGTCGGTGACCGACGACATCGAGCGGTTCGAGGCCAACCGCGAGGAGGCCCGGACGAGCCTCGAGGAGGCCGAATCGGTGCTCGAGGCGCACGAGGACCGCCGCGAGGAGCTCGAGGCGCTCGAAGCGGAGATCGAGGACCTCCAGGAGCGCATCGCCGAGACCGAGCGGGAGCGCGAGGCGCTCGCCGAGCGGATCAGCGACCGACGCGACCGCGCCGAGGAGCTGGCCGACGAGCGCGACGAGCTGCTCGCCGAGGCGGGCCTCGACGAGGCCGACCGGGCGGCGGTCGAGGCACGGCTCGCCGAGCGTGAGGCCGAGCTCGAGTCGCTCGACGACCGTCTCCAGGAGCTCGCGATCGAGCGGACCGAACTCGACGGCGAGCGGGAAACGGCCGCGGAGCGGGCCGACGAGCTCGAGGCCGAAGCCGAGGCGGCCCGCGAGGCCGCCGCCGAGCTCGAGGCCGACGTCGAGGAGGGGATGTCGCGGCTCGCGGACCGACGGGAGGAACTCGAGGCGCTCGAGTCGCGCATCCAGGCCCTCGACGCGTCCTTCGACGACGCGCCGGTCGAGCCGGGCGAGGCCGAACCGCATCGCGAGGACCTGGTCGCCGAGCGCGACGAGCTCAGGGAGGCCAGAAGCGACCTCAAGGCCGAGCTCGAGACCGTTCGTCACCGGGTCGAGCACGCCGAAGGTCTCCTCGAGGAGGGCAAGTGTCCCGAGTGCGGCCAGTCCGTCGAGGGGTCGCCGCGGGTGGACTCGCTCGACGCGGATCGCGAGCGGGTGGCCGAGCTCGAAGCCGAACTCGACGAGCTCGACGGCCAGCTCGAGGCGACGGCCGAGGCCATCGAGCGGGCCGACGAACTCCTCACGGCCGAACGCGAACGCGACCGGCTCGAGTCGGAACGCGCGTCGCTAATTGAGCTCGTCGAGGAGCGGGAAGCCGGACTCGAGGAGAAGCGCGAGCGAGCGGCCGACCACCGCGAACGCGCCGAGGCGCTCGACGCGAAGGCGGCCGCGAAGCGCGAGGCCGCGGCCGAAGCCGAGGAACGCCTCGAGGCGCTCGACGAACGGGTGACCGAGCTCGAGGCCGACCGGGAGTCGATCGAGACGGCCGTCGACCGCCTCGAGTCGATCACGGAGCGGTTCGACCAGCTCGAGGCCATCGATGACGCCATCGACCGCCTGCGCGAGAAGCGGGACCTCTTGGACGACCGGAACGCGGAGCGCCGGGAGACGTTGGCCGAGAAGCGAGAACGCCGCGCCGAGCTCGAGGACGCCACCGACATGGCGAGGGTCGAGGAGGCCCGGGAGGCGAAGGCCAACGCCGAGGACTACCTCGAACGGGTCGGGGAGAAGCTCGACGAGCTCCGCGAACGCCGTGACGAGCTCCAGGCGCGGGTCGGCGCGGTCGAGAACGAGCTGGCGGAGCTCGAGTCGCTCCGCGAGCGGCGGGAGACCCTCGACGCGCGACTCGACCGGCTCGAGTCGCTGGTCGACGAATCGACCTCGTTGGAGGCGCTCTACGGCGACCTGCGGGCGGAGCTCCGCCAGCGGAACATCGCCGGCCTCGAACGGCTCCTCAACGAGACGTTCGACCTGGTCTACGGGAACGACGCCTACGCCCGCATCGAGCTCGACGAGGCGTACGGCCTGACGGTCTACCAGAAGGACGGCGAGCCCCTCGAACCCGAGCAGCTCTCCGGCGGCGAGCGGGCGCTGTTCAACCTGAGCCTCCGGACGGCCATCTATCGGCTGCTCGCCGAGGGCATCGAGGGCGCGGCGCCGATGCCCCCGCTCATCCTCGACGAGCCCACGGTCTACCTGGACGCCGGCCACGTCACGCGGCTGGTCGAGCTGGTCGAGTCGATGCGGGAGCTCGGCGTCGAGCAGATCGTGGTCGTCAGCCACGACGAGGCGCTGGTGGGCGCGGCCGACGAGCTCCTCACGGTGCGGAAAGACCCGACGACGAACCGGTCGACCGTCGAGCGGAGCGCTCAGCCCGAGGTCCCGGCGGACTGAAGGGCCCGGACGACGGCCGCGGCTTCGTCGGTCAACCGGTAGCCAGCCTCGCCGTCGACGGTGGTCTCGGTCACGAGGTCGGCGGCCCGGAGCTCGCTCATCAGCCCGTTGAGGTCCGACTCGCAGTAGCCGCCAGCCGCGAGCAGCACCCGGGCGGCGAGCCCGTCGGCCGCCTCGAGGGCGACCAGCAGGCCGAGGGCCCGGCTGTCGGGCACGGCGGTCACGAACCGCCGGGTGGCGGACGACAGGCTTGACGCCGCCGTCTCGACCGGCGGGGCGTCGGGGACGGCGACGAGTTCGTCGGTGGGCAGCTCGCGGTCCTCGCCGGACTCGAGATCGCGGACGCGACTCGACCCAGGGGCGCGCTCCAGGAGGAGGTATCGGTTGCCGTCGGGGTCCTCGACCGTCCGCATGGACCGCGGTTCGGGCCGGGAGCGGGTAACGTTGCCGGCGCTACGCGGCGTTGTCAAGCCGGACCGGCGTCCGGGATTCGATCCACGCCAGCGGGTTGCCCGCGTCGTAAAGGACGACGCCGTCGTCGGTCTCGTAGGTCTCCACCTCGCCATCCGTCGCGGCCGGCGCCGGCTCCGCCGGCTCGCCGCCTGCCGGGCCGTCGTCCTCGGACATGCGTGGTGGTACCATGGACCACGTTATAGGTCTTCTGCCCGTCCCGGATTCACGCGGATAGCGGCCGGCCGCCGGGCCGGGCGACCGCCACACCCGCGGGTATTTTACCCCCCGAAGACTAGGCCGTCCCATGCGCCAGTCGGGGCTCGCGGACTTCGACGACGAGCGGCCGCCCGAGGAGGCGCGGGCGGTGGCCGGCGACGGCGAGGGGGCGGGCCAGCCGGTGGTCGACCCCGAGGAGCGACGGTACCCCGAGGCGGACGGGGAGCTCACCCTGGCCGTCACGCAGGTGGACTACACCCTCGTCGGCTCGGGCCGCGATGAGCGGCCGGTCCTCCACCTCTTCGGCCGCCGCGATGGCGACCAGCTCGAGCACGTCCGGGTCCACGGCTTCCGGCCCTACTTCTACGCGCCGACGGCCACGCTAACCGACGAGAAGCTCGACCGGGACGCCATCACCGGCACCGAGCCCGGTTACACCTCCATCCGGGGGGAGGAACTGACCCGCATCTACGCCCGAACCCCGCGCGACGTCGGCGAGATGCGCGACGCGTTCGACCACTACGAGGCGGACATCCTGTTCCCGAACCGGCTGCTCATCGACAAGGGCATCACGAGCGGCGTCCGGGTGCCCGCCCGACGGGCCGACGACGGCGCCGTCGACGTGCCCCACGACGAGCTCGAGGCCGTCGACGCGTCGGCCGACCTTCGCGTCCACACGATGGACATCGAGGTCGACGACCGGTCGGGGTTCCCCGAGGACGGCGAGGAACCCATCGTCTGTCTGTCGAGCCACGACTCCTACGACGACGAGTACGTCGTCTGGCACTACGTGGCGCCGGACGGCGACGGCGTCTCGCCCGAGCGGCTGACCGACCACGAACTCCTGGCGGACGCGAGCGTCGAGGTCCGGTCGTTCGAGACCGAGGCGGCGATGCTCGATGGCTACCTCGAGTACGTGGACCGCACCGACCCGGACATCGTCTGCGGCTGGAACGTCGACGATTTCGACGCGCCCTACCTGCTCGACCGCTTGGAGCGCCTCGACCCGTCCACCGAGCGCGACCTCGACCCGGACCGGCTCTCCCGGGTCGACGAGGTCTGGCGGTCGGACTGGCAGGGCCCGAACATCAAGGGCCGGGTCGTCTTCGACCTGCTCTACGGCTACAAGCGGACCCAGTTCACCGAGCTCGAGTCCTACCGGCTCGATGCCGTCGCCGAGGTGGAGCTCGGCGTCGGCAAGGAACGGTACACCGGGGACATCGGCGACCTCTGGGAGCAGGACCCGACCCGCCTCCTGGAGTATAACCTCCGTGACGTCGAACTGTGCGTCGAGCTCGATCGAAAGCAGGAGGTCATCGCGTTCTGGCGGGAGGTCGCGACGTTCGTCGGCTGCAAGCTGGAGGACGCCCCCACCGCGGGCGACGCGGTCGACATGTACGTCCTGCACAAAGCCCGGGGCAAGTTCGCGCTGCCCTCGAAGGGCAGCCGGTCGGGCGAGGAGTTCGAGGGCGGCGCGGTGTTCGACCCCATCGAGGGCGTCCGGGAGATGGTCCCGGTCCTCGACCTGGCGAGCCTGTATCCGATGTCGATGACCACCGTCAACGCCTCGCCGGAGACGAAGGTCGACCCGGACGGCTACGACGGCGAGACCTACGTCACGCCCAACGGGACCCACTTCCGCCGCGAGCCGGACGGCATCATCCGGGAGATGGTCGACGAGCTTCTGGCCGAGCGGGACCAGAAGAAAGCCCGGCGCGACGAGCACGACCCCGACAGCGAGGCCTACGAGCTGTACGACCGCCAGCAGGCGGCGGTGAAGGTCATCATGAATGCGCTCTATGGCACCCTCGGCTGGACCCGCTTTCGGCTCTACGACAAGGAGATGAGCGCCGCCGTCACCGCGACCGGCCGGGCCGTCATCGAGTACACGGCCGACGTGGCCGCCTCGCTGGGCTACGAGGTCATCTACGGGGACACCGACAGCGTCCTGCTGGAACTCGGCCCCGAGGTCTCGAAGGCGGCGGCCATCGACGTCGCCTTCGATATCGAGGCCCACAT
>JBDGPL010000085.1:0-1384 GCA_042219705.1 Halobacteriales archaeon | reverse complement strand
CGAGAAGCTCTACCGCCGGTTCTTCCAGGCGGGCAAGAAGAAGCGCTACGCCGGTCACGTCGTCTGGAGCGAGGGGAAGGACGTCGACGACATCGACATCACCGGCTTCGAATACAAGCGCTCGGACATCGCCCCCATCACCAAACGCGTCCAGCGGGAGGTCATCGAGATGATCGTTCGGGGGAAGGACGTCGAGGCGGTGACGGCCTACGTGCGCGAGGTCATCGAGGAGTTCGAGGCCGGGGACGTGGCCCTCGACGACGTGGGCATCCCGAGCGGCATCGGCAAGCACCTCGACGACTACGACACCGACACCGCCCAGGTCCGGGGCGCGAAGTACGCGAACCTCCTCCTCGGGACCAACTTCCAGCGCGGCAGCAAGCCCAAGCGGCTCTACCTCGAGAAGAGCGGGGTCGACCCGTCGTTCTGGCGGCGCATGGAGGAGTCGGAGGGCTTCGACCCCAACGGGCGCCGGCCGGAGGACCGCCTCTATGGCCAGTTCAAGCTCGACGTCGAGGCCGGCGACGGCGTCATCTGTTTCGAGTACGCCGACCAGATCCCTGACGAGTTTCAGGTCGACTGGGAGAAGATGCTCGAGAAGACCCTGCGGGGCCCCATCGCCCGGGTCCTCGAGGCCCTCGGCGTCTCCTGGGACGAGGTCCGGTCTGGCCAGGAGCAGACCGGGCTGGAATCGTTCATGTGAGGCCGGCCGACACCGGTCGGATTGCCGAAACGCGAACTATCCTTTCCGTTCTACCAACGCGAACGTTGTGAATGCGAAACCATTAATGGCTTCATCGCGTTAGGCCGACCGAAAAGTAATCCATGGCCACACTCACTATCGACAACCTCCACGCGGAAGTCGCGGAGGGCGACGAGCGCATCCTCGAGGGCGTCAGCCTGTCGGTGTCGTCGGGCGAGATTCACGCGCTCATGGGCCCGAACGGCAGCGGCAAATCGACGCTCGCCAAGATCGTGGCCGGCCACCCGGCCTACGAGGTCACCGAGGGGTCGGTCACCCTCGAGCTCGACGCCGAGGACTTCGACGACGTCGAGGTCATCCCCGACGAACGGCGGACCTGGGACCTCCTCGACCTCGAGCCGAACGAGCGGGCCGCCCTGGGCGTCTACCTGGGCTTTCAGTACCCGGCCGAGATCGAGGGCGTGACGATGTCCAACTTCCTCCGGACGGCCCTCAACGCGAAGATCGAGGAGCGCGAGGCGCTCCTCTTCGGCGAAGGGGAGGCGGACGACGAGGAGGCCGGCTACGACACGAGCCCGATGGAGGGTCCGGCCGACGAGGGCGAGATCGGCGTCGCCGAGTTCCAGGGCCTCCTCGAGGAGAAGATGGAGCTGCTGGACATGGACCCGAAGTTCATGCAGC
>JBDGPL010000084.1:0-3344 GCA_042219705.1 Halobacteriales archaeon | reverse complement strand
GATGCCGATGATGTCCAGCGCCATGAGGTGCTCCTCGGTCTGGGGCTGGGGGACCGGCTCGTCGGCACCGACGACGAGGATGGCGCCGTCCATGATGGCCGCGCCGGAGAGCATCGTCGCCATCAGGGTCTCGTGGCCCGGGGCGTCGACGAACGACACGGTCCGAAGCACCTCCGTCTCGACGTCGTGCTCGGGACAGGTCGCCTCGACCGTGTAGGCCTCGGGGCCCTCGCACTCGGGACACCGCCGGAACGTCGCGTCGGCGTAGCCCAGCCGGATGGAGATGCCGCGCTTGAGCTCCTCGGAGTGCTGGTCGGTCCAGCGGCCGCTCAGGGCCTGGACCAGGGTCGTCTTGCCGTGGTCGACGTGACCGACCAGCCCGATGTTCACCTCGGGTTGTCGATGTTCCTCCGTCACAGTTGAGCCTCTTGGCAGTAACTGTCCCTCGATTGGCCGTGAACGCCTGATAAACCTACTGAAACGCGCCGGCTTCCGGGGTCGGCGGCCGGGCCAGGCGAAGCCGGACGCGGGCTCGAGCTCGGGGTGAAACGCCCGTCGGGGCCCTCAAACGTGCTCGTCGGGGCGGAGCGCTGCGGCGGGCCGGCCGGCCAGCCACTCGCAGAGCTCGACCAGCTGGTCGGTGGCGGCCTCGAACAGCCGGCGGCCCTTCTCGGCGGTGGCGTCGGTCTGGTCGCCGAAGACGCCGTTGTCGGAGATCTCGGTGTTGTCGTAGAACGTCCGGGCGCCGGCGACGAACGCGCCGTCGAGCGACGCGAGCTCGAGGGTGCCGCCGTCCCGGGCCGCCTCGAGCCGGTCGTCGTGGACCAGCTCGGGGTGGAGGTGCTGCAGCATCGCGGTCTCCTTCGGGCCGCCGTGGGGGCCGTTGTGCTCGAACAGCTCGTCGACGAGCTCGGGGATGCTCTCGTCCCACATCCACGGGATGGCGTAGGGGCCGTCGGCCGCCCGGAGCGTCCGGCCGACCTCGTAGAGGTGCTCGACGTTGCCGCCGTGGGCGTTCACGAAGACGACGCGGTCGATGCCGTGCTCGGCGAGGTTGCCGGTGATCGACTCCAGGTACGCCCGGAAGGCCGGCGCGTCGGCCCACATCGTGCCGTGGTACTGGCGGTGGTGCGGGCTGACGCCGACCCTCACCGTCGGCGTACAGAGGTAGCCCGTCCGGTCGGCGGCCTCGCGGGCCAGCGCCTCGGCGATGTACGCGTCGGTTCCCTCCGGGAGGTGCGGGCCGTGCTGTTCGGTGGCCCCGACGGGGAGCAGCGCCAGCGACTCCCGGTCGAAGTACGCCTCGAGGTCCGGCCAGGCGTGGTCGGCCAGATACATCAGGCGGCCTCGTCCACGTCGTCGTGTCGGCTTTCGTACAGTTCAGCCATGGCCCGAACACGCCCGGCGGCGAGAAAAACCTTCCTCCGGGGCCGAGCCGCCCGGAATTCGGGCCGGTCGTGAAGCGCATCGGACGCCGAAACCCAACCGGTGCGTGATTTCGATGGGACACCGTTATGCATTAGCCCGGGCTAATCCGGCCGATGATGCTGAGCGCGGCCATGGAGGACTACCTCAAGACCATCTACGTCCTCCAGGCCGACGCCGACGGCGAGCGGGTCACGACCTCCCAGGTCGCCGAGACCCTGGAAGTCACGCCCCCGACCGTCACCAGCATGCTCGGCAAGCTCGAGGAGCGCGGCCTCGTCGAGCGCGAGAAGTACCAGGGCGTCCGACTCACCGACCAGGGCGAGCAGGTCGCGCTCGAGGTGCTGCGACACCACCGGCTGCTCGAGGCGTACCTGAGCGAGCACCTGGACTTCGACTGGAGCGAGGTCCACGCCGAGGCCGACGCGCTCGAGCACCACATCTCCGAGGAGCTCGAGCGCCGCATCGCCGAAACGCTCGGCGAGCCGGCGGTCGACCCCCACGGCGACCCCATCCCCACGGCCGACCTCGAACCCCTCGAGGAGGCTGCCGGCCCGACGCTCGCTCAGGCGGGCGACGGCGACGAGGTCGTCGTCGAACGCGTGCACGACCACGACCCCGAGGAGCTGCGCTACCTCGACGAGCACGGCATCCGGCCGGGCGTGACGATCGAGGTCGTCGAGGTGACGCCCTTCGACCTGGTGACCGTGCGCCCCGCTACCGGGGGCGATACCGTGGCGCTGCCCAAGGCCGTCGCCCGGCGGGTCCGGGTGGGCGAGCCCGACGGAACCGTTTGACCGCCAGGGGTCCGCCAGCGGGCCGGCGATAATCGGGTGAGAGGCGCGACAGAGGCAGGGATTTCTACCTTACGAACGTTTATTTTAGATGCGGCTAAATCCTGATCGATGATTACGGAACCTCGACCGGCCGGTTTCGACGGCGCGTTGTCGCCGATAGGCCGACCTCCCAGCGGTCGCCGACCGTCAGCCAGGGAGGTCGGCCCGTGACCCGCGTCCCCGTCGAACGGGCGGCGCGAATGACCGGGGCCCTCGAGGACCGGCTCCTGGCCGCCCTCGACGGCGGGGTCGGCCGCCGGGCCGTCCTCGGCGGGCTCGGCACCGCCGGCGCGGCCGCGCTCGGTGCCAGCCGTGCGGGTCGCGCCGCCGGCGGTCCGACGGCCGACACGGGGGCGGAGTCCACCCACGGCCAGTTCGCCGCCGTCGGCGAGGACGAGGGCGACGGGTTCGACCCGCACGGGTTCCTCAGGGAGTTCGACACCGGCGAGGTCGTGGGGACGGACGAGGCGGGGCGGCGCATCCGGGCGTTCGAGTTCACCGCCGTCGACCGCTTCGGCGAGAGCGGCCTCGAGATCGCGCCGGGGGTGCGGTTTCCGGCCTGGACGTACAACGGCCAGGTGCCGGGGCCGACCATCCGGGCCGTCGAGGGCGACCGAATCCGGGTGCGCTTTACCAACGGCAGCGCCCACGCCCACACCATCCATCCCCATCTGCGGAACCTGGCCCCAGCGATGGACGGCATCCCGCAGAACGGTCCCGGCGTGCTCGACACGGGGGAGTCGTTCACCTACGAGTGGATCGCCCAGCCGGCCGGCCTCCACCTCTATCACTGCCACTCGCTGCCGCTCAAGGAGCACATCCACCGGGGGCTCTACGGCGCCGTGGTCGTCGACCCCGACCCCGAGCGGGTTCGAGCGCGCCCCGCCGACTACGTCAACCAGCACCCGAGCCAGGTCACGCCGGAGCTGGCCGACGATCTCGTCGCGGAGGCCCGGACGCGGAACCACGAGTATCCCGAGAACGACGCCGTCGACGAGCTCGTCATCGTGATGAACAGCTTCGACACGAACTTCGACGGCGACAACGAGGTCTACGCCGCCAACACGCGCGCGTTCGCCTACG
>JBDGPL010000083.1:0-5361 GCA_042219705.1 Halobacteriales archaeon | reverse complement strand
CCTCTACGGCCACGAGTTCAACGTCTACGACCCGCTGGTGAACGTCCCGCTGCTCCTCAAGCACCCCGACCTCGATGCCGTCCGACGGACGGACCAGGTCGAGCTGCTCGACCTCTATCACACGGTGCTCGACCACGCCGCGGTCGAGGCGGCGGACGCGACCGTCCCGCTCGACCGGTCGCGGTCCCTGCTGGCCGACGACTATCGGGACTTCGACGATGCCGAGCACGCCTACGTCGAGTACGGCCGGCCCGTCGTCGAGCTCAACCAGCTCGAGTCGAAAGCGGCCGCGGCGGGCATCGAGCTCGACGAAGCCTCCCGGTTCTACTCCCGGATGCGGGCCGTCCGGCGCCCCGGCGCGAAGTACATCCGGAACGAGCGCATCAGCGACGAGTTCTACCGGCTCGACGCGGACCCGGACGAGCGGGAGAACCTGGCGGGGACCGGTCGGGACGACGAGGCCGCGCTCGAGGCGGCCCTCGCCGCGTTCGAGGCGCGGGTCGGGGGACGGTGGGACGGGACGGCCAGCGACGAGGACGTCCTGGCCGAGATGGGCGCGGACGCGCAGGCCCGACTGCGTGACCTCGGATACCTGGAGTAGCCGTGGGCCGCGACAACGGCGCCACTGCCCTGTACGACCAGTTCGCCGACCGACGAACCCTGCTGAAGATCGTCCTCGGCTTCGTCGTCGCCGGCCTGCTGGTCTTCGTCCTCGGCGTGGCCGTCGGCCTGGAGGACGTTCGGCTCGCGTTCCGGCGAGCCGACCTCCGCTGGCTCGCCGTCGCGTGCGCCTCGACGCTCGTCGGCCTGGCTGCCTGGAGCAAGGCCTGGCAGGTCGTCCTCGCGGTCGTCGACATCGAGGTGCCCTTCCGCCGGCTGGTCGTGACCTACCTCTCGGCGACGTTCGCCAACTACATCACACCCTTCGGCCAGGCCGGCGGCGAGCCGTTCATCGCGTTCGTGCTCAGCCAGGACACCGGGGCGTCCTACGAGGACAGCCTGGCGAGCGTCGTCATCGCCGACCTGTTGAACCTGCTTCCCTTCTTCAACTTCGCGGCCATCGGGCTGGCGGTCCTGCTCGTGCGGGTTCGGCTGCCCGACGTCATCCGACCGCTGGCGTTCGGCCTGGCCGGCGTCGCGGTCGCCATCCCGGCCATCGCGTACGTCGGCTGGAACCACCGCGGCGGCGTCGAATACTGGGTGCTCCGGCTGTTGCGGCCCCTCGTCGGCCGAACGAAGCGGTTCTCCATCGAGGGCATCCGCGACCGCATCGACCGGTTCTACGCCTCGGTCGAGCTCATCGCCGACGAGCCCCGGAGGCTCGCCTATGCGCTCGTCTTCTCCTACGCCGGCTGGCTGTTCTTCGCCCTCCCGCTGTACGTGGCCGGGGTCACGCTCGGGCTGCAAATCGAGCCGCTGCTGGTCCTGTTCGTGGTGCCGGCGAGTACCGTCGCCGGGCTCGTGCCAACCCCCGGCGGCCTGGGAGGCGTCGAGGCCGCCCTCGTCGTCCTGCTCGTGGCGCTGGCGCCGCTCGGGCCCGGGCAGGCCTTCGCCGTCGCCACGGTGTACCGGGTCGCCTCCTACTGGTTCGCCCTGGTCGTCGGGGCGGCCGCGACCGTCTACGTCATCGCGCGGGCGTGAGTCCGCCGAGGCCCGAGGTTCGACGCCAGGGCTACAGCACGGCGTCCGCGAACGCCCCGAGCCGGTCGATGGCCCCGACGTCGAGCCACTGCAGCATCACCCGATCGAGCCCAACGTCGGCGAGGCGCTCGAGGTGGTCGGCGACCTCGGCGCCGGTCCCGACGACGGCCCCCGACTCCCGGAACGCCTCGGCGTCCTCGGCGAACGGATGGGCGTCGATGACCCGGTCGAGCTCGGCGTCGTCGCGGCCGAACAGCACTGGCGTCATGAGCGAGCGGCGGACGTCGTCCGGGTCCCGGCCGGCGTCGGCGACCTCGTCGTCGAACCGCTCGTTCAACGAGGCGACCTCCGCCGGCGTCGAGAAGACGGCGTTCCACTCGTCGGCGTACGCGGCGGCCAGCGGGAGGGTCCGGCGGGGGCCGTTGCCGCCGACGAGCAGCCGCGTGCCGCCGGGGCGGTCGGGACCGGGGTAGAGCCGGGCGTCGTCGAGCTGGAAGTACGCCCCGTCGAAGGTGACCGGTTCGTTTCGGCGCAGCAGGCTCGCGACGACCTCGACGCCCTCCTCGAACCGGTCGAAGCGGGCGGCCGGCTCGAGCAGGTCGAACCCGTAGGTCTCGTGCTCCAGCTCCTGCCAGCCGGCGCCGACCCCGAGGACCAGCCGGCCGTCGGCCAGGTTGTCGATGTCGGCCGCCGCCCGGGCGACGTGGACCGGGTGGCGAAACGACATCGGCGTGACCAGCGGGCCGAACTCGATGGTCTCGGTGTGGTCGGCGAGCCAGGTCAGCGAGGGCCAGAGGTCGAGCGTCTCGGGCGCGTCGTCGCCATCGTGGGCGAAGTGGTCGAGGAAGTGATCGGACCGGAACAGCCCACCGAAGCCCAGCTCCTCGACGGTTCGGCCGAGCCGCTGCCAGGCCTCCCAGTGCATGCCGTGCTGGCCCTCGACCATGATGGCGACGTCGAGCATGTATCGGCCGAGAGTCCGGGGGCCGCCCGCCAAAGCCGTTCCGGCCCGCCACCGGGGGATCGGGTACCGGTCCGTTGATTACATGAAGTCCGCGATGCCGGACTGTTTGTCCTTGTCGTTCTCGAACACGCTCTCGATGGTGCGCTCGAGCAGCTGCAGGCGCTGCTTGGTGTACTCCTTCGCGCCGTAGGTCTCGGCGACCTCGATGGCCGTCTCGAGGTACTTCGAGACCGACCCCTCGTGGACGGTCAGGTTCACGTTCCCGCCGCACTCCCGGCAGTGGCCGGAAAGCGGCATCCGGCGGTACTTCGTCCCGCAGTCGAGACACCGGGTCTCCTGGCGGGAGAAGGCCCGCAGGTTCCCGAGCAGGTCGGGCAGGAAGTGGTACTCGATGATGCGCTCGGCGACGTCGGTCTCGTCGACCCCGCGGAGCTTCCGGGCGAGCTCGAGCTGGGCGTCGAGCTTGTCGGTCATCGAGCCGAGGGTCTTGTAGGCCGACAGCGACGGTCCCATCGCGATGTCCGACGTGTCGTGGGTGTGGTCGAAGCCGGCGTAGGCCTCGTCGGTCTCGAGGGTGTCCTCCGCGAGCCGCACGTCGACCGCGTCGGGGTCGGCGAGCCGGCGGGTCGCCTCGTAGAACTCCCGGGAGTAGGCGTCGACGATGTCGATATTGTGGGCCTCGTCGTCGATCTCGGTCGGGTCGATGCGCGAGGACATGACCAGCGGCGCGTCCATCCGGCCGCCGCGGCGGTCGGGGAGGTACGCCTGCGAGAAGTTCAAGAGCCCGTCCATGAGGAGCATGACGCTATCCTCGTCGCCGTCACATTGCGCGCTGTAGACGCCCTCGGCCACCAGCGTGTGGGTATCCTCGACGGTCAGGCAGAAGGTGTATTCGACGTCGCTTTCGACGTACTCGACGCGGGTGATCGGGTCGAGCGGGACCGGTGCCTCGCCGCCGTCGGCGGTCCCGGCGGCCGCACCGCCCGTCGTCGTCTCGCCGCCGTCCCAGGCCGGCAGCCGGTCGCCCTCGGCCAGCTCGCTGGCGGCGACCTGCGCCAGGCCGTCGTCCCACCGGAGCATCGTGTGGTCGGGCGTGACCCGGAGCGCCTGGCCGCCCTCGGTCTCGACCTCGACGAGGTGGGCGGGGGCCGGATGCTTCGAGACCGCCGATACCGTCGAACGCGTCGCCGTGCCGTCCGCGGCGATCGAGGGGACAGTCACCGAACCGTCGAGCTCCTGGATTAGCGTCCCGAAGTCGTCCTCGTCGGGGTCGTGGAGACGACCTTCGACGAACTCGTCGATCCGGCCGTAGTGCCAGTCGCCGGCCTCGTCCTCGTACCACAGCCGGGTGTCCGGATGGAAGCAGTTCCGCCGCTTCGCCGCGTGGAAGTACGGGTGGGCGTAGCCGACCGCCGCGTCGGTGAAGCCGACGACGCGGCCGACGACCGCCGCGCTGGTGTGGGGCGCGAGCCCGAAGACGAGCTCGCCGACGAGGTCGTCGCGCTCCTCGACCTCGTAGAAGGGCTCCAGGCCGTAGAACCGCTCGAGGAGATCGTCGACGAAGTCGGCGACACGCATCAGGTGCTCCGCCGCCCCCGTCGAGAGGATGACGTCCTGGGCCCGGAGCCCGACGAGCTGGTCGTCGTACTCGAGTGGCTCGCCGGCGAGGTCGCGTTCGTAGCCGAGCCCGCGGAACTGCTCGACCGGGACGTCGATCTCCCCCGGCCGGACGCTCGTGACCGGGAGGTCCGTCATGTCGTACCGGACGGTGCCGTCCTTGAACGTGGAGACCCCGTGGGCCGCCCGGAGCACGGCCTTCTCCAGGGGCTCCGGGGTCTTCGTGGCCGAGGTCAGCCCCTTGACCCCCTTGAGGATCTCGAAGGCGTTCTCGCGCTCGCCCATCGCCTCGAGGGCGTCCCGGTAGGCCCCGCGGACGTCGACAGTCCGGCGCTCGACGCTCGTCGCCTGGCCGCCACACCGGGGACACTCGAGTCGGCCACTCTCGCCGGGCGCGACGGGGGCGTCGCAGTCGCGACACCGATAGACGGGCTCGGTGTGGGCCCCGCAGGTCTCACACTCGGGGCGATAGGTCTCGGTCCCGCAGTCGGGACACTGCCGCCGGCCGACCTCGACCTCGACCTGGCCGGGCGTGTCCTGCAGGTCCTCGGCGTGCTTCGCCGCCGCGGCGACGTCCCGCTGGTCGCCGCCGGCCTCGCCGATGGGGAACAGGCCGTGGACCGCCGGGCTCATCTCGCGGACCTCGGACTTCTCCGGCCGTCCCATCCGGCTGCCGACTCGCGTCGGGGCCCGCTCCTGGACGGCGAAGGGGGCCAGCGCGTTCACGAGGGCCATCGCGTCGTCGAACTCGGGCGCGATACCGGGGTCCCATCCGCGGTCGAGGGCGTCGTCGAAGCCGAGCGTCCGGACCAGCGGGCGCCACGTCCCGACCGTGACCGCCTCGCCCTGGCGGTGGGGCACGAGGAGCGCCTCGAGGGCGGCCTCGACGGCCCCGTCGGCCGGCAGCCGGAGCTCGTCGCCGTCGTCCGTCTGGACGACCTCCCCCGCCCCCACGGCGTCGGCGAGGGCGCGGACCGCCTCGACGTCGAGGTCGTGCCAGAGATAGGTGTACGCCGGGTGCAGCGGCGCGTCGTACGTCTCGGCCCACTCGAGCGCCTCGGCGACGGTCGGGGCCTTGAGGTCGACGGCCGGGTCGTCGGCCAGGGCCAGGACGGGCGCGCCCGCGTCACCGAAGTCCT
>JBDGPL010000082.1:0-23378 GCA_042219705.1 Halobacteriales archaeon | reverse complement strand
ATCACCACGACGGCCGTCTTCGGCATCGCCGACGACACCATCTACCTCGCGGCCCAGTCGAAGGACATCCGGCTGAACATCGGCCGGACCCTCGAGGAGGCCTTCGAGGACGTCGGCGAGGCCGTGGGCCACTCGACGCAGGCCCACGTCGAGATCCCGCTCGGGCTGTTCACCGGCATCGAGGCCTCCGAGGAGAACCGCGAGACGCTGCTGGAGCTCGCGGGCGAGGCCGTCAAGCGGAAGCTGTTCGACGCCATCGGCGTCGAGGGCGGCTCGAACGGGGGCTGACGGCGGCTTACGCGACGGGCTCCTGCTCCTCGGGCTCGCCGAGTCGCTCGATGATGTCGTTGACGAGGATGACGTCGCCGACGGCCTGGACCCACCGGTACGGGACGAGCACGCCGCTGCCCTCGGGGACGTCCTCGAAGAGCTCCCGGTTCAGGTCCGCGACGGCGAGGGCCGTGACGGCCTCCTCGTCGAGGTCGAGCCGGATGTCCTCGACCTCGCCGACGTAGACGCCGTTGTTCGAGTAGACCTCGCGGCCGACGAGGGTCGTGATCTCCTGCGGCGGACCGTCAGCGACCATGTAGCCGGCCAGGTTGCCCCCGGACTTAAGCGTTCGCGGTGGCGTCGGACGCCCGTCTCGCGGTCCCGGGCGGCCGCCGACCCACGCTCGTAACGGCCCCTCGCTCACGGTTCCGCGGGGCACGGCGATGCCCGGGCGAACTCGCCGTCCGCGAAGTCGATCGGGGTCGGCTCCTCGACCACCCGGAGGTCCTCGCGGTCCCGGGCGGCCTCGACGAGGGCCACGGAGGCGTGGACCCGCTCGAGGCACATCGTGTCCGTCACGCGGAGGACCCGGGCCTCCCCGGGCGCGACGACGCCGCAGGAACCGAGGGCGGCGGCGAGCCCCGCGCGGTCGGTCGCCATCACCGGCGGCAGCCGGACCCCCCGAACCGTGCTCGCCGTGACGGCGTTGATGAACGAGGCCCCGGGGTCGACCGCCGCGGCGAGGTCGCGGTGCACGAGGTCGGCCGCCCCCATCCCCATGGCGTTCCCCGCCGTCTCCTCGGTCAGCCCCCTGGCGTAGACCCGCTTGACGTCTGGGCTGTCGGGCTCGGGCTCGTTGATGGTGAAGTGGCGGCGGCCGGTGACGTTGGGGTCCATCCCCTGGCCGCTGACGTCCTTCCCCAGCCGGTCGACGACCAGCACGTCGAGCGCGTCGAACGGCAGCCGGGGCAGCCAGTCCCGGGCCGTCTCGAGGAGCTCGGCCTCCCGGGACAGGAAGTCGTCGGCCGGCACGCCCTCGATGTGCGCCGTCTGGTCGCGGCCGTCCTCGACGACGGCCACCCCGCCCGGGACCGAAAGCGTCTCGAGCAGCTGCTCGGCGAGCGCCGGAATCATGGTCCGGAAGCTCCAGTCGACCGCCCAGTCGTGGGCGACCTTGGCGCCGCGCTGCTTGCCGAACCCGATGACGAGCATCTTCGAGAGGCCGCTCTCGACCCGCCCGTCGTAGTCGGTGTGGGGCTTGACGCGGTTGACCGGCACGATGGCGTCGGCGGCCGCGGCCTCGGCGGCGGTGTAGACGGGCACCCCTCGCTCGGGCGTTTCGCCGACCTGGACGACATCCATCGACGCGCGGACCTCACAGCCGACCGTGTCGGGGGACACGCCAAGCGAGGCGAGCTTCTCGCGCTGGCCCGCGGCGGTCGCGCCGGCGTGGCTGCCCATCGCGGGCACGACGAAGGGTTCGAAGCCCCGGTCGCGCAGGCCGGCGACGACGCCGGTCACGAGGGTCTGCAGGTTGGCGATGCCCCGGCTGCCGACACCGACTGCCACCTCGCCGCCCTCGGGCACGCCGGCCCAGTCGAGGTCCCAGACGGCCGAGGCGGCCCGGGGCAGGAGCTCGTCATCAGCGATGGGGTCGGTCTCGAGGGCTTGCTCGACGACGCCCATGGCGGGCAGGTCGGGGTCGCCGCAGGCCTCGAGCACCGTCGCTTCGGGGACCGCGAGGTCGGCGCCGCCCGGCGGGGTTGCCATGTGGCGTCGGTGGTGCTCCCGGGCGCATAAAGGGCACTGCCCTCCGGTGCCGGGCCGGCCCGGGCGGCGTCAGCCCGACGCCGGGTCGAGGAGCTCGACCGGGTGGACCGCCGGCCGGCCGAGGAGCGCCTCGAGCTGCTCGGCGCAGGAGGTCCCGCTGGCGGCCACCGGGCCCTCGTGACCGGCGAACGTCTCGGCCAGCGGCTCGCCGACCGCCCGGCTCAGCTCGGCGTACTCGCGCTTGTAGCCGAACGACCCCGCCATGCCGCAGCACTCGACCGACGCGGTCGTCACGTCGAACCCCCGGGCCTCGAGTACCGCCACGGTCGGCGCCTCGAGGTCGAGGGTCCGCTGCTGGCAGTGGCTGTGGTAGGCCACCTCGACGCCGTCGCCGGCGGCCAGCCGCCCGGGTTCGGCGCCGTCTCCGAGCTGCTCGGCGAGGTACTCGCCGAGCTCGTAGGTGCCGCCCGCGAGGGCGTCGTGGTCGGCCTCGGGCAGCAGCCGGGCGTAGTCCCGGCGGAACATCGCCAGGTCCGAGGGCTCGATGACGACCACGTCCCGGCCGGCCTCGAGGTGGGGCGCGAGGGCGGCGTGGACCGCCTCGGCGCGCTCGGCCGCCGTGGCGACCATGCCCTGCGACAGCGCCGCCCGGCCGCTCTCGGGGGCGTCGGCGAGCTCGACCGCGCACCCGAGGGCTTCGAGGACCCGCACGGCCGCGCGGCCCCGGTCGACCCGGACGTAGTTCGTGTAGGGGTCCGGGTAGACCACCACCGCCCGGTCCGCCCCGACGGCCGGCGTCCGTCCGGCGTGCCAGTCCCGGAGGGTCTCCCGGCGGAACCTCGGCAGGTCGCGGCCGGGATCGAGGCCGACGGCGCGCGCCAGCAGCCACCGAACCGGCCGGCTCGAGGCCAGCCAGTTCGAGACCGGCGCGGTCGCGCTGCCGAGCCGCAGCAGCGGCTCGACGTTCCCGAAGAACCGCTTCTGGCGGTCCATTCCCCCGGGCTCGGCGTCGGGGGTGAGTCCGGCGACAAGCGGGTCGAACGCGCCCGGCTCGGCGCCGCGGTTGAGCCGGTCGCGGACCACCGTATTGATCCACGGGATGTCGATCTTCACCGGGCAGGCGGGCACGCAGCGCGAACAGCCCGTACAGAGGTCCGTGAACTCCCCGGCCGTCTCGAGGCCCTCGACGCCGGCTTCCCAGCCCGTCCCGATGCCGCCGGTGTAGGTCTCGCCGCCGAAGGCGTGCCCGCCGACCTGCTGGAAGTTCCCACAGCAGTTCGCGCAGGCCCCACACCGGATGCAGTAGAGGGTCTCCCGGAGCTGCTCGTCCTCCCGCATCGCCCACCGGCCGTTGTCGACGAGCACGAGGTGGAACTCGCGGTCGGCCGCCCCGATGGGCTCGTCGGGCCGGTCGAAGTCCACGGTCGGGGAGTCCACCGGCGGCGTCAGCAGCGAGACGTACCGGGCCATGGACTGGCCGCCGGCGGTCTTGCCGATGAGGTCGACGAACGGCGGCAGCTCCGCGAGGCTCGGGAGGACCTTCTCGATGCCCGCGACGGCGACGTGGACCGGCGGCGTGACCGCACACTTGCGGGCGTTGCCCTCGTTGGTCACGAGGACGACCGTGCCGCTCTCGGCGAGGAGGAAGTTCGCCCCCGTCATCCCGACGTCGGCCGCCCGGATGCGCTCGCCGAGGTAGTCCCGGGCGAAGTTGGTCAACGCCTCGGGCGTCTCCAGCCGCTCGGCGGGCTCGAACACGGCGTTGAACAGCGCCGCGATGTCGTCCGTCGACTTGTGGATGGCCGGCCCGACGAGGTGGCTCGGCGCCTCGTCGGCCACCTGGACCACGAACTCGCCGAGGTCGGTCTCGTAGACGTCGACGCCCGCGGCCGCGAGCCGGTCGTTGACGCCCACCTCCTTCGACGTCATCGACTTCGACTTCACCAGGGTCTCCGCGTCGTGGTCGGCACAGACCGACTCGACGTAGGCGGCGGCGTCGTCGGCGTCGTCGGCGAGGTAGCACTCGCCGCCGTTGGCCTCGACGGCGTCCCGGAGCGTCTCGACGAGCTCGGGCAGCCGCTCGATGGCGTCCGCCTTGATGGCCCGGGCCCGCTCGCGGTTGGCCTCGAAGTCGTCGTCCGCCGCGGCGGCCGCGTACCGGGCCTCGTTGAAGTGGGTCGTGTTCGCGTAGACGGCGTCGCCCTCGGTCTCGAGCAGCCGGCGGATGCGCTCGGCCCGGGCGCGGCGGGAGCTCATCGGTCCGTCACCGTGATAACGTGGACCTCGCCGGGGCCGTGGACCCCGGCGACCAGCTCGCCCATGTCGGCCGTCGCGCTCGCGCCCGTCGCGATGACGGCACTCCGTCGGCCCGCGCCGAACTCGCCGGCGAGCCACTCGACGGCCTCGGCGACGCCCTCGAGGACGTCGCGCTCCCGGAGGACGGCGACGTGTCGGGGCGGGTAGAGGCTGGTCGGTTCGTCGCCCGCTGGCCGGCCCTGGATGAGGAGCGAGCCCTCGGCGGCGATGGCCGCGCCCGCGGCCGTCACGCCGGTCGCCGCGGCCTGCAGCGCGGCCGGGGTCGGCTCGAGGTCGACGGGCGTCCCGCCGAGGGACAGGCCGTCCCAGGGGAGCGAGGCCCCGACGGCGGGCTCGACGACGGCGTCGCGAACTGCGTCCGGCAGCTCGGCGGCAGTGGTCCGCCCGTGGGTCACGTCGAGCGCGTCGAGCGACGCCTCGAGGGTGTCGAGCAGCGCCGGGGCCATTGGCGGCCGTTCCGACCTCCGGGGCATAACTGTTGGGCCGGCGCGCTGCCGCCACCGCGGCGTTGATGGGGCCGCGGCGCGTCCGTTCGCGCATGGCCGACGACCCGCTCGCGACCGCCACGTTCGCCGGCGGCTGCTTCTGGTGCGTGGAGGCCGCCTTCGACGAGCTCGCGGGCGTCGAGTCCACCACGTCCGGCTACGCGGGTGGCCACGTCGACGACCCGAGCTACGAGGCGGTCTGCACCGGCGAGACGGGCCACGCCGAGGCCGTCCAGGTCGAGTACGACCCCGACGAGGTGGCGTACGAGGACCTGCTCGCGGTCTTCTTCGCGGTCCACGACCCGACGACGCTGAACCGCCAGGGGCCGGACGTCGGGACGCAGTACCGCTCGGCCGTCTTCTACCACGACGAGGCCCAGCGGGCGGCCGTCGAGGCGTTCATCGAGGAGCTCGAGGCCGAGGGCGTCTACGACGACCCCATCGTGACCGAGGTCGAGCCCCTCGACACCTTCTGGCGGGCCGAGGAGAAGCACCAGAACTACTACGAGAAGCACCCGAACCAGCCCTACTGCGCGGTCAACGTCCCGCCGAAGCTCCAGAAGGTCCGCGAGCGGTTCGGCGAGCTCGTCGAGGCGTAGTCCGGGGGCGAGCCGGTCTCGACCGTCCGGTCACTCCACGACCTCGGCGCCGGGGTCCCAGTCCCTCGGCCCACCGGTGGGCGGCGCGCCGACCATGACCCACACCGCGTCGGTGCCGGCGGGATTGACGGCGCTACGAGGGACCTCGGGGGCGACACGCGCGACGGTCCCCGGCGGCGTGTCGAACCGCTCGCCGGCGATCCGTATCGACGCCGGACCGCGAACCGGGACGAAGAGCTCCTCCTGGTCGCCCTCCGTGTGGGCAGGGACCGCCTGGCCGGGGGCCAGCCGCCGGGCGTTGGCCTTCATCCCCGCACAGCCAAGCGGGTCGGTCGGGAACGCCGTGGCGACGTCGGAGGTCTCGGGGACGACGAAGGCGGCGTCGTCGAGGTCGACGGCGGTCGGCCATCGACCGACCGTGACGGCCGGCGACCCCTTAACGCCGCGGGCGCACGGCGGCTTTTTGCCGGTGGGGCGTCTATCGGAGGCCATGGGAAACGACACCGGCGACCGGGACGACCTCGAGGAGCGGATGGCCCGGCTCGAGGAGACCCTCGAGGAGCTCCAGGCGGCCGTGGCCGAGGACGAACGGGTTGGCCGGGCGAAGCCCGCGGCGGACGCCGCCCTCCGGCTGGCCGAGCGGGTCGCGGTTCCGGCGGCCGTCGCGGCGCTCGAGGCCAACGTCCGCGTGCTCGAGTTCCTCCAGGACCGGCTCCGGGCACGCGACCAGCGCGACCGGCGCGGCTCGGTCGGCCCCGCCGAGGTCAGCGAGCGCGCGCTCGACCGCCTCGACGACGCGCTGGGCCGGCTCGAGGACGCCATCGAGGAGGCCGACCTGCCCCGGGACGCCGAGGCGCGGCGGCTCCTCCGGCGCGCCCGCGACCTCAACGACGAGGTCCGCGACCGCCTCGCGGAGCCGGGGCCGCCGTCCGGGCCCGACGTCGTCGAGATCGACGTCGAGGCCGAGCTGGACGAGATCCGCGAGGCGGTCGAGGACGACGCGTCCGACGCGGACGAGGCGTAGCCCACGGCCGGCGGCAGCGGACGTCTAGATTTAAACGCGGAGCCGCGCAAGCCGGGGCCATGCGGTCCAGGGCGTCCCCGCCGGAGGCGTGGCCGTGAGCGACGCCGGCTGGTTCGCGGGCCTCGACCCGGACGACGTCGCCGGCGCGGCCAACGCCATCCGCGACGGGCGGGCGGACGCGCCGGCGGACTGGCCGGCCCGGGCGGTCGCGGCCGGCTTCGCCCCCGACGAGGCGAGCTACTACGAGCGGCTCAACGCCGCCGCAGTTCGCGCGGCCCGGGCGGCCGCCGGGGAGCACGAGCGCGCCCCCGACCAGCAGCTCGTCCACGCGGTGCGGGCCATGGACGACTGCGCCCGCGTCGCCAACGAGCTCGCCGAACGGCTGGCCGAGTGGGCGGGGGCCCACTACGGCGAGTCGGCGGTGGGCCTCGAGTACGCCCGGGAGCTCGCCGCCCGCGAGCCAGACTCGCCGGTCGAGGCCCGGATCGTCGGCCTGGCCGAACGGGTCGCCGACCTCGCCGACGAGCGCGACGAGCTGCGGGCCTTCGTCGAGCGCGAGGCCCCGGTCGTCGCGCCGAACCTCAGCGCGCTGGCCGGGCCGGTGCTGTCGGCCCGGCTCGTCGCTCTCGCGGGCGGGCTGAAGCCGCTCGCCAGAAAGCCGAGCGGCACCCTCCAGGTGCTCGGCGCCGAGGACGCCCTGTTCGCCCACCTGCGCGGGGACGCCCCGTCCCCGAAGCACGGCGTCATCTACACCCACGAGTACGTCCGCGGGACCGCCCCCGAGGAGCGCGGCTCGGCGGCCCGCGCCCTGGCGGGCAAGCTCTCGCTCGCGGCCCGGGTGGACTACTACTCCGGGGAGCGAAAGCCCGAGCTGGACGCCGCCCTGGAGGCGCGCATCGAGCGCATCCGCTCTCGGGTGGACGCGTGAGCCTGCCCGACGGCGTCGCGCGGCGCGACATCGACGGCCGCGAGCGGTTGGCCACCCGCGGCGACCCGGTCTACGGCGAGCCGGCGGCCGGCGGGTGGCGGGCCTGGGACCCCCGCCGGTCGAAGCTCGCCGCGATGCTCGATCGGGGGCTGGACGTGGGCCTCGCCCCCGACGCGGCGGTGCTCTACCTCGGCGCGGCGGCGGGCACGACGGTGAGCCACGTGGCCGACGTCGCGGGCCCGATCTACGCCGTCGAGTTCGCCGCCCGGCCCGTCCGCGACCTCGTCCGGGTCGCCGAGGCCCGCCGGTCCGTCGTGCCGCTGTACAAGGACGCCCGCGAACCCGAGACCTACGCCCACGTCGTCGAGGCGGACCTGGACCTGCTGGTCCAGGACGTGGCGACCCGGGACCAGGCCGGCGTCGCCGCGGCCAACCGGCGGTTCCTCGCCGACGACGGCCGGCTGGCGCTGGCGATCAAGGCCAGGAGCGAGGACGTGGCCGCCGCCCCCGACGCCGTCTACGACCGGGTGCTCGACGCGCTCGCGGCCGACTACGACGTCATCGACACCGCGGCGCTCGAGCCCGAGCACGCCGACCACCTCGCGGTCGTCGCCACGCCCCGGCGGTGACCATCGCCGGCCGGGACGGCCGCCGGCCGTCTCGTTGGCCCCCGACGAGCTACTCGAACGCCGCCCGCAGGTCGCCGGCGGCGTCGCCGACGGCCTCGTGGGCCCGCTCCAGCCGGGCCGGCTCCGCGAGCATGCCGACGAAGCCGTGGAAGACGTCGTCGTAGTTCCGGTAGGTCACCGGGACCCCGTCCGCTCGGAGGGCCGCCGCGTAGGCGTGGCCCTCGTCGCGGAGGGGGTCGAACCCGGCGGTCACCACGGTGGCCGGCGGGAGGTCGGCGTGGCAGCCGGCCTCGAGCGGGTGGGCGTACGGGTTGGCCCGGTTGACGTCGCTCGGGAAGTAGCACTCGTCGAACCACGCCATGTCCGCCTCGTCGACGATGCGGCCGGTCGCCTCGTCCGTCCGTGACGGCCAGTCGTCCCCGGCGCTCACCACCGGGTAGACCAGCAGCTGGTAGTCGATGGCGGGCCCGTCGCGGTCCCGGGCCATGAGCGCCACGACCGCGGCCAGGTTGCCGCCCGCGCTGTCGCCGGCCACCGCCACGCGGCCGTCGCCGCCGACCGCCTCGGGGTTCTCGGCGACCCACGCCGTCGCCGCGGACGCGTCCTCGACGGCGGCCGGGAACGGGTGCTCGGGTGCCAGCCGGTAGTCGACGGCGACGACGCCGACGCCGGCCTCCCGGCAGAGGTGGCGACACAGCAGGTCGTGGCTCTCGAGATCGCCGACGACGAAGCCGCCGCCGTGGAAGAAGACGACCGTGGGCACCGGCCCCTCGTCCTCGGGCCGGTAGACCCGGACCGGCACGTCGGGCCCGCCGTCGTAGCCGGGGACGGTCCGGTCGGTCACCCCGCCGACCGGCGGCCCGTCGACGTCGGGGCGCAGCTCCGCGGTGAGCTCGCGGGCGCCCTCGGGGCCGTACTCGTTGAGCGGCCGGATGTCGAGCGACTCGCGGCGGTCGAGGACCGCCTGGGCCTCGGGGTGTAGCGCGTCGGCCTGCATGGCAGCGGGTCGACGCGGTCCGGGATAAATCCGGGTGTGATCGACCCGCGTCGTGGGTCGGCGCGGACCGCTATCCGGAACTATTTATCGCGCCCGGGGATAGCCGGCGGCGATGGACGCGGGCACGGCCGAGGCCTTCGACCGCCAGGGCACGGTCGGCATCGAGGAGGAGTTCTACGTCGTCGACGCCGACGGCCGGCCGGCGAGCGGGACCGACGAGCTGGTCTACGGCGCCGAACCGCCCGAGCGGCTGGCAGGCCGGCTCGACCACGAGCTCTTCAAGTGCGTCATCGAGACCCAGACGCCGACGGTCGACGGCCTCGACGCGGCCCGCGACGCGCTGGTCGCCACCCGCGAGGCCCTCGTCGAGCACGCGGCCGCCAACGGGTTCCGCGTCGCCGCCGCGGGGCTCCACCCGGCGGCCCGGTGGCGCGAGCTCGAGCACGCGGAGAAGCCCCGGTACCGCGCGCAGCTCGACCGCATCCAGTACCCCCAGCACCGCAACCTCACGGCCGGGCTGCACGTCCACGTCGGCGTCGACGACGCGGACAAGGCCGTCTGGGTGGCCAACGAGCTTCGATGGTTCCTGCCCGTGATGCTCGCGCTGAGCGCGAACTCGCCGGTCTGGAACGGCTTCGACACCGGGCTGGCCGCGGCCCGCGCGACGGTCTTCGAGAACCTCCCGAACACCGGGATGCCGACGGCCTTCGACGGCATCGACGACTACCTCGATTTCGAGCGGCTCATGCTCGCGACCGACGCCATCAACGACCGGGGCGAGCTCTGGTTCGACGTCCGGCCCCACACCGAGCTCGGCACGGTCGAGGTCCGTGCGCCCGACGCCCAGACGTCGGCCGACCGGGCGTGGGCCTTCGTCGAGTACACCCACGCCCTCGTGACCGACCTCGCCGAGCGCTACGCGGACCGCGAGGCCGGCCGCGACGACCGACGGGAGCTGCTCGACGCGAACAAGTGGCGGGCGACGCGCTACGGCCACGAGGCCACCCTCCTCGACCGGGACTTCTCGGGGGAGGTCGGCCTCGGCGAGGTGGTCGACCGGGAGTGCGACCGCCTCGGGGTGACCGGGATTCGCGACCTCTACGACGCCGAGAGCGGCGCCGCCAGACAGCGACGACTGCTCGAGGAGTCCGGCCTCGACGCGTGCTGTGAGGCGCTCCTGCTGTAGCCGGGCGAAGGTTTTTGCCATCGGGTGTCATCTACCCGTGCGGCACCGACATGCGCACGGACGAGTCCGCGGATACCGGCCCGACGGGCGACGACCCGGGGGCGGCCGTCGAGGCCGTCGACGACGGGCTCGTCGACCTCCTGGCGTGGCTGCTCGACACCGAGACCCGCGCGCGCATCTACCTCTACCTCCGGCTGGCGCCGGCCCGCACCAGCGGCGAGGTCGCCGACGGGACCGGGCTCTACCCGAGCACGGTCCGTGAGTGTCTGGCGGCGATGCACGAGGAGGGGCTCGTCGAGCGCGAGAAGCGCGCCAGCGAGGGGGCGGGGAACAACCCCTACGAGTACCGGGCCATCGCGCCGAGCGAGCTCGTCGGCGACCTCGCGGTCCAGATGCAGGACCAGCTCAACGCCATCTGTCACCTCGACCGCCACCTGGACGGCGGCGCCGTCGAGGACCCCGCCCAGGTCGTCACCATCGAGCTCGAGCCCGGCGACGGGTGAGGCGCGGTTCCGACACCCCTATGGGCCGGGCCGAAGACTCCCGGGGCATGCAGGTGGCGCTCGGCGGGACGTTCGACCCGGTCCACGACGGCCACCGGGCGCTGTTCCGCCGTGCGTTCGAGCTCGGCGACGTCACCGTCGGCCTCACGAGCGACGACCTCGCCGCCCGGACCCGCCACGCCGAGCGCGACGTCCGGCCCTTCGAAGCCCGCAAGCGCGACCTCCGCGCGGAGCTCGAGGGGCTCGCCGAGGAGTTCGACCGCGCGTTCGAGATCCGCCGGCTCGAGGAACCCACGGGCATCGCCGTCGAGCCGCCCTTCGACGTCCTGGTGGTCTCCCCGGAGACCAAGCCCGGCGGCGAGCGCATCAACGAGATCCGGAGGGAGCGCGGCCTCGAGCCGCTCCGGCTCGAGGTGGTCGACCACCGCCGGGCCGAGGACGGCGACATCATCTCCTCGACGCGAATCGTCCGCGGGGAGATCGACGAGCACGGCAACCGGACCCCCGAGGCCGTTGGCCGGCTTCCGGGGGGCGACCGTGAGGACGCGAAGCGCGGCGAGGAACCGGCGGTCTGAGCCGGGGGTGGCTACCAATCCGGCGGCCGGAAGCCGGCGGCCGCGAGGAGGTCCTTCCAGCGGTCCTGGACGACCAGCCGGCTGACCCCGACGGCGTCGGCGACGACGGTCTGGGGGCGGCCGTCGCCGGCGATGAGCGCCCCGGCGTAGAGCGCGGCGGCGACCCCCGCGGGCTTGGACCGGTCGGCCTCCGGCACGGCCGAGAGGTAGAGGTCGGTGGCGGCGGAGCGCGCCTCGTCGCCGAGCCCGAGGTCGTCCGCGGCGGCGTCGAGCAGCTCCAGCTGGCCGGCCTCCTCGCGCTGGTCGCTGGCGCGGTACACGTCGGGGACGACGGGCGGGGGTGTCGTAAGCGGTTCGGCGGGGTCGGTCGGGTCAGGCCGCGGTCGCGTTGTAGGTGACCCGGACCTGCGCGGAGACCGTCACGGCGCCGCCCTCGATGTCCGTGCCGACGTTCGTGCCGCCGGCGAGCGCGGCGGCCTCAAAGCGGACCGGGCGGACGCCGACCTCGGCCGTCGTGACCGAGCCGACGCCGGTCACGCTCAGGTTCGCCCGGTCGGCGATGACGGCTGCCTGGCTCCTGGCGTCGGACATGGCCTCGGCGAGCGCCTCCCGGCGGAGCTCGGCGCGCGTCTCCTGGGTGAGCGTGAACTGCACGTTCTCGACGCTGGTGGCGCCGTTCTCGACGGCGGTCACGACGACCCGGCCGGTCCGGTTGAGGTCTGTCAGGGTGATGGAGAACGCGTGGCGGCCCCAGAAGGGCGGCCGGTCGCGCTCGGGTTCGCCGAACCGGCGCTGGTCCCGGATGTCGTAGTCGGTCGTCGTGATGCGGCCCTCCTCGATGCCCATCGCCGTGAGCGCTTCCCGCATCGCCGAGACGTTCTCGGCCAGGCGCTGGCGGACCGCGGCGGCGCTCGGTCCGGAGGCCTCGACGGCGACCCGCAGGACCGCCTGGTCGGGCTGGGCCTCGACGCGCCCGGACGCCCCGACGGTGATGGTCCGGTCCGGCGGATCGGTTCCAGGGGTCTGGCTGGCGGCGGGGCCGGCCGGGGAATCGGTCGCCTGACCGTTTCCGAGCACGCCGGTGCACCCGGCGGTGGCGATCAGGAGGGCGAGCGCGACGGCGGCGAGGGTCGGTCGGTGTCGCATGGCAACTCGCCGTATGGCGGGTCGCGGAAAAGGTCGTCCGGTGGGTCAAAGGGCGGTTTCACTCTGCTGACGACCGTCGGCCGGGACCGGTTCGAATTTCAGCCTCGGCGCTCGGTGGCGTCCGATTTACGACCACGTCCGAAACCGCAGCGCTACCACGGCTCTCACGTTCGCTCGGCGCTGTCATGCGCGGGACCGGATTCGAACCGGCGGACCCCTGCGGGACAGGCTCCTAAGGCCTGCGCCGTTTCCTGGCTTGGCTACCCGCGCTCGACGGCGAATTCGCCGGATGGCGCCAATAACCTAACGCCTCTCGACCGGGCTTCACCCGCCGACCGGCGGCCGGGACCTCCTCCCAAACCGGTGGTAGTCCCGCAAACGCTCCATCGTTGGAGATGATCCCGTCGGTTTCCAGCACGCGATGGCACGCGACCAGCATCCCGTCGTGCATCGAGTATTGGTCGATGACCCTCCCGTAGACGGCGAGCACCGGTTCGTCGACCGGGCCACATCGACCGGTCCGTTCGTCACCAGCCGCTGCAGCGCCTCGGTGGCCGTCCTCGAAGCGTGATTCCCGCGATCGCGTGGCTGCGCCCCACCTGCTACGATCCCCCGGCGAGCTGGACGTCGGGGGCCCGTATCACGTCGAGACCGTCCCCGGTCCGGGCGAACGCCCGGTCGGCCGCCGGCGGGAGGGCGTCGACGAGATATCGAAGCAGTCCAACTGCGTCGGCGAGATAAACGCCCCGGGTTATCGCTCGTCCAGCTCCCGCTCGCGCTCGCGTTGGTGGTCGCCGACGCGTTCCTCGAGGCCTTGCGCGATCCGTTCCCGTGTCTCCGCCGGCGTATCATCGGGAACGAGCATCCCCCGCGCACCGGCGGCTCGCCTTCCGGACGAGAATCCCCGCATCGGTGTCTCCTCACGACCTCGTCTCCCGCTTCGAGGCCGTACGTGTCCCGGGGGCCTTCGGGATCGTCGCCTGCTATCTCTCGGTTGCCCGGGTCGTCCCGGCCCTGCTCGGTAATACGGTCCGTATTAGAGGTAGGGGTTCGCCTCCCCGACGCGGGACGACGTGACCCCACCGCCGCCCGAACCGACACCCTTTCCGCACCCCCCGGCCAAGCCGGCGGCATGACTGCCGGCGTCGTGTGTCTCGCCTTCGGCGAGCCGGCGGAGCCGGACCGCGGGGCCGTCGTCGACTACCTCGAGGCCATCTTCCGGCAGAACGCCGAGCTGGAGTCGCCCGCCTCCGATGCCGAGGCCGATGCCCGCGCCCGCCAGCTCGCCGAGCGCCGGGCGCCGGGCCTGCTCGAGGAGTACGCCGCCATCGGGGGTTCGCCGCTGAACGAGCAGGCCGCCGCCACCGCCGACGCGCTGGCCCACGAGCTCGCCGACCGGGGGCGGGATGTCGAGACGTACCTCGGGCTACAGTACACGGAACCGAGCATCGAGGCGGCCGTCGAGGCGGCCCGCTCCGACGGCGTCGACCGCCTCGTGGGGCTGCCGCTCTTCCCGCTGTGCGGGCCCTCGACCAGCGTCGCGGCCCTGGCGGAACTCCGAACGGCGGCCGACCGTCCCCTCGAGGAGCTCAGCGGCTGGCACCGCCACCCGGGCTACCCCCGGCTCCGCGCCGACAACGTCGCGACGGTGGCCGCCGAGCGGGGGCTCGACCTGACCGACCCGGGGACGGCCCTGGTCTGCTCGGCCCACGGCACCCCGATCCACTACCTCGAGGACGGCAGCCGGTACCGCACCTACGTCGAGGAGTTCTGCGACGCGCTCGCGGCGCTGCTCGGCCTCGAGGACTACGTCCTGGGCTACCAGAACCACGCGAACCGCGACGTGCCCTGGACCGAGCCCGACGTCGAGGACGCCGTGGCGGACCTGGACGCCGAGCGAATCGTCGTCGAGCCGGTGAGCTTCCTCCACGAGCAGTCGGAGACCCTCGTCGAGCTCGACGACGAACTACGGGTCGAGGCCGAAGCCCAGGGCCTGGACTTCCACCGCGTTCCCGTCCCCCACGACGACCCGCGCATCCCCGCGCTCCTGGCCGACCTCGTCGAGCCGCTCCTCGCGGGCGTCGAC
Organism: Halobacteriales archaeon; assembly: GCA_042219705.1. Classification (GTDB taxonomy): domain Archaea; phylum Halobacteriota; class Halobacteria; order Halobacteriales; family Hikarchaeaceae; genus JBDGPL01. The sequence goes on along the minus strand of JBDGPL010000082.1, from coordinate 8,864 downwards.
CCCGGGACCTACAACCTCCGGGCCTGCGCCTGCCGGGACGGCGCCGTCTGTCTGAACGCCCCCCTCCCGGGGGGCACATGACCGTCGGCGTCGTCGGGGCCGGCATCACCGGCCTCGCCCTGTGCCACCACCTCGTCGAGCGGGGGGAGACCGTCCGGGTCTTCGAGGCCGAGGAGCGCGCCGGCGGCGCGATCCGCTCGACCGAGGTCGACGGCGTCGTGCTGGAGCACGGCCCCCAGCGTACCCGCCGGACCGACGCCGTCGACGAGCTCATCGAGGCGGCGGGGCTCGCCGACGCGGTCGTCGAGGCCGACGACGACCTGCCGCTGTACGTCTACGCCGGCGGCCGGCTCCGCCGGGTGCCGATGTCCGTCCGGTCGTTCCTCGGGACCGGCCTGCTGAGCTGGCGGGGCAAGCTCCGGCTGCTCGCCGAGCCCCTCACGGCCCCGGGGAGCCCCGACGAGACGGCCGCCGAGCTCTTCCGCCGGAAGTTCGGCGACGAGGCCTACGAGAACGTCATCGGGCCGCTGTTCGGCGGCATCTACGGCTCCGACCCGGCCCGGATGCCAGCCGGCCACGCCCTCGAGTCGGTGCTCCGCCTCGAGTCCGCCGAGGGGAGCCTGCTCAAGCCCGCCGTGCGCCGGGTCGTCGCCGGCGGCTCCTCGTCGGCCATGTCGTTCGACGGCGGCCTGCAGCGGCTGCCGGCGGCGCTGGCCGAGCGCTACGCCGACCAGGTCTCCCTCGGCCGGGCGGTGACCGCCATCGAGCCGGCCGACGGCCGGTATCAGGTCCGCGCCCGGGGCGAGTTCGTCGTCGTCGACGACGTCGTGCTGACGGTACCCGCCGGCGCCGCGGCGGACCTCCTCGAGCCCCTCGACGCCACCTCGGCGGGGGCGCTCCGGGAGCTCACCTACAACCCGCTCGCGCTGGTCCATCTGCGCTCTTCGGCCGACGCCGAGGGCCTGGGCTATCAGGTCCGCCGGGACGCCGACCTCGCGACCCTGGGCGTGTCGTGGAACGCCTCGTTCTTCGACCGCGACGGGCTCTACACGGCGTTCCTCGGCGGGATGCCCGACCCGCACCTGGTCGAGCGCGACCCGGCCGAGCTCGGCGATCTCGCCCGCGAGGAGTTCGAGGCCGTGATGGACGCCGACGCCGAGGTGCTCAACGTGACCCGGCTCCCGAGGGCGATGCCCGCCTGGGACCACACCTGGTCGGCGCTCGACCGGGTCGAGCTCCCCGACGGGATCCACCTGGCGACGAACTACACCGGCCGGGTGGGCATCCCGAGCCGGGTGCGGACGGCGGCGGAGCTGGCGGGGCGGCTCGGGGTGTAGCGGCAGCCTAATTGGCACTCGGATACGATAGGCCGCGGCCGCCAGCGCGGTGCGTTCGTTGCCATCGACGTAGGGGTGGTCGGCAGTGGCCAGCCGCATGAGTTGGGCCGCCTTCTCGTGGATGGATTCCGGACGTTCACCGTAGTAGCCCTCCGAGACGGAGGTGAGTGCCGATTTCACGGCCATGGGAGACCGAACGCCTGGTTCGGTCCGGTCATTGTGAACTCCGACCCGCTCGTGATTGGCATGAATCTCTTCCGCCGTCGGATATTCGACGTTACCCGCGATCGGTCGGCCTCTCCTAGTAACTTCCGCGTCGACGGATGTGGAGGGACTGCGGACTCACCGCTCGACCGCCTTCGCGGTCTCGACGAACGCCTCCACGCCCTCGATCGGCGTGTCCTTGTGGACGCCGTGGCCGAGGTTGAGGACGTGGCCGGCCGGCCCGGCGGCGTCGATGATCTCCCGGGTCCGCTCGCGGACGACCGCCGGGTCGGCGTAGAGCAGCGCCGGATCGAGGTTGCCCTGGACCGCCACGTCGCCCAGCCGGTCGCGGGCCGTGGCCATGTCGACCCGCCAGTCGAGGCTCACCACGTCGGCACCCGTATCGGCCAGCAGGCCGAGCCGACCGCCCATCCCCCGAGCGAAGACGATGGTCGGGGCGTCGAGGTCGGCGAGGATCTCGCGGTGGAGTGGCAGCAGAAAGTCCGCGTAGTCCGCCGGCGAGAGGAAGCCGGCGTAGGTGTCGAACAGCTGGACGACGTCGGCGCCCGACTCGATCTGGAACGCCAGGTGCTCCCGAACGACGTCGGCAAACGCCCCCAGCAGCGTCTCGAAGGCGTCGGGGTGGCGCGCCCGGAGCTTCCGGACCGGGAGGTGACTCCGGCTCGAGCCGCCGGCGACCGCGTAGGAGGCCAGCGTGAACGGTCCGCCGGCGAAGCCGATGAGGGGGACCTCTTCGCCGACCTCGTGGTCGAGGCGCTCGAGGAGCTCGCCGACGAACGCGAGCTCGGTTCGGACGTCCCCCCGGGGCCGGTCGACGTCGTCGGGGCCCTCGACCGGGTTCTCGACGACCGGCCCCACGCCCGACTCGACGCGATAGTCGAAGCCGAGCGGCTCGAGCACGGTGAGGATGTCCGAGAAGATGACGAGGCCGTCGACGCCGTAGCGCTCGTAGGGCTGGCGCGTGATCTCCGCCGCCACCGCGGGGGTTTCGATGGCCTCCCGGAAGGAGTACTGCTCGCGGAGCGACCGGTACTCCGGGAGGTGGCGGCCGGCCTGGCGCATCAGCCAGACCGGGGGCCGCTCGGTCGGCTCCCCGCGGGCGGCCCGGAGCAGGAGGTCGTTCATCGCCCGGCCGTCGGCCGGTCGCGGCTAAAGGGTTGTCCATCGACGGCCCGGCGTCCGCCCGCGTTCGGCGTCGGCGTCGACCGGATGGCGAAGCCTTAATGACCATCGGGTGTAACCACCGAGTAATGAACCGGCGCGACTTCCTCCGACGCGCGGGAGCAGCGGCCACCGTGACGCTCGCGGGCTGTCTCGGCGGCGACGGCACGCCAACCGAACCCGCCGAGACGGCCTCGCCGACCGGGGCGCCGGATACGACGACCGGCGGGGCGACGACGGGCACCGCCTCCCCCACCCCCCACGGCACGCTCACGGTCGCGACCTACTCGTCGTTCACCGGCGAGGGCACGGCCGGGACCTGGCTGAAGGGGCAGTTCGAGGCCGAGTACCCGGGCGTCACCGTCGAGTTCGTCACGCCCCAGAGCGGCCTCAACCAGTACATCCAGCGCGCCCAGCAGGGGGCGCCCATCGACGCCGACCTCTACGTCGGGCTGAACACCGGCGAGCTCGTCCGGGCCGACCGCGAGCTCGACCAGGACCTCTTCGCCGTCGTCGAGGACGAACTCGACCGTGCGGACACGGTGAAGGAGGCGCTCCGCATCGACCCGGACGGCCGGGCCATCCCCTACGACACCGGCTACATCTCGCTGGTGTACAACGCCCACGAGGTCGAGAACCCGGGCACGTTCGACGCGCTCCTCGAACCCGCCTACGAGAACGCCCTCATCACCGAGAACGCCCAGCAGTCCGACCCCGGGCGGGCGTTCCTGCTCTGGACCATCATCAACGAGGGTGCGGAGGGCTACCTCGACTACTGGCAGGGCCTGCTCGAGAACGGGGTCACGATCATGTCCGACTGGGAGCCGGCCTACAACGCCTACCTCGCCGGCGAGGCGCCCATCGTCGTCTCCTACTCGACCGACCAGGTCTACTACCACGGCGAGGGCGTCGACATGCAGAAGCACCAGGTCGGCTTCCTGAACGACCAGGGCTACGCCAACCCCGAGGCGATGGCGCTGTTCGCCGCGTCGGACCAGCCCGCCCTCGGCAAGCGGTTCATGGAGTTCGTGCTCCGACCCGAGTCGCAGGCCGGCATCGCGGTCCGGAACGTCCAGTTCCCGGCCGTCGAGGGCGTCGATCCCGGCGAGGAGTTCTCGAAGTACGCCTACGAGCCACCCGAGCCGGTGACCTTTACCTACGAGGAGCTCGCGGGGAACGTCACCGAGTGGGTCGACGCGTGGGCTCGACAGGTCGCGAGCAAGTGAGGGACGCGGGACGCCGTGCCGAGCGGCTGGCCTTCCCGGTCGGCCTCGTGGCCACCCTGGTCCTCCTGACGGTCGCCTTCTACTATCCCGTCGGCCGGGTGTTCGCCGAGGCTGTCGTCCGGGGCGGCCGGCTCACCGCGGGTCCCCTGGTCGACGTCCTGACCGACCCGTTCTACACCGGGGCCCTCGCCGGGGCGCTCCGGAACCCGCTGGGTGTCCCGGGCGCCGTCGCCGGCTGGGTCCGAGCGGGGATGCCACCGGTCCGGACGGGCCTCATCGGGTTCACGGCGTACCAGGCGGCCCTCTCGACGCTCGCGAGCGTCGCCCTCGGCCTCCCGGGGGCCTACCTGTTGGCCCGATACGAGTTCCCGGGCCGCGAGACGCTCCGATCGCTGACGATGCTCCCATTCGTGCTGCCGTCGATCATGGTCGCGGTGGGATTCCTCGCGATGTTCGGCCAGACCGGCCTCCTGAACGACGTCCTCGGCTTCCTCGGCCTCGGGCCGGTGAACCTGCTGTTCACCCTCGAGGTCATCGTGCTGGCCCACGCGTTCTACAACGCGCCGCTGGTGGTCCGGCTCGTCGGCGCGGCCTGGGAGACCGTCGACCGCCAGCGCGTCGAGGCCGCCCGGTCGCTCGGCGCGTCGCCGGTGGGCGCGTTCCGCGACGTCGTGCTCCCGACGCTGTGGGCGCCGCTGCTCACCGCCGCGCTCCTGACGTTCATGTTCACGTTCATGTCGTTCCCCATCGTGCTCGCGCTCGGCGGCCTCCGGCTGGCCACGGTCGAGGTCTGGCTGTTCGCCCGGGTGCGCGACCTCCAGCTGGCGGAGGCGGCGACCCTCGCGACCGTCGAGACCGCGCTCACGCTCGGGATGACGTACCTCTATCTCCGCTATGAGGCCCGCCAGTCCGCCGGACGGGGTGGCGGTCCGGTGCTGTCCAGGCGGGGACTGGTGACCGGCCGCGAGACCCTGACCGACCCGCGCCGGCTCGGGCTGCTGGCCTACGGCGTCGTCGTGCTCGTCGTGTTCGTCGGGCCGCTCGCCAGCCTGCTCCTCGAGAGCGTCACCGGGCCCGAGGGCGGGTTCACGACGGCCTACTACGCGTTCCTGCTCGACCAGCAGGCGGCCGCCGCGGCGGGCACCGTCAAGCCACTCCCGGCAGTCGTGAACTCGCTCCTGTTCGGCGCCGCGACGCTGCTCGTCGCCGTGCCGATGGGTCTGGTGGTCTCGCTGGTCGCGACCCGCGGCGGCCGTGGCAGCCGGCTGGCCGAGGCGCTGCTGTCGGCGCCGCTGGCGGTCAGCGGCATCGTCGTCGGGCTGGGCCTGCTGCAGTCGTTCGTGTTCGGGACCGAGGTGCTCGGCCACCGGATCGTGATCACGGGCCCCGTCGCCATCGTCGCCGCCCACGCCGTCGCGGCCTACCCGTTCGTCACCCGGAACGTCACGCCGGCGCTCGGCGAGCTCGATCCGCGGCTCGCCGAAGCCGCTCGCTCGCTCGGCGCCACCCGGCTTCGCGCGCTCCTCGACGTCGAGCTGCCGCTCGTCGCCACCGCGCTGCTGGCGGGCACGGCCTTTGCGTTCGCCATCAGCGTCGGCGAGTTCGACGCCACCGTGCTGCTCGCCGAAGGCGTCGACAGTGCGACCATGCCGGTCGCCCTGGAGCGCTACATCGGGAACCGCTCCATCGGCCCGAGCCTCGGCCCCGCGACGGCGATGGGGTCGGTGCTCCTCGCGGTCACGGCGGTCAGCTTCGTCGCCATCGACCGGCTCGGGGGGCGGTGGGCGCCGTGAGCGACGCCGATCCCGGCGTCGAGCTCGACGGCCTCACCGTCCGCTTCGGCGATCTCGTCGCGCTCGACGGCGTCTCGCTGGCCGTCGAGCCCGGCGAGTTCTTCACGCTCGTCGGGCCCTCGGGCTGCGGCAAGACCACGACGCTCCGGGCCATCGCGGGGTTCGAGCCCCCGGCGTCGGGCACCGTCCGCATCGGCGGCGCCGACGTGACCGGCCTTCCGCCGGAGGACCGAGACGTCGGCATCGTCTTTCAGCACTACGCGCTGTTCCCCCACCTCAGCGTCAGCGAGAACGTGGCCTACGGGCTGCGCTACCGCGACCCGCCCGGGGACGCGACGGCCGACGAGCGCGTCGCTGAACTGCTCGACCTGGTCGACCTCGCCGGGATGGGCGACCGGGAGCCGGACGCGCTCTCGGGCGGCCAGCAGCAGCGCGTCGCGCTCGCCCGGGCGCTCGCCCCGGGCCCGGACGTGCTCCTGCTCGACGAGCCGCTCTCGGCCCTCGATGCCCGGCTGCGCCAGCGGCTCCGGGTGACCGTCCGGGAGATCCAGCAGGACCTCGGGATCACGACGGTCTACGTCACCCACGACCAGGCCGAGGCCCTCGCCATCTCCGACCGCGTGGCGGTCCTTCACGGGGGCCGGATCGAGCAGGTCGGCCCTCCGGAGGCGGTCTACCGCGAGCCGGCCTCCCGGTTCGTCGCGGAGTTCGTCGGCGACAACAACGTCTTCGAGGCCACCGTCGCGTCGCTCGACCCGCCGTCGGCGACGGTCTCGGGGGGGTCCATCCCGCTTCCTGCCGACGCGGGCGTCACCGTCGGCGAGGCGGTCGTCGTGGCCGTCCGGCCGGAACACCTCGTGGTCGGCGGCGGGACGGCCACCCTCGAGGCCACGGTCTCGACGGTGGAGTTCCTGGGCGACGCCTACCGGATTCACTGCGACTGGCGGGACCGGACGCTCCTGGTGACCGCCGACCAGCGGCTCGAACCCGGCGAGCCGGTGGCCATCGGGGTCGACCCGGACCGCGTGTCACTCGTGGCCCGCGGCGCGGAGGCGGGGGGCCAGCCGTGACGGGCGACGACCGCCGGCTGGGCAAGATCGACCGCGAGCTGTTCGAGGCGGTCATCGCGCCCCGGCTCGGTGCCGACCGGGACGACGTCGCGCTCGGGCCGTCCCACGGCGTCGACTTCGGCGTCGTCGACCTCGGCGACCGCCTCGCCGTGATCGCCACGGACCCGATCTCGATCCTGCCCGAACTCGGCTTCGAGCGGGCCGGCCGACTGGCGCTCGACATCGTGCTGGCCGACGTCGCCGTCTCGGGCATCGCCCCGACCCACGTCGCGGTCAACCTCACGCTCCCGCCGGCGATGACCGACGACGAGCTCGCGGCGACCTGGCGGGGGCTCGCCGGCTACGCCGAGCAGCTGGGCGTGGCCGTCGTGGCCGGGCACACCGCGCGGTACGCCGGCATCGACACGTCGTGGGTCGGCGGGGCCACCGCCTTCGGGATCGGCGACCCGTCGCGGCTGGTCCGCCCGGATGGCGCCCGCCCGGGCGACGCGGTGGTGGTGTCGACCGGCCCGGCCGCGGAGGTCGCCGGCCTGGCCGCCCACCGGTACGCCGAGCAGCTCGACCTGGCCCCCGAGGCCCTCGCCGCCGCCCGGGACCGGGTCGACGACATCGCGGTCGTCCCGGACGCGCTGGCCGCCGCCGGCGCCGGCGACGTCTCCGCCGTCCACGACGCGACCGAGGGCGGGCTGGTCGGCGCGCTGGCCGAGATGGCGACCGGGGCCGGCGTCGGGTTCGAGATCGACCGGGCGCGGGTCCCCGTCCAGCCGGGGGTCGAGGCGGTCTGCGCGGCCATCGACGTCGACCCGTGGGCCGTGACGAGCGCCGGGACGCTGGTCGTGACCGTCGCCCCCGGCGACGCCGACGCCGTTGTCGGCGCGCTGCAGGACCACGGGACCCCGGCGGCCGTCTGCGGCGACGTCGTCGACGGCGGGGGCGTCACCCTCGACGGCGAGCGGGTCGAGCCCCCCGAGCAGGACCCGAGCTGGGCCGCCTTCGCGGCGCTCGACGAGCGGGCCTAAGTCCGGTCAGCGTCCCAGCTGTTCGTAGCCGTAGGCCGCGTCGAGGACCGCTTGCTCGCCGCCGGCGTCGCCGACGAGCTGCAGCCCGACCGGCCGCCCGTCGATTTCGCCGGCCGGGACGCTGACGGCCGGGTGGCCGGTGAGGTTCGTGGGGTGGGTGCTCCAGTTCACGGGCGCCGTCACGCCGCGCTCGAAGCCGCCGATCGCGAGGGCCGGTTGGGGCGTGGCCGGCCCGGCGATGACGTCCACCCGCGACAGCGCGTCGGCGTACTGGTCGGCCAGGTCGGCCCGGACGTTCGACGCCCGGACGGCGTCGACGCCACGCCGGTTCCAGAGCAGGTGGGTCCCGAGCGCGAGCATGTCCGTGGCGTTCTCGCCGAGCGAGGCGCCGGCCCCGTTCCAGAGCCCCCGGACCGCCCGCGCCAGCGACGGTTCGACGCGACCCCGCCGGCCGAGCCCCGCGGCGCCGGAGAGCAGCGTCCCCGCGAACTCCGCCGGGGCGAGGCCCCACCAGGCCGGCTGTGAATACTCGAGCGCCGGGATGTCGACGTCGACCACGTCGGCGCCCGCAGCCTGCAGGTCGTCGACGGCCGCCCGGACGACCTGCCCGACACCGTCCTCGACCGGGTCGGCGAATGACCGGTCCGCGACCCCGATGGTCAGGTCGCCGACGTCGCCCTCGAGCGCGAGGTCCGGGCGGTCGGCCATCACGGCGTAGCCGAGCGCGGCGGTCTCGACGTCGGCCGCGATGGGCCCGACGTGGTCCAACGACGCCGCCAGCGGCGTCACCCCGTGCAGCGGCACGCGGCCGTACGTGGGCTTCAGCCCGACCACCCCGCAGTAGCTCGCCGGGATACGCACGGAGCCGCCGGTGTCCGTCCCGAGCGCGAGGTCGACGGCGCCCGCCGCGACGGCCGCCGCGCTCCCGCTCGAGGAGCCGCCGGCGACGTGGCCCGATACCCGGGGGTTCTCCACCGGACCGAACGCGCTGGTCTCGGAGGTCGGGCCGAACGCGAGCTCGTCCATGTTGGTC
>JBDGPL010000081.1:0-4021 GCA_042219705.1 Halobacteriales archaeon | reverse complement strand
TCGCCGAGCAGCGCGTCGGCCGGCACCGCGACCCCGTCCAGGGTGGTATCGCCGGTGACGTGGCCGCGCATCCCCATGAACCGGGTTCGGTCGAAGGCCAGCCCGTCGACCTCGTCGACGCCGGGCACGAGGAAGACGCTGACGCCGTGGGAGTCGTCCGGGGCCGGCCGCTTCCGGGCCACGACCAGGTGGACGTCGGCGACCCCCGCGTTGGTGCCGAACGCCTTCTCGCCGGCGAGCCGGTAGCCGTCCGGCGTCGCCTCCGCGACGGATTCGAGGGCGGAGGGCGAGCTCCCGGCACCGGGCTCGGTGAGCAGCATCGCGCCGATGGCCTCGCCGGTCGCCATCGGCTCGAGGTACCGCTCGCGCTGGGCCTCGGTGCCGTGCCTGGCGAGGGGCAGCGCGGCGAAGGCGTGGCCCTGGATGCTCTCGGCGACGGCCCCGCTGGCCCGGGCGATGCGCTCGACGACGAGACAGTATCCGAGGAAGTCCCCGCCCTCGCCGCCGTATTCCGGCGGGAGCAGCACGCCCAGCAGGCCCCGGTCGCCGGCCGCCTCCAGCACGTCGCGGGGGAACTCGTCGCTCGATTCGATGGCCTCGGCCCGAGGCGCGACGACCTCCTCGGCGAACGCGTCGGCCCGCTCGCGGAGGTCGCGGTGGTCGTCGGTCAGGACGCGGTCGATGAGCCCCATGGCCGGACGGGCCCCCGGCGGCGACTTATAGCTCCCCACCTTGCGGGCTCCTTTTGGTGGCCGGCCAACTACCCGGGAGGCATGGGTAAGGTGAGCATCGGCCTCCGGGGCTGGCGGTTCGACGAGGCCGACGTCTTCGCCCCCGACGGCAGCCTCCGGCCCGTCGAGGAGATGGACGACGACGTGGCGAGCCGGGTCGTGCGGCTCACGGCGCTGGTCGGCTCGCCCTGCGATGCCTGCTGGCTCGAGCACGGCGACGAGCACCTCGACCGCTGTGCGCCGGCGGCGGTCGTCTACGGCGAGCCGCTGGCCGAGGTCGTGCTGTGTCCCGACCACGAGGCGGACTTCCTCTACTGGTTCCGCGAGGCCGGCGGCGACGCCTACCGCGGCACCGACGAGCTGCAGGACGCCTTCCACGAGTGGTTCCTGGACGGCGGCCGGGCGCCCGAGGGGTACGCCGGGCTCGAGCACGTCGACACCGACCCGGCGGACCTGCCGGACCCGCCGCCGGTCGACCAGACGGCCCTGACCGTCGACGTGCCCGAGGACCGCCGCCACGACATCGACCTGCGGAACCTGCCGGACGTCGGGGAGGAGTGATGGCCGCGGACGTCTCGGTGGCGGTCGTCGACGCCGAGACGCCGGGCAACGTCGGCACGGTGGCGCGGGCGATGAAGAACTTCGGCTTCGCGGACCTGCTTCTCGTCGACCCGCCCCCGCTCGACCCGGACGGCGAGGCCTACGGCTTCGCCGGCCACGCCCGGGAGGACGTCCTCCCGAACGCCACGGAGCTGGCGTTCGACGACCTCGTCGAGAACTACCACACCGTCGGCTTCACCGCCGTCACCAACGAGTCGGGGGCCAAGCACGTCCGGTACCCGTTCGCCACCCCGGCCGAGCTGGCCGACCGGCTGGCCGGCGTCTCCGGGCCGACCGCGCTCGTCTTCGGCCGGGAGCGCGTCGGGCTCGCGAACGACGAACTCGCCCGGCTGGACGAGGTGGCCTCAATCCCGGCCTCGGCGGACTACCCGGTGCTGAACCTCGGCCAGGCGGCGACGGTCGCCCTCTACGAGCTGCGGGCGCTCGGCGCGGGAGAGACCCACCTGCCCGACCGGTCGCGTGACCGGGCGGACCCGGCCGAGGTGGAGGCGTTCCACGACCACTTCGTGTCGTTCCTCCGGACGCTTCGATATCCCGACGGGAAGCGCGAGAAGACCGCGCGGCTGGTCCGACGGCTCGTCGGTCGCGCTGACCCCACCGGCCGGGAGCTGCGGACCCTGCGAGGCGTCCTCCGACGGGCCGCCCAGGGGTATCGGCCCGGCGAGCCGGCCGACCCCGACCGGGAGTGACGGCCAACCGGGTGAGGCCCGGATGCCCAACGCCCGACGCGGCTCCATCGGGTCCCCCACTTTATGCCGAAGCGGGTCGAAACGCCGCCGTGAAACGGGTCGTCCGGGAGAACTTCGACCTGAGCGTCGAGGCCTACCGCGAGTACGAGGCCGCCACGGGCCGGTTCCGAACCCTCGCCCGGCGGCTCCGGGACGCGATGGCCGCCCGCGGGGCGTCGTTCGACCGCGTGCTCGATGCCGGCGCGGGGACCGGGGCCAGCACGGCGGTTTTCGCCGAGGCCGGCCGGGCCGTCGCGCTCGACGCCAGCCGGCCGATGCTCGCCCCGAACGCCGCCGGCGACCGACTCCAGGGGGACCTCGAACGCCTGCCGCTCCGGGACGATAGCGTCGACGCGGTCGCCTTCACGGCGTCGCTGTTCCTCGTGCCCGACCCCGAGCGGGCCGCCCGCGAGGCCCGACGGGTCCTCCGTGACGGCGGCGTCGTCGGCGCGACGGTCCCCGAGGGATGGTTCACCGGCGGCGAGGACGTCTTCGACGACCGCCCCCGGGAGTCCCGGTCGCCCCGGTCAGTGGCCGACGTCCGGACGGCCCTCGCGTCGGCCTTCACGGTGGAGGCGGGCCGCTGGTCGTTCGACACGTCGCCGGGGGCCGTCCGGGCGTTCCACGACACCCCCGCGGGGGCCGCCCGGCTGTACCCAAAGCTCCCGCCCGCGGAGCGCCGGGCGAAGGCCCGGGACCTGCTCGAGGACCTGTCTGGACCCATCGAGCACCGCTGGCGCTGGTTCGTCGGCCGGTAATCGCGTCCCGCCGGCTACGCCCGGGCCTGGATCTCCTCGCGGAGCACGTCGCTGACGACCTCGCCCTCGGCCTTGCCCCGGAGCTCGGCCATGCACTCCCCCATCAGGCCCGAGAAGGCGCCCATCCCCTCGGCCTGGACCTGCTCGGCGTTGCGCTCGACCACCGTGCGGACCACCTCGCGAACGGCGTCCTCCCCGGCGCTCCCGAGCCCTTCCCGCTCGGCCGCCTCGGCCGCGTCGAGGCCCGGTTCCTCGGCGAGGGCCGCGAGCAGGTCCTCGACGCCCTCCTGGGCGAGTTCGCCCGCCGCCAGCAGCCGGAAGATGCCCTCGAAGTGGTCGTCGGTGAGCCGCTCGACGGGCACGCCGTCGCGGCGGAGGGCCGTCACCGTCGATTCGACGGTGTTGGCCGCCAGCGTCGGCTCGACGCCGAGCTCGACGGCCCGCTCGAACAGCGGCCACCGTTCGCCGTACGCCACCTGCTCGGCCAGGCCGGCGTCGAGGCCGTGTTCGCGCTCGTACCGCTCGGCCTTCTCCGTGAGCAGCTCCGGGGTGGGAACCTCGGCCACGTCAGGCACGACGGGAGGGACGTCCGTCTCGGGATACATCCGGGCCGCGCCGGGGAGCGGCCGGAGGTATCGCGAGGTCGCGTCCTCGTTGGCGCCCCGGGTCTCCTCGGGGACGCCCTCGATGGCGCTCCGGGCCCGATCGGCGACGGCCTCGATGGCCGTCTCGGCCACGGCCGGCTCGTCGGCGACGAGGGCGACCGCGTCGTCGGAACCGGCGTCGACCGCCGCCCGGAGCGCCTCGACCTCGCCCTCGGTCACGCCGTAGCCGGGCAGCTCGTCGGTATGAAAGAGCCCGCCCGCGCCGTGCCGGACGGCGTGGTCGGAGAGCTCGGTCCCCAGCCGCCGGTCGGGCTGCAGCTCCTGGCCGACGAGCCCGGCGAAGCCGGCGAGCCTGACCGCCACGACCGCGCCGCCGTCGTCGAGGGCACCGCGGATGACCCCCGAGTCGGTGTCGGCGAACACGTCGGAGACGTCGACCGGCTCGTCGACCGACGCGTCGCGGGCCTGCAGCTCATCGGCGATGTCAAGGAGGGCCAGCTGGCGCTCGACCTCCAGGCGGACCAGGTCGTCGATGTCGTCGAGCTGCTGGACGCCCTTGAGCTCGACCCGGGCGCCGT
>JBDGPL010000080.1:0-5903 GCA_042219705.1 Halobacteriales archaeon | reverse complement strand
TGACGACGCTCATCGCCGTCCACATCGGCATCGTCTGGATGCAGGGCATCGCGGAGCCACACTGACCATGACCGAGGACGCCACCGCCGACGACTCGCCCGGCCACCGCGACCGCGCGGTCAGGACCGACGGGTCGGGGACCGGCCTCGTCCCGCCCGACGACGAGACGCCGACCTGGCTCGAGCGCAAGCAGCGCTCGACCGGGCTGGCCCGGCTGACCTACGAGTACTTCGAGCGCTCCCGGCGTGAGGACGAGGACCTCCGCCGGCAGTCGACCTACCTCGAGCGCGACGTGCTGGGCTTTCCGACCTGGCCCCACGAGACCATCCGGAACCTCGCCATCACGAGCTTCTTCGTCGGGATGATCCTCCTGCTCTCCGCGACGCTCCCGCCGCACATCGGCCCGCCGGCCAACCCGAGCCGGACGCCGGCGGTCATCCTGCCCGACTGGTACCTCTACTGGTCGTTCGGCCTGCTCAAGCTCGGCCCGCTGAACCCCGAGCTCGCCATCCTCGGCGGCGAGAAGCTCATGGCCGACCGGACGTACGGCGTCCTCGCCAACGTCGTGGTCGTCGGCGTACTGGCCGTGCTGCCGTTCCTCAACAAGGGATCGGCGCGCCGGCCGGTCGAGGAGCCGTTCTGGGCCGCGCTCGGGGTCGGCGGCGTCACCTTCGCCTTCACGATCACGGTGCTGTCGATCAAGAACCTCGTCCCCATGGACGCCCACCTGCTGTTCGACCTCACGTTCATCGTGCCGCCGGTCGCCGCCGTCGTGGCTTACGCCGTGCTGAAGACGATGCGGGAGGGTTACATGTACGACCTCAACCGACGGTACTACCGGCTCCGGCCGCCGAAGTAGCCCGTGCCCGACGACCGCCGCCGGGACGTCGTCGTCCCGCTGCGGCTCTACAAGACGGTCACCGTCTTCTCGACGCTCATCGCCGCCGGGTGCGTGGTCGCCGGCTTCCTGGTCATCGACGTCGCCACCGACGCCGGCCGGGCCGCCCCCCCGGCCGTCGACGCCCCGCTGGCCCTCGTCGGGGTCGGTCTCATCGCCGCCGGGGCCGCGGTGTTCGCTTACGGGACCCGCTTTCGCGCCCCGGGAATGAGAAAGGCTAAGGACGACACCGACGAACCCTCGGGCGATGGCTGACGAGTTCGCGAAAGGGCTCGGGGTCGCGGCGGTCGCGGGGCTCGGCTGGATGATTCTCTCGGGGTGGTACACGACGCCCGGGTTCGAGGAGGCCCAGCTCATCGGCGAGGCGCCCGGGTCCCTCGACGTCTACGGCGAGCTCGCGCTGCTCTCCCGGGAGGCGCTCTTCTGGTTCATGATCGTCGGGGTCCTGACCTTCTGGATCCTCATCCCGGGGCTGAACCAGCTCCGAGCCGCCCGGGCCGGCGACGAGGAATAGGCCGGACACCGGCCTCCCGAGGACGCGTCTCCGGGTCCCGAGTCGGCCGTGGATCATTCCACCCGGGGCGGCTCGATCCTGCCGGTCGGGCCCTACCGTCGGTCTAGACGATGAGTTCCCAGAACGGCTTGACCAGGAAGAACAGGCTCTGGTACGCGGCGTAGGCCAGCGCGATGACCGACCCGGCGATAGCCGCCTTCGGGCGGTCGAGCCCGAGGTCCTGGCGGAGCTCGACCTGTCGCCCCTCGAACTCGAAGAGGTCGGCGATGACCGTCCCCAACACGACGACGGACAGGACCAAGCCGGCGTGGTGGTGGACGGTCAGGTAGTAGAAACTCGCCAACACCAGTACCGCGTTCGCCAGGTCGTGAAGGGGGTATCGCGACAGCGAATCCGCGCCGGCCGCGGCCTGTCGGACGTGGGACCGGTGGGCGAGCAGCCGGGTGCCCATGTTCGCGACCACCAGCACCAGGAGAAGGGGCTCGATGACGGGGGCCAGGACCGCATCGAGGGGTCCGAACAGGGCCGGTTCGACCATGGGACGTGGTCCGACCGACGGGCATTAGAGTTTTTCCAATCCGTCCGGGGGCCCGGGCGCCGGCGGGTCACGTTCCGGCCAGCGTCACCGTCCGGAAGGTGTCGCCGGGGGTCAGGCTCACCGCTGCCCGACCGGCCAATCGCCGCCGTTCGCGGCCGTCGACGACCACGGAGACGTCGCCCTCGTCGCGCTCGACCCGGAGCGTCAGGCCGTCGTCCGGGGTGACGACCCAGCTCGGGGCGCCGAGGCCGAAGGCGGCGACGGGGACGACGGCGACGGCGTCGGCGTCGAGCGACAGCCGGGGGCCGCCCGCGGCGTGGGCGTAGCCGTGACTGCCGGCGGGCGTCGCCGCGACCACCCCGTCGGCGCGGAAGCGCGAGCGACGTTCTTCGTCGACGAGGCTGTACTCCGAGATGCGGCCGGGCTCGCTCCTGACGAGCAGCACGTCGAAGGCTGCGGCCCCGACGTCGCTTCCCGCCGCGTCGACTGCGAGCAGTCGATGGGACCGCGTCTCGACGTCGCCGTCGCGGAGCCGGCCGGCGGCGGCCGGAACGTCGTCGGCCCGCATCGCGGGCAGTCCCGGGACCTCGCCGACCGGGAGGACCGGGACGTCGACGCCGGCGCGGACGAGGTCGACCACGGCCGTCTCCCCGACGGCGACGGCCACCGCCGGGTCGGCGGCGAGGACCGCCCCCGCGTCCCCCGTCTCGACGGCGGCGCCGGCCGCTCGGAGCCGGGCCGCTAGGTTCCCCCGCGCCTCCGCCTCGCCCACGACGCCCAGCATCGGATAGGGCTCCGACGGGCGCGCACAAAAACCCCGACGTCAGAACGGCCAGTCGCCCGCGACACGCAGGCCGGCGGCCTCGTCCTCGGCCTCGAGCTGGGCCTCGATGTCGGCAGGTTCGCGGTGGGGGATCTCGACGTCGGCGTCGGCGAGCTCGACGGCCAGCTCGGTCAGGAGGACGCCCTGCTCGGTCAGGTTGCGCCGGTCGACCTTGTCGAGCGTGTCGGCCGCGGTGTGTCCCCAGCCCCGGCCGAGGTCCGGCGTCTCGCTCGTCGCGTGGATGCCGGGGACGCCCCGGGCCGTGAGCGGCCAGTGGTCGCTGTGGGGGCTGAGCGTCGGCGTGGCCGTGAGGGGATGGCCGAACCGGTCGGCGGCCCGGCGGGCGGCGTCGGCCAGCGCGTCGAAGCCGTTGGTGACGAGGTCGAGGGTGCGGCCGCGGACCACGCCGTCGTTGTTGAGCACGGCGACGACGGCGTCCCGGTCGGTCCGGTCGGCGTAGTGCGTGGACCCGACGAGGCCGACCTCCTCGGCACCGAAGGCCACGAACTCGACGCGGGTGTCGAGCTCGGCCTCCCTGGCGGCGAGGGCTCGGGCGAGCTCGACGACCATCGCGGTGCCGGCGCCGTTGTCCAGCGCCCCCTCGGCCACGTCGTGGCCGTCGACGTGGCTGCACACCAGCACCCGGTCGTCGGTGTCGGGGCCGAGGCCGGCGTGGACGTTCTGGCTCGTCGCGTCGTGGACGTCGGCCTCGACGGTCACGGTGACCGGCTCGCCGGTCCAGCGCCGGGCCAGCCGCGCCCCGACCTCGTGGCTGACGCCGACGGCCGGAATCGGCCCGATGGGCTCCTCGTCGTTGCCGACGCTGCCGGTCGGGGCGAGCTGGCCCTCGACGTGGTTCCGGTAGACGAACGCCGCCGCCCCGGCCTCGACGGCCCGGTAGTACTTCTCGCGGCGGTGGACGTACCGGTCCTGCCACTCGGGGACGTCGCTCCTGGCCATGGCCACCCGGCCCTCGAGGTTCGGGGATTCGAAGTCGGCCGGCAGGCCGTACTCGAGGTCGGCGAGCTCGCCCGTCGCTTCGGCGGCGGGGCTACGCGGCAGGGCCAGGCTCCGGAGCGTCTCGTCGGGAGTGGCCACCGAGCTGTCGCCGCGGGTCCACCCCTGGATGTCGAATGCCTCGAGCCTGACGTCCCGGGCGCCGGCGTCGGCTAGCGCGTCCGCGGTCGCCTCGGCGCCGGCCCGCTCGCCGGCGGAGCCGGCCATCCGGTCGCCGACGTCCGCGAGCTCACAGAGCAGGTCCCAGCCGGCGTCGGAGGTCACCGTCTCGCCGATCCAGGCGGTCATGCCGCCGGCTGGAGCGCGGCGTCACCTAACGCTTTCCCGGGCGGGCAGGTACCGCGCTGGCCGCGCGGCCGGCCGAAGTCGGCCGGCTCAGATGAGGTCCTTGGCCTTGATGCCCTCGATGAGGTCGTCGACGAGCGTCTCGACGTCGTCGTACGGGAAGTTCTGGATGTCGTCCATCTTCGTCCCGAGCTCCATCGCGGTCATCGAGAAGTCGCCCGCCTCGAACCGGGTGCCGATGCCGTCCGGCAGCGCGGGTACGAGGTCCATCTGGTTGGAGACGGGGTAGTCCGCACCCTCGAAGGCGCGCGTGAACTGCTCGCGGAGCTCCTCCTCGACGTCGCTCATGCTCGACCGTGCTCGCGCGCGGCCGAAAAGCGTTCCGCTCCGGGGCGTGGGCCCGTTCTCCGGCGGTTTGGGCCGGCCCGACCGGGACGTCAAGCTTTTTCTCGCCGCCTGGCCGACGTGGCGTATGCGCGAGCTCCTCGAGCAGTGGCGACCCGTCATCGACGACGCGGTCGCCGAGGTGCTCCCCCGGCAGGTCGACGAGGCCTACCTCGAGGACTTCTTCGGCGCGCCGACCTACGCGTACGACGCCGAGGCCATCCAGGCCGGCCTGGCCGAGCCGGTCTGGGCGATGCTCGACCGCGGCGGCAAGCGGTGGCGGGCCATCCTGTTCGTCCTGCTCGTCGAGGCGTTCGGGGCGGACCCGGCGGACTACCTCTCCTACGCCACCATCCCCGAGATCCTCCATACCGGCACCATCATCGTCGACGACGTCGAGGACGGCGCCGAGCTCCGCCGGGGCGAGCCGGCGCTGCACCACGTGTTCGGCCAGGACGTCGCGCTGAACGCCGGGAACGCGCTGTACTTCATCCCGCTGAAGCTGCTCGGGACGAACGAGGCCGGGCTGTCGGCGGAGCGGCAGCTCGCCGCCTACGAGATGCTCACCTACGAGCTCAACCGCACCCACCTGGGCCAGGGGATGGATATCCACTGGCACAACCGGCCCGAGGTCGACGTCGACGAGGCCGAGTACCTGGAGATGTGTGCGTGCAAGACGGGGTGTCTAG
The DNA here is from genome assembly GCA_042219705.1 of Halobacteriales archaeon. Taxonomy (GTDB): domain Archaea; phylum Halobacteriota; class Halobacteria; order Halobacteriales; family Hikarchaeaceae; genus JBDGPL01. Next base: position 755 of record JBDGPL010000080.1, on the reverse strand, counting down.
CGCGCATCGTCGGCCGGCTCGCGGCCATCGTGACGGGCCAGTCCGACGGCGTCGAGCGGGCGGTCGCCCGGTACGCCGAGCGGCTCTCCGTCGCCTTTCAGATCATCGACGACGTGCTCGACGTCGAGCACTCGCTGGGCCGGGCCGGCGAGTTCGGCAAGGCCTTCGGGAACGACATCCGGGAGGGCAAGACCACGCTGCTGGTCATCCACGCCATGCGGACCGCCGACCCCGAGGACGCCGAGGCGCTCGCCGCGACCCTGGCGGCCGACGACCCCAGCGACGAGGCCGTCGCGGCGGCCATCGAGCTCCTCGATTCGACCGGCAGCATCGACTACGCCCGCGGCGTGGCCGAGGAGCTGGCCGACGAGGCCGTCGCGGCCATCGACGACCTCGAGCTCGAGGGGGACGCGGCCGACGCCGTCCGGGAGTTTCCCCGCTTTGTCGTCGACCGGGAGGTGTAGGACGCTCGTGGTGCGTTCCTCTCCGCCACCCGACTTGCCTCTGTTCGGCGACGTGGTTCGGGCTTGCCGCCCGGGCAGCGGGCGCCGTCGGACAAACCAAAGTCTTCAGTACCGGGTGGGTCGAAGCCCCGGCCGATGACGGACAGCGACGCGGTGACGCGCCGGGGATTCCTGCGCGGGACCGCCGGGGCGGCGGCCCTCGCGGGAGCGTCGGGCACCGCCGTCGCCCAGGAGGGCGGCGGGACGACGCACACGGTAGACATGACGGACGGGCTGGTGTACGACCCGTCG
>JBDGPL010000008.1:0-5934 GCA_042219705.1 Halobacteriales archaeon | reverse complement strand
GTCCCGAACGCGACCGACACCCCAGGCCCGTCAGGTCGGGAATCCGCCGGTCACTCCGTGAGCCGGTCCCTGGCCGCGGTCCGGTCGAGCTTTCCCGTCACCGTCCGGGGGAGCGGGTCCTCGACGAACGCGTACGCCCGCGGGCGCTCGTGTCGGGCGAGCCCGTCGTCGTCCAGGCACCACTGGTCGAGCTCCGCCGGCGCGGGGTCGGCGTCCGGCGCGTAGACCAGGGCGGTGACCCGCTCGCCGTACTCGTCGTCCTCGACGCCGACGACGGCCGCCTCGTCGACGGCCGGGTGGTCGGTCAGGCGTTCCTCGACCGGCCCGGGGTGGACCTGGATGCCCTTCGACGTGATGGCGAAGTCCGTCCGGCCCTCGAGGTAGAGGTAGCCGTCCGCGTCCCGGTAGCCCAGGTCGCCGGAGTACCACCAGCCGTCGACGAACGCCGCCCGGGTCCGCTCGGTGTCGTTCCACGCCCAGACCGGCTGGTCGGTCGTCCGAACGATGAGTTCGCCCGTCTCGCCGGTCGGGACCGTCTCGTCGGGCGCCCCGTCGGGGGTGACGACCCGGACGTCGGTCAGCGAGGTGGGCCGGCCGACGGTCCCGGCCGGGGCGTCGGTGGCCGCGTCGTGGCGCACGAAGGTCGCGACGGACTCGGTGGCGGCGTAGCTGTTGACGACCCGCTCGCAGACGTCCTCGCGGAGGCGCCGGAGCGTCTCGGCGGTGAGGCGCTCGCCGGCCGTGCCGGCCACCGAAAGCGAGCCCAGGTCGTACGTGTCGAACCCCTCGACCCGGAGGAGTTCCTGCCACATCGTCGGGACCAGCGTGAGGCGGGTGAGGTCGTGCTCCTCGATGAGCTCGAGGTAGCGCTCGGGGTCCCACTCCCGGACGAAGTAGGTCGCCGAGCGGGCGAGCATGGCGGGCAGAACGCCGGAGTACCAGGCGGCGAAGGCGGGCATCAGCCCCTGGAGTCGCCGGGTCCAGTGGCCGTGATCGCCCGCCGACAGGAGCTTCATGCCGCGGTCGAGCAGCCCGCGGTGGGTGAAACACCAGCCCTTGGGCCGGCCGGTCGTCCCCGACGTCCACATCACGGCCGCGAGGTCGTCCTCGGCGACGTGGGTGTCCGGTGGCGTGTCGTCCCGGTCCGCGACGAACGACGACGCCGACTCCTCGTAGCGGCGGTCGGCCTCGCCGATGACGACGACCGTCCCGACCGCCGTCGAGACCCGGTCGTGAACCGCCTCGCGGTAGAACTCGGCAACGGATTCGTCGACCACGACGACCTGCGGGGAGAGCTCGTCGATGCAGTACCGGGCCGTCTCCGGCGCGCCCCGGGTGTGGAGGTTCGAGACGACGCAGCCCGCCTTGAGCGCGCCGTTCCACAGCGTCACGTGGTCGACGGACCCGGCACAGAGGAAGGCGACCCGGTCGCCCTGGCCGGCGGACGCCCGGACGGCGTTCGCCGCGCGGACGCTCCGCTCGTCGAATTCGGCCCAGCTGCACGATTCGTCGCTCCAGGTGTCGACGAACGCCGTCTCCGCCGCGTAGCCCGCCGCCGCGAGGCTCGAGAGCTCGCCGACCGTGTGCCCGTTGGCGGCCGTGTGAGGTGCCATCGGCGGTGGCGGTTATCGACGGGTGGTCGGCCCGCGGCTCCGGCGCGGTCCGGACCGGACGCTACCGGAGCGACCGCGGCGGCGGGTCACTCCCGGAGGCACGTTCGCATTACGCATCGAGGTACTGCTCGAAGAGCCGGGGGTCCGGCCCGTCGAGGTCGAGCAGCCGACAGACGTTGCCGCCCATGATCAGGTTCAGCTTGTCCTGCTCGACCTCGTGGTCGGTGGCGAACTGGAACATCTGCCGCATGGCGGCGCCCCAGTAGTCACACTGGTGGGCCGGCAGGCCCCGGTCGTCGCGCTGGTCCCAGTAGAAGGGCGGGTCCTCGTTCGGCTGGGAGACCTGCGGCAGCGACGCCCCCCAGTCGCCGCCCCAGATCATCTGCTCGGCGCCGATGTTCGGGTCGTTGTAGGGCTTCTTCATGAGGTCGGCCCAGTAGAGCCCGACCTCCAGGTACACGTCGTCCCACGCCGAGGCGACCTCACAGCACTGCTCGACGTAGTGCTCCCGCCAGTGGCCCTGCATGCCGCCGTGCTGAAAGACGATGGGCACCTCCGGGAACTCCTCCTTGACGTCGCCGGCGAGCGTCGGGTCCTCCCAGTCGGGGGCGCGCCACTTCCCGGCGGAGTACCCCGACGGGTAGCCCGTGTGCCAGCCGACCGGGACGTCGTGGTCGGCGGCGACCTCGAACACCTGCCGGACCTGGGGCCTCCGCTCTCGCCACTCCATCACCCGGTCCATCTCCGGCGGCATCGGCACGCCCTCGCCGATCATCACGAACCCGTCCCGCTCGAGCCACTCGTCGATCTCCGCACACGCCGCGTCGATGGTCCACTCCTCCTCGCCGCGGTAGTGGGCCTTCTCGGTCTGGATGGGCGTCGCGGCCGAGACGAACTTGTCGGGGTGGGCCGCCATGATCTTTCGGTTCAGCTCGTTCTCGAACCACGCGCCGGGCTGCAGGACGCACATGTCGACGTCGTAGGCGTCCATGTCGTAGAGCAGCCGGTCGGAGTTGTCGTAGAGCACGACGTCGTCGTCCTCGTCGGCCTCTTCGGCGGGCCGGGACGTCCGCATCTTCTCGGCGAGCCGCTCGTAGCTGACGTCGTCGTCCTGCATCCGCGCCGCGATGCGCTGGGCGTGACAGTGCGTTTCGACGATGAATCGGCCTAACCGCATGGCCCACTCTCCCCCGGAGGCGTCCATAAGTCTGTGGGTGGCTAACGTGGCACGCGGAGAGCTCCGAAGCCGCGACTCAAAAACGGGTTACAGCCCGAGGATCTCCCGGGCCTCGGCCGTGGACGCGACGGGCCGTTCGAGCCAGTCCGCGATGGCGGCCGCGCGCTCGACCAGCTGGGCGTTGCTCTTCGCCAGCTCGTCCCGACGGTAGTAGACGTTGTCCTCCAGGCCGACCCGCACGTGGCCGCCGAGGAGCATCGCCATGGTCGTCAGCGGGAGCTGGTGGCGCCCGATGGCCATGCACTGCCACACGGCGCCCTCCGGGAGGTTGTCGACCAGGTTCAGGAGGTTCCGGGGCGCCGGGATGGTGCCCGTCCGCATCCCGAGGATCAGCGTCGTCCAGTACGGCGCCTCGAGCAGACCCGCCTCGACGAGGTGGTGGGCCTCGGTCAGGTGGCCCGGCCCGAAGGCCTCGAGCTCGGGCTTGACGCCCGCCTCGGCCATCCGCCGGACGTACTCCTCGTTCTGCCCCCGGGTGTTCATGGCGATGGACTCGCCGCGGGGGTTCAGCGGGCCGAGGTCCACCGTCGCGATGTCCGGCGCCGGGTCGACCTCGAGGACCGGCCGGATGCGGCCCTCCCGGCTGTCGCCGCCGCCGGTGGTGAAGTTCACGATGATGTCGTCGCAGCGCTCGTCGATGCGGTCACGGATCTCCTGGAACGTCGCCGGGTCCTTCGTCGGGTTGCCGTCCTCGTCGCGGGCGTGGACGTGGACGATCGACGCCCCCGCCGCCGCACACCGGCTGACGTCCTCGGCGATCTCCTCGGGCTGCTCCGGGAGGTTCGGGTTCGCCTCCTTGCCGTGCATCCCCCCGGTCGGGGCGACGCTGATGATCACCGGTTTGTCGAAGTAATCCTCGTATCCCCGATAGCCCATCGACACGAGGCTCTGGCGGACGCCATTTAACAGTTTCCGCGGACGGCGCGGGCTAGCGCTGAACGGCGGTCCCGACGTCGAAACGGCGAGACCGGCCCCCGGCGGCGGCCTCGCGGGGCTCACGCCCCGGCGAGGAAGTCGAGGACCGCCGAAGTGAACCGGTCGGGGCCACGGTTCATCGCCGTGTGGCCGTACCCCTCGAGTTCCACGACCCGGCTGTTCGGAAAGAGGTCGGCCGCGACGGCCACGGAGCGCTTGAGCGGCTCGCGCGACTCCGAGCCGGTGAGCAGCAGGGTCGGGACGTCGACGGCGGGATAGGTGTCGGGAGTCGGGCGGTATTCCCGGCGGCCGTCCATCTCGCGGGGGATGGTGGAGGCGGCGTCGAGGCGCCGGTCGTAGTCCGGCCGGGCCTTGAGCCGCTCCAGCTGGTCGGGCTCGCCCCGCAGGTCGGACCAGTAGGTCTCGAGGATGGCCTCGGGCTCGCCGCGGTCGGCGAGGTGCTCCATGCGGCGCTGCTCCGGCGGGGGCGACGAGCCCTCCCCCCGGGCGAGCGGTGGTTCGTACAGGACCAACCGGCGCAGGGTGGCGATGCGTGGGGCCGCGCCGATGGCACAGATGGCGCCGTAGGAGTGGCCGAGCAGCCGGACCGAGCCCTCGACCGCGGTGGCGACCGCCTCGAGATCCTCGAACTCGCGGCGGATCGAGTAGTCGGCCGCGTCGCCGCTCTCCCCCCGGCCGCGCCGGTCAACAGCCAGGACAGTGTAGGAATCGGCGAAAAGCGGCACGACGTCGTCCCACACGTGGTGGTCGACCCCGGTGCCGTGGACGAGGACGAGCGGCGGCCCGGCGCCGGTCCGACGGTACGCGATGCGCGTGCCGTCGGCGGACGTCACGGACTCCATGCCCCCGGTATTCCGGACGCGCGGATAAGTGTGGCCACCTCACTCGGGCGGTCGAACGCACCAGCCGTCGAGCGTGTTAGCCACGAGCATCGGAGTCCGAGGGAGTGGCGAGGAAGCACGTGATGGGCCGGGGCGAACGCCGGATCACCTCGACGCGGTCAGCGGGCCCGGGTCACAGTGGTCGGACCATCGACCACCGACACCTGGAGCCACCGGCCGGGCGAGGCGTAGAGGCGTCAGTGCAACCCGGTGGTTGGCCGCCCGGTAGGAGATAAATAATTAAACACCCAAAGGGAGTGAGGCGGTCGAACGGGCTGAAAACCAAGCCGCATCACCGCCGTCGAGATCCGCGAGCCACCCGTGGGTCCGCCGGCCGCGACGGTTCTCTCCGGCTCGGCGGGACGAGGGCGATCACCGGCCGATTCGGTTCGGCGAGCCAGACCGCGTACACCCCCCAACCCCGGCATCCGCGGGACGCTTCGGTGACGGCCGCGTCATCGCCATCCGCCGACGCCAGGCTAGGCAACGTCCGCCCGGTCGAGCAGATATCGAACGTGCCGTCGGGAGTACTCGACGCCGAACTGTTCGCGGATGAGTCGCTGAACGACCCGGGACGACCATCGGGCGGCATCGAAACCGAACGTCTCGGGCGAGTCCTCGAGCATCGCGAGGAGTTCACCCCACTCCTCGTCGCTGAGCTTTGATGGTCGGCCGGGCCGCTCGGCGTCGTACAGGACCTCCTCGGGCGGTTCGTCGGGGAGACGTTCGAGCCGGGTGAGCCAGTTGTGCACCGTCGTCCGCGAGAGGCCGTACCAGTCCGCCAGCTCTGACTGGGTGACGCCCGCCTTGTAGTTGATCCCGACGACGAGCCGAAGGGTCGGTCGTCTCCCCTCGACATCGTCGAGGTGGGCCCGGAGCGTATCCGCCGTGACGTCGGCCAATCGTGCCATCGTGAACGAAGGAACGTGTTTGTTGTATAAATATTTATCTCCTCGTTCGGCGAAATTTCACGGCCGATAATCGTCAACCGGAACTCGATACGGACGGACCGGACGGGACGGGAATCGGCCGGTCGGCTCGGTTTAGCTAAACCCCGGGCTCGAGGCGATCGACGGCAGCCTGAGCCCACCGCGCCCGCAGGAACGGGGCACCGGCGAAACGGGTCCCCGGCCGTCGCCGAGCCGGCCCCGGCTCGCCGTCGGGCGGACGACCGGCTCGGGCGTCGGCAGGACAGCCAATACGCAGGGTCGGGGAAACGGGGCCGAGCTCCGGACGGGCCGGTCGGGAATCTGGGACGGTTGCGTGA
>JBDGPL010000079.1:0-5564 GCA_042219705.1 Halobacteriales archaeon | reverse complement strand
GGGGTCTACGGCTTCCGCGACGGCGAGCCGGTCCGGATGGACAACCCCGACCGCAAGGCCGACCGTGCCGCGGTCGTCCGCGAGGCCGACCGGCTGGTCTCCTTCGTCGACACCGTCGGCCACGAGCCCTGGCTTCGGACCACCATCCGCGGCCTGGTGGGCCAGAAGCTCGACTACGGCCTGCTGGTCGTCGCGGCCGACGACGGCCCCACCAAGACCACCAGGGAGCACCTCGGCATCCTGCTGGCGACCGAGCTGCCGACGGTCGTGGCCATCACGAAGACCGACCGGGTCGACGGCGCCCGCGTCGCCGAGGTCGAGCGGGCGGTCGAACGGCTGCTGCGCGACGTCGGCCGGACGCCGCTGCGGGTCGACCGTCACGGCGTCGAGGCCGCCGTCGAGGAGGCCTCGACCGACGTCGTGCCGGTGCTGTCGACGAGCGCCGTCACCGGGCAGGGCCTCGAGGAGCTCGATTACCTCTTCGAACACCTGCCGAAGACCCGCGGGGGCGAGGGCGCCTTCCAGCTCTACGTCGACCGGTCCTACCAGGTGACCGGCGTCGGCGCGGTCGCCTCGGGGACGGTGAAGTCCGGGCGGGTGGCGGCGGGCGACGAGCTTTTACTCGGCCCGTTTCCGGACGGCTCCTTCCGGGACGTCGAGGCCCGGTCCATCGAGATGCACTACCACCGCGTCGACGAGGCGAAGGCCGGCCGCATCGTCGGCATCGCGCTCGCCGGGGTCCGCGAACCCGAACTCGAACGCGGCATGGTCCTGCTCGCCCCGGACGTCGACCCCACTCCAGTCCGGGAGTTCGAGGCCGAGGTCATGGTGCTCAACCACCCGACCCGCATCGGCGACGGCTACGAGCCGGTGGTCCACCTCGAGACGGTCAGCGAGGCGGCGTCGTTCCACCCGCTGGACGGCCAGCTGCTGCCCGGCGACACCGGCCGGACCCGGGTGCGCTTTAAGTTCCGGCCGTACCTCGTCGAGCCCGGCCAGCGGTTCGTCTTCCGGGAGGGCAAGTCGAAGGGCGTCGGCACGGTGACCGACGTCACGCCGATGGAGTGAGGGTGGGCGCCCGCCGGGGTCAGTCCCACGGCCGATCGAGCAGCCCCGCCATCGAGTCGACGACGACGTCCGGCTCGGCCGTCGCGGGCGCGTCGGCCGCGCCGTTCCGGAGCCAGACCGACCGGATGCCGGCGGCGTTCGCGCCCGCGACGTCGGTCTCGAGGTTGTTGCCGACGTGGACGGCCCGCGTCGCGGCCACGTCCAGGGCGTCGAGGGCCGTGTGGAACGGTTCCGGCGCGGGCTTTGCGGGGGCGTCGTGGCCGCCGTGGACGACGGTCTCGAAGGCGTCGGTCAGGCCGATAGCCTCGAGCTTCTGGCCCTGCATGGACGGGGCGCCGTTGGTTACGAGGCCGAGACGGTGGTCGTCGGCCAGCGTCCGCACGGCTTTGAGCGCCCCGTCGAGCGGCTCGACGTTCCGGTGGTCGCGCTCGGCGGCGTAGGCCCGGGCGACGGCCCGACCCACGTCGGGCGCGGCCCCGGCCCGCGTCGCGAGGTCCGCGAAACAGGCCTCCCGGAGGCCCTCGACGGTCTCGGCCGATTCGGCGTAGTCGTCGTAGACCGCGTGGTAGTCCTCGATGGCGAACAGCGGCTCGACCCCCACGGCCTCGAAGGCCCGGTCCAGCAGCTCCCGGCCGGAGACCCGGTATCGGCAGAGGGTGTCGTCGAGGTCGAAGAGGACCGCGTCCATCACCGCCGGATTAGCGCCCCGCGGCGAAAAGTCAGTCGGCCGCCGGCCGGTAGCCGCCGTCGGCCCGCTCGGCGAGGTCCAGCAGCGCTAGCCAGCCGAGCAGGTCGACGGTCCGGTCGCGCCAGACGGCACGCCACTCCCGGCCGTGTCGGCGGCGCTCCCAGCCGGTGACCCGGTCCGCGGTGCGGGCGGCGACGCCGTCGGCATCGAGCGGGCCGTCGGCCCCCGCCAGCGCGTCGAGGGCCGCCCGGGCCCCGTAGACGCCCGCGAGGAACCGCTCGGCGAGCGCCGCCCGGTCCGGTCGCACACGCACGCGCGTGTATCCAGCGGTCCCCGCCTCGACGAGGCCCAGCCCCTCGAGGAAGGCCAGCCAGGTGCCGGCGACGTCCCGGCTCGGGAGGTCGAGCCGGCGCTGCAGCCTGGCGCAGCAGTCCGCCTCGCTGCCGGGGACCAGCGGGACCGCGGCGTGGGCCTCGCGGAGGGCCGCCAGGTCGTCTGGCGGGGCGGGCAGCGGCTTGCGCTTCATCGCCCCCACGCGTCGGCCAGCCGGGCCTCGTCGGGCTCGCCCGCCGCGACGGACGGCTCTCCGGGGACGTCGAGGGTCACGGCGGCGGGGGCGACGGCCCCGTCGGGAAGCGACGAGTCCGGGGCCCCGTCGGCCAGGCGGGCCTCGAACGACGGGCCGGCGTGCTCGGTCGCGCCGAAGGGCAGCGCGTCGGCCCGGTCGACGGCGTCCCCGACGAGGAGGTGCGCCCGACCCGCGTACGCGACGGCGTCGGCGGCGCGGGCCCGGGCGGTCGGTTCGTCGGCCGCCACCGGCGGGAGCGGCGCCGTTCCCGACGCCGTCAGGACCCGTCCGGGGTCGGCCCCGAGCTCCTCGAGGCGGCGGATCGCCGCGGCCGCCGCGTCGGCCGCCCGGGCCGTCGCCCCCGCCACGCTCGCCGCGGAGGCTGTCGGGAGGAAGGTCCCCGCGGTCGGGACGTCCAGCTCGCCGGCGACGTGCTCCGCGAGGGCCTCGTCCGGGAGGGTCGTCCCCTCGACGGCGAGGACGGCGAAGTCGAAGGTCTCCTCGGGCGCGCCGTCGGGCGCCGCGGCGTCGTCGCGAAGCAGCCCCGCCGGGCCGCTGCCCAGGAGACCGTCCGGGAGCGACCAGCCGGCCAGCCGGCTCGCGCCGAGGGCCAGGGCGGGGTGGTCCGTCGACAGGTCGACGTACGGTCGCGGATCGCCGGCGAGCTCGCCCTGCCGGGTGGCGACGGTCGCGAGCCCGCCGGTGCGGATCTCCGCGAGGAGCAGCCCCGCCTCGAGTCCGCCGGCGGCCTCGACGCCGAAGTCGAGCACGACTGCCTCGTTGTCGAGGTGGTGGACGTCGATCCGGAGCTCGTCGGCGAAGTCGATGGCCTCGTCCACGAGCTCGGCGGCCGTCCGGTTGAGCGGTTCCATGGCCGGCTGATGGTCGCGACGGGATAAAAACGGGCGCGGGTCCGGCCGGAGGTGGCCGCCGTTCGGCCGGTGGCCTCCGGCCCGTTACTCCCGGTCGGAGCGGGCCGGCCGGCCGAGCTCGCGCTCGACCGACTCGACCTTGGCGGCGGCCGGCGCGTCGGTCGTCCGCTTGTCGTCGACCTTCAGGAAGGTGCTCACCCGGTCGGCCTCGACGGCGCCGTGGGCGGCCCGGACCGCGGCGAACAGCTCGTCGGCGTCGTCGGCCTCGATGACGGTGCCCATCGGGTTGGTCTCGTAGCTGACGTCGAAGTCGTCGAGGGCGGCGACGGCCTTGGCGACCTCCCCGGACATCGAGCCCTCGACGACCGGGGCGACGCTGAGGAGCGCGACGACGGTCATGGACGGCGTAACGCGGCGGCGGGGCTTCAAAGGTATCCTCGGGGCGAGGGCGCTGCCGACGCTCCATCGAATGCGGCCGCGCGGGGGCTCGTCCGCTTACATCCCCGGAGACTCACCCACGGCCGCGACCCGGAGCCAATCCTCCCCGATAGTGGTGTCGGAGAAGTGCGCTGACGGGGATTTGAACCCCGGTTGCGACCATGGCAAGGTCGCGTGATACCACTACACTATCAGCGCGCGTCCGCAACCGAACGAAACCGGCGAGACGGATTTAAGGATTCCGGAACCACCCGTTTGTCGAGGCCGACGCGGGCCGTCGCCCGCTCGCTCGAGGCGGGACAAACCCGCCGCCGGCGGCGTGCGAAGCCGTCGCAATCCGGGGGCGAAGCGCCATCCTTATACGGGACCATCGGATAGGAGCGGCACAGTCTAGTGGCGAGGCGCCCAAGCGTCGCGGGATGACGCGAACGGTGCTGGTCCCCTCGTCGCTCGCTCGGGAGGCCCCGGACCAACGCGAGGCCACCCGGAAGCTCGGGACCGTCGCACGCGCGGCGGCCGTCTTCCGGGTCGACCGCCTCGTGGTGTTCCCGGACCGCCAGGCGGAGGGCGAGTGGGGTGGCGACTTCGTCGCCACCGTGCTGGGCTACGCGACGACGCCGCCCTACCTCCGAAAGGTGGTGTGGGGGCGTCGGAGCGAGCTCGAGTACGCCGGTACCCTCCCGCCGCTGCGGGTGCAGCCACGGGCCGGCTCCGGATCGAGCGGTTCGGGGTCGTTAAGACAGGGAATCGTGACCGAGGTCGGGTCTGACGACCGCGTTCGGGTCAATTGCGGCCTGCAACACCCGGTCTCCCTCCTGGTCCCCGACGGGATGTCGGTGGCCGAGGGAGAACGCGTGACCGTCAGGGTCTCTTCGCGACGACCGGTCCGCGCGAAGCTGTCGGCCGAGCCCCTCCCGGGGCCGACCGTCGAACGCGCGGACCTGGCCGCGGCGCTCGACCGGTCCGACGCGGGACTCCGCGTCGCGACCTCCCGCGCGGGCGTCCCGCTCACCGTGGGACGGCTCGGCGGGCTCGTCGAGCGCGTCGGCCGCGACGGGTTCACCGTCGCGTTCGGCGCCCCGGGCCGCGGCCTGCCCGCCATGCTCGGCGTCGAGCCGGCGGCGGGCGACCCCGACGGGCCCGGATTCGACCGCTGGCTCAACACGATCCCCCACCAGGGCAGCGAGACCGTGCGAACCGAGGAAGCGATGTTCGCCACCCTCGCTCCCCTGACGCTCACGGAGTGAACGCATGCCACGGAAACACCGACCGAGAAAAGGGTCGCTGGCGTACGGGCCCCGAAAGCGGGCCACCGACCCCGTGCCGCGCTTCAACACGTGGCCCGGGGACGACGGACAGCCGGGGCTCCAGGGCTTCGCCGGCTACAAGGCCGGCATGAGCCACGTCGTGCTCGTCAACGACGCGACGTCGTCCCACCGCGCCGGGATGGAGGAGACCGTGCCGGTGACCATCGTCGAGACGCCCCCGATGTACGCGGTCGCGGTACGGGGCTACGAGGACACCCCCTACGGCCACCGGCCGCTCACCGAGGCCTGGACCGACGACCCCCACCCCGATCTGGACCGGGCGCTCTCGGTGCCCCAGGACCACGACGCTGACGCTGCAATCGAGGCGCTCCGCGAGGCGGCCGAGGCGGGCGACCTCGCCGACGTCCGGGTCATCACGCACACCGTCCCGGGCGAGCTGTCGAGCGTCCCGAAGCGCAAACCCGACGTCATGGAGACGCGGGTCGGCGGCGGGAGCGTCGCCGAGCGCCTCGACCACGCGCTCGAGCTCCTCGACGACGGCACCCACGCGATGGGCGAGATCTTCCGCGCGGGCGAGTACCTGGACGTCGGCGGAGTCACCAAGGGTCAGGGCACCCAGGGCCCAGTCAAGCGCTGGGGCGTCCAGAAGCGCAAGGGCAAGC
>JBDGPL010000078.1:0-3955 GCA_042219705.1 Halobacteriales archaeon | reverse complement strand
GCCGGGTCAACGGCCTGGCCGTCATGGGCGAGGACTCGGGCATCATGCTGCCGGTCATGGCCGAGGTCACGCCCTCCCAGAGCCAGGAGGAGGGCCGGGTCTTCGCGACCGGCAAGCTCCAGGACATCGCCGAGGAGGCCGTCGACAACGTCTCGGCCATCATCAAGAAGTTCTCCGGCGAGGACATCGCGGAGAAGGACATCCACATCCAGTTCGTCCAGTCCTACGAGGGCGTCCAGGGCGACTCCGCGTCGATCACCGTCGCCACGGCCGTGATCTCCGCGCTCGAGGACATCCCGGTCGAGCAGGACCTCGCGATGACCGGCTCGCTCTCGGTCCGGGGCGACGTCCTGCCGGTCGGCGGGGTGACCTACAAGATCGAGGCCGCCGCCAAGGCGGGCTGCAAGCGGGTCATCATCCCGAAGGCCAACGAGCAGGACGTCATGATCGAGGAGGAGTACAAGGAGATGGTCGAGATCATCCCGGTCTCGAACATCAGCGAGGTCCTCGAGGTCGCGCTCGCGGCCGACATCGAGAAGGACTCGCTGGTCGACCGGCTGAAGTCCATTACCGGCCAGGCCCTCGACCAGCGCGCGGTGGGCTCCGGCGGATCCCCGAGCCCCCAGTAACCACCGGTCGCGTTCTCGGGCCGCACGATGCCCGACTGGCCCCTGTTCGCCGCCGTCACCGGCCTGGTCGGCCTCGCCTTCGTCGCGCTGGCCCGGGCGTCGGCCCGGGCGGTCCGGGCCGCGCTCGACGCCCATCGCGTCCAGGACGCCCCACCCCCGCCGGCCGTGGCGGCGCTTCAGTCCGACCGGCTGGTCGTCGTCAACGTCGTCGCCACCCACGGCCTGCTGCTCGTCATCCTCGCCGCCGGCGCCTGGACCGCCGGGGTCCCCGCCGCCGCCCTCGGCGTGGCCGCCCCGACGCCCCGGGCGCTCGCGGCCGGCGTCGGGCTCGGGCTCGCCCTCGCGGCCGGGAACGAGGCGGGCGCCCGGCTGGCCGAGCGGGCGGGGCTGACCCAGGACGAGCGGCTGCGCGAGCTCCTCGCGCCCGAGTCGGCCGCCGGCTGGACGGGGCTGCTGTTCGTCGTCCTCCCGCTCGTGGCGACCGCCGAGGAGCTCCTGTTCCGCGGGGCGCTCGTCGGCGGCCTCGCCGCCGGCTTCGACCTGCCCGTCTGGGGGCTCGTCGTCGGCTCCTCGGCGGCGTTCGGCGTCGGCCACGTCATGCAGGGACGGGCCGGCGTCGCCGTGACGGCCGGCCTCGGGCTCGTCCTCGCGGGCGGCTTCGTCATCACCGGAAGCCTCGCCGTGGTCGTCATCGCCCACTACGTGGTCAACGCGGCGGAGTTCCTGGGCCACGAGCGGCCGACGGGTCGGCCGTGACGGCCAGCCCGACGGACCCCCGAGGCCGTCAGCAGCGGTGGAGCCCGTCGCGGGGAAATGAGACCCAGACGTCGGCCCCGACGGCCGGGGGATCGGGCGTGAACGCCTCGACGCGGACCTCGTCGAACGCGACCGTCACCCGGTAGGTGGCGTCCTCGCGGACGACGCGCTCGACGGTCGCCCGGACGTCCCCGGCGGCGTCATCGAGCCCGACCGCCTCGGGCCGGACCGTGGCGTGGTCGCCGTCGGCCTCGTCGACGAGCCCCCGGAGCGACGGCGCCGCGGCGAGCTCGATGACGTTCGCGCCGGTGAACGATGCCACCATCGGCGAAGCCGGTCGCTCGAACACCGCCTCGGGCGGACCCGTCTGAACGATTTCGCCCTGTCGCATCACGGCAAGCCGGTCGCCGAAGGCCCGGGCGGTCGTCCGGTTGTGGGTCACGTAGACGGCGGTCACGTCAGCCAGGACGTCGGCCAGGTCGTCGCGGAGCGCCTGCCGGGTCGGCACGTCCAGCGCCGCGAGCGGCTCGTCGAGCAGCAGTACCGACGGTCGGATAGCCAGGGCCCGGGCGAGCGCCACGCGCTGCTTCTCGCCGCCTGAGAGCGTCGGCGGGTACCGGTCGGCGAGGTGGCTAACCCCCAGGCCGTCGAGGAGTGCGTCCGGGTCCCGCGTGTCGTCGTGGTAGCGGGCGCCGAAGTCGACGTTCGACCGGACCGTGAGGTGGGGAAACAGCGCGTAGTCCTGGAACACGAACCCGAACCCCCGGCGCTCGGGCGGGACACCGGTCATCGATTGCCCATCGAGCCGGACCTCGCCCTCGTGGCGGTGGAACCCGGCGATGGTCTCGAGCAGCAGCGTCTTGCCGCTGCCGCTCGGGCCGAGGACGACGAGGGTCTCACCGAGATCGACGTCGATGGCGGCGTCGATGGTGAATCCCGATCCCTCGGCGGTGAACGTCGCCGTGACCGCGGCGTGGAGCCCCGTCACGGCATCCCTCCGGTCCCGACGCCGTCGGCGGTGAGGTAGCGGACCAGCAGGAAGATCACCGCCGAGACCGCCAGCAGGAGGAAGGCCACCGCGCCGCTCTCGGCGAGCCCGCCCTGCAGGTAGGTGTTGTAGACGAACACCGGCGCGTGTTGGGCGGTCACGAACTCGCCGGCGAACGGATAGAAGAACTGTACGGAATAGGCCACGACCGCGACGGCGCCGAACTCGGAGACGGCCCGGGCCCAGGCGAGAACGCCTCCGGTGACGACCCCCCGGACGGCGAGCGGGCCGGTCACCCGCCGGAACGTCTCCCAGCGGTTCGCCCCGTGGATGCGGGAGGCGTACTCGAGCCGGTCGTCGATGGCCTCGAACGCCTCGCGCGACGCGTTGACCGCATACGGGGCGGAGACGAACGCCATGGCGAGGACCATCCCGACCATCGTTCCGAGGACGGAAAGCCGCGGGAAGGCCCCGCCCGTCCCGAAGCCGAACAGAATGATGAGTCCCGCGACCGAGTGGGGGACGACGAGGGGCAGGTCGACCAGGCTCTCGACGAGCGGTTGGCCGGGAAAGCCCTCGGCGAGCAAATGCGCCAGCGGGACGCCGAGCAGCAGGCTGAGCCCGGCCGCCAGCAGTGGCCCGTAAATCCCCAGGTAGAGCACGCGGTGGACCGTCGGATCGGCCGCCTTCGCCACGACGAGCGACGGGTCCTGTCTGGCGACGAACATGAACAGCGGCAGGCCGAGGACGACCATGAGGAGGCTGCCCATCGTGGCGGTCGCGACCGTGAACGACGACCCGTCGAGCGCGTACGCCGTGACCGCCGCGCTGGCGACGACGAAGTAGGCGTACCAGGTCGGCCGGCCGGTCCAGTACAGGGCGGCGAAGGCGAGCAGGTGCAGGGCGACGAACCCCGCGACGAGGGGGGCCGGGCCCAAGCGGCCGGCGTCGATCCGGAAGTCGGTCTCCGTTCCCATGCGAATTGCGGGGAGTCAGGCGGCCGGTCCTTTAGCCCCTTGCGGCTCCGGCTTACAGCTCCAGCGGGCCGAGGCTCGCCCGGGCATCGGCGACGGTCATGACCCGCCCGGGCACCGCGTCCGACCCGCTCTCGGGGACGACGACGGGGTCGACGGGGACGAGGCCCTGGTCCCCGAGGATGGCCTGGCCGGGGTCGGTCGCGAAGTACTCGACCCACTGGGCGCCCCGGGCTGGCGCGTTCGCGACGCTCGGTACCGTGATGCCATAGGCGATCGGCGCGCCGGTGAACGTCCCGCTCTGCGTCTCGACCGTCGCCTTGGCGTAGTGGGCGGCGTACTCGCTGGTCGCCCTCGAGAGGTCGACCTCGGGCGGCAGGTCGACGTACGGCATGTCCGAGGTGCTGGCGATGGACTGGTAGTACACCACGTAGTCGAGCTCGCCTGACGCCAGCTGGCCCTCGAGGTTGGTCTCGGTGCCCGTCGGAACGACGGAGTTCGCCCGGAGCTGCTCGTAAGTCGCCTCGTCGTAGAGCCGCTCGCCGTCGAACGGTTCCTTGCCGAGCTGCTGGGTCATCACCGCCCGGTAGCCGCCGGGGTCGACGGCC
>JBDGPL010000077.1:0-13702 GCA_042219705.1 Halobacteriales archaeon | reverse complement strand
CCATCTGCACGGTCGACGGCAACCTCGTCGAGGGCACCCAGAAGGGCGAGACCGAGGCCGAGGAGCTCCCGCCGAAGGCCCGTGACAACGTCGAGCGCATGATCCGCATCGGGCTCGACGCGGCCGCCGAGCTGGCGGGCTGACGGTCGGCGCCCGCTGAAGCCGGCAGTTTAAGGCCTCCGCGGGGCTGCTCCCGCCGCATGGCGGCGCTCCCGGTCGAGGTGGTCCTCGGCGTCTACCTCGGCCTGCTCACGGGCATCGTCCCGGCGCTGGTGGCGTGGGGGCTGGGTTTCCTCTTCAAGTACGTCACCGGCGTGAGCGTACCCGCGCTCGCCGTCGTGGTGCTGGGCGTCGCCATCGCGGGCGTCAACGGGGGGCTCCTCGCGCTGGTCGACCCCACCATCACCGCCCAGCCGAACGCCGAGCGGGTCGTCGTCGCCATCGTCGTGGTGATGATGATGGCCCTCTACGCCCACGCCCAGGGCGACCGCCTGGGGGCCGCCTTCCCACGCCGGCTCTCCTTGCGCGCGCTACGCGAGCGGACCCTCTCGGCCGACGTCGTCGAGCTGGTGGGCGGCCGGGGACAGGTCCGGGTGACCGTCGCCGGGGAGGTCGGCGACATCGAGGGATATCCCCCGCTCGGGGCCGACCTCCGGGAGGCCATCAGGACCGGGGAGTGGCCCTTCCCGGCCGACCTCCCGCTCCCCGAGATCGAGCGGCGGCTCGAGGACCGGCTCCGGACGACCTACGACCTCGCGGCGGTCGACGTCACGCTCGACGAGCGGGGCCGGGCCCACGTCGCCGCCGCCGAGGGCTCCCACGGGGTCTCGGCCCGCGTGCCGCCGGGTCGGCGGGCCGTCTCGGTCGACGCGCTCGTCCCGACCGGGCTGGCCCGCGGCGACGAGGTCAGCGTCCTCCTCGTCGACGGCGCGGTCGACGGGACCGTCGTCAGCGCGACGTCGAACCCGGCGGCCGCGGGCGGCGAGGCGGACGCCGCCGAGCCCGACGAGACCGCCGCACCGGCCACCCCGCGAGCGGCGACGACGGCCGGGGGGGACGGGCGGGTGACGGTCGCCGTTCCGCGGGCCGACGCCGAGGCGCTGCTCCGGGTCGACCGGGCCCCCGTCGTCGTCACCTCCCGGGGATCCCGGGGCGAGTTCGAGCTGCTCTCCGTCCTCCGGCGGGCCGGCGCCCGCCTCCGGAAGCTCGCCGTCCGGGAGGGGAGCCAGCTGGCCGGCCGCACGCTCGGCGACGCCGGCGTCCGCGACGCGTTCGGCGTCGAGGTGCTCGCCGTGCGTGGCGAGGACGGCTGGACCGTCACCCCTGGCGGCGAGACGGCCCTCCCTCCGGGGGCGGAGCTGTTCGTGGTCGGCGACGCCGCCGGCGTCGAGCGGTTCGAGGAGGCCGCCCGATGACGCTGCAGCCCGCCGCGGGGTCCCTGGTCGCCGGGGCCGCCTGGGTCGTCGGCCTGGTCGCCCTCGCCGCCAGCGTCGCCGCCGTCGCCGCCGCGGCGTACCGGTGGTACGCCGGCGAGCGCATGCAGGAGGGCCTGGCCGTGCTCCTCGGGCTGTCCGCCGTCGCCGTCACCCTGAACACCACGGCCGCCATCGGGCAGGTCATCGGGCCGGTGGCGGACGCCGGGTTGTTCGACCTCGAATCGGCCGTCGTCAACGTCGGGACCTTCGGGCTGGCCGGCCTCGCGGCCGTCGCGGGTCGCCGGGCGGGCGACCGGCTGGCCCTCGAGGCGACGGTGGTGACCGGCCGCCGGGCCTTCGAGCCCGACGTGGGGCGGTTGGTGACCGCCGCCGGCCGGGTCCTGACGGTGCGGCTCCCGGCGGAGATCGACGACATCGAGGGCTACGACCCGGTGCCGACCGCCACCAAGGAGGCGCTCGCCGGGACGACCCTCCTGTTCCCCCGGCGGCTCACCGTGGCCGAGCTCCGGGACCGGCTCGCGACCCGGCTGGCCGACGACTACGGCGTCGGCCACGTCGACGTCGAGCTGGCCGACGACGGCACCGTCGAGTACCTGGCCGTCGGCAGCCGGGCCGCCGGCCTCGGGCCCACGCTGGCGCCGGGCTCGGCCGCGGTGGCGGTCCGGGCCGACCCGCCCTACGCCGCGTCCTCGGGCGACGTGGTCGAGCTCTGGCGGACGGACCCGGCGCCGACGCGGGCCGCGGTCGGCGAGCTCCGGGCGGCGGCCGGCGACGTGGTCACCGTCGCGCTCGACGAGGCCGACGCGCGGGCGGTCGCGCCCGAGGAGCGCTACCGGCTCGTCACCCGGTCGGGATCCCCCCAGGCCGACCGGGAGTTCGCCGGCGTGCTCCGGGCGGCCGACGAGCGCATGGAGGCCGTCACCGTCAACCCCGGGAGCGAACTCGTCGGCCGGCCGCTGGCCGAGGCGGCCGTCGCCGTGGTCGCCGTCCGGCCGGCCGACGACCGGCTGGTCCCCGTGCCGGCCCGGGACCGCCCGTTCCGGGCCGACGACGTCGTCTACGCCGTCGGGCGGCCCGACGCGCTCCGCCGATTCGAGGCCGCCGCGGCCGCGCCGGAGCCGGAACCCTCATCGTGATGGACCGACACGGCCCGGACATGGAGTGGCGCCTGTTCGCCGACCTCGCCGAGACGGCGGGGACCCGGCGGGTGTCGGTCGAGGCCGCCGGGGTCGAGACCGTCGAGGAGGCCCTCGAGGAACTGCTTTCGGCCCACCCGTCGCTTCGCGACCGCGTCCTCGACGACGACGGGACGCTCGCGGAGCACGTCAACGTGCTCCTGAACGGGGAGGGCGTCCATGGCGACGACGGCCTCGCGGCGGCGGTCGACGAGGACGACGAACTCGCGCTCTTCCCGCCGGTCAGCGGCGGGTAGAGCCGTCCGGTGGGCCCCAGGCCGCGCGACCCTCAACCGCTTCCGGTCAGGTCGGCCGCGAGGACGAACACCGGCTCCTCCCCGATCTCGACCCCGGCAGCCGCGGCGTCGCTGACCGCCGCGACGGTCTCCGGCACGAGGACCCGCGCCCGGTCGGCGTCGACCGAGGCCGCGTCGCGGGCGACCGCCGCCAGCAGCGCCTCGGCGGCGTCGCCGTCGGCCCACGCACCGACGCCGTACTCGGCCCGGCGCTCGGTCCCGCCGTCCTCGAGCTCGCGCTCGTCGACCCGCACGCGGTGGACGAACCCCCGGGTGCCGCCGGCGACGACGGTGGCGAGCCGGGCCCCGTCCGCGGCCCGCGCGAGCGCCGCCTGCGTCAGCTCCTGGAGGGCCCACGACTCCGCCGGCGCGAGGGCGAGCCCCCGGAGGTGGTCCCGGGCGGCGCTTCGCTGCCAGTAGGTCCAGGCGGCCGCCGCGTCCGATGTGACCGGGAGCTCTGGCTCGGCAGCGGGGTCTGGCGCGGGGTGGATCCAGCGAAATTCGGTGGCCGGCTCGAACCCCGCGGCCCGCGACGCCGCCAGCGCCGGGCCGTTCCAGGAGAAGACCATCGCCCGGGCCACGGCCGCGCCGCGCTCGCGGGCCCAGTCGGCCGCCGCCTCGTGGAGCCGGCCGCTGACGCCCCGGCCGCGGACCGCCGGCGCCACCCGCATCCCCTGCATCCAGGCCTCGTGGTCGCTGACCATGACCGCCCGGACGACCCCCACGGCGGTGCCGTCCGCGTCGGCCACGAACGTCCGCTGGGTCCCGCCGTCGGCCGCGACCCAGTCGGCGAACACCCGCCCGAGGTAATCGCCGCCGCGGTCGGTCCAGGTCTCCGCGGCGATCCGCTCGACGTCCGCCGCGTCGGCGAGCGTCGCCGGCCGGACCTCGATGTCCATGCCCTGACGACGGCCGCGCCGGGATAAACCGTTTCGAGACCCGCCGGTCCGATCCGGGCGTCAGGCTCCGTCGGGCCGGTGCGTCGCGCCGGCCGACTACTCGCCGACGCCCTCCTCGAGCTCGAACGCGACCTCGACCTCGGCCTGGTACTCCCGCTCGGGCTGGGCCAGTTCGACCGCCTGGTTCTCCACCGTCACCCACATCAGGTTCTCGAGCGTCTCCTCCGCGCGGTCGACGGCGTCGTCGACGGCGTCCTCGAAACTCTCGCTGCTTCGGCCGATGAGGCGGATCTTCTTGAACACCATGCCGACCGGCCGTACGCCCGGCCGGCCCATAAGCCCCGAGGCCGGGTCGCCGGCGGCGGGAACCGCCAGCCACGCCGCGGCCGCCGAGGCGGTAGCGATTCCCGTCCCGGCCACCAACGGCCGGTCGATGGCTGACGACGCCCCCCGACCCGACCGGCCGGCGGACCTGCCGGCGGACATCGCCGAAGCGCTCGAGGCCCACGCGTCGGACGCCCACGACCTGCAGGAGGCGGCCATCTACGCCCAGGAGCTCCTGAACGCGCTCCACGAGCCCGTCCTGGCCATCGAGGCCCGGGAGGGCGAGGAGGTGCTCCGGGTCGTCGACCACGGCGAGTACACCGAGGTCGTCAAGCGGCCCCTGGGGGCAGCCCAGGCCTACCGCTACCACGTCCGGCGGGAACCCCGGCCAGAGGGGGATGACCGGCTCCGCTGGGTGCCCATCGATCGGGTCGACCCCGACGCGTAGCACGGGGACGGAAGGGTCGGCCGGCGGCCGGCTACCCTGTCGTCTCCGGGGACCGGACGAACCGCCGGAACGGCCGCCGCTCGGCGAGGTGCCGGTGGAGGTACCGGTAGAAGGGGTAGAGGTAGTCCTCGATGCGGCCCGAAACGCCGCTGGTGCTCGCGTAGATGATGACGGGCACGCCGGCCTCCCGAGCGAGGTCGATGACCCGGTCGGGCGTGCTGCCGAATACCCACCGGCGGAGCCGGCGGTCACGGGTCGCGCCGATGAGCAGCAGCCCGCCGTTCCCGACCGCGGCCGACACCAGGCCCTCGGCCACCGTGTCGGCGGCCAGGTTGTGGACGTGGACGTCCTCGACGCCGGTGAGCGCCGCCACCGTCTCGTCGACCGGCTCGGCCGACCCACCGACCCGGGGGTCGACGCTGATGACGTGAATCTCATCACCAAGCTCGCCGAGCCGATTCACCAGCGGCAGGAGCGCCACGTGGTGGGGCCCGCCGCCCGCGCCGATGTTGATGGTCCGGAGGTCGTCGACGGCGTCGACGTTGCTCGTAAAGAAGACCCCGCACGGCGCGTTGTACTCGACCGTCTCGGCGATGCTCCGGTGTTCTTCGGGGTACCCCATGAGGATCCGGTCCGCGTCCGCGTTCCGGGCGGTCTGGAGGATGTCGAACGCGACGTCCCGGCAGATGTGGCCCTCGACGGTGTACTCGACGTCCACCTCGGCCTCGGCCAGGTGCTCCTCGATGCGCTCGGCCCGCTTCTGGGCGGTCTCGCGGACCATCTCGTTGGGCGTCTGGTCGGGGATGTGGGTGACGTTGAGGACCTGGACCACCGGCTCGCGGTCCTGTGCCCGGGCCAGCTCGGCCGCGAGCCGGACGTACGGAACCGTCCGGTCCGGCCGGGCGACGGAGATGAGGATGCGAAAGCGCTCATCCTCGGCCGGGCCGGCCGAGGCTTCGGCGTCCCCCGCGCCGGCCGCGGGGGCCGCCACCGTCGGGACGTGGGGCGGGACGACCTCCTCGACGAGCTCGTCGACGTGGGGCGCTCCGCCCCAGACGACGTAGGCGAGACCAAGCAGGGCGACGACGCCCACCCCGACGCCGACCCCGACCGGCGGGAGGTTCGTGATGAGCGCCAGGTTGGCCAGGATGCCCACGACGGGCAGGAATGGGACGAGCGGCATCCGGAACCCGCGTTCGATGTCCGGGTAGTTCCGTCGGGAGTAGACGAGGGTAGCGTTGACGACCGCGAGCGGAACCAGGAGGTTGAACGTCGCGAACCCGGTGAGGGGCCCGAGACCGAGCAGGCCCACGCCGAGGAGCCCGTGCTCGGCGAACAGCGTGATGAAGACGAGGATGAGGCCGACGATGGTCGCCGTCGCGGTCGACACGCTCCAGAACGGGGTGCGAAACCGGGGATGGATACGGGCGAACCGACGGGGCGCGTGGCCCTGCCGGCCCATCAGCGAGCCGATACCGCTGGCCGCGAGGATGGACGCGTTCGAGGCGCTCACCATCGAGAAGACGGCCCCGGCGACGATGAGGAGCTGCCCCCAGGACCCGAGGAAGGAGGCCGCGACGGTGCCCATCGCCACCTCGCCCTCGGCGAGGACCGCGCGGGGGACCGGGGCGTTCACCATCGCCACGATGACGAACGTATAGAGGACGGTCACGGTGACGATACTGGCGGCGATGGCCCGGGGGACCGTCTTGCGTGGCTCGATGATCTCGCCCGCGCTCGCCGCGATGGCGGAGAACCCGAAGAACGTGATGAACGCCAGCGCCGCGACCGAGACGATGCCGACCGGCTCGGCCTGAAAGCCCGCCACGAACCGACCGGCCGCGTCCCCCGGCCCGGCGAAGGCGAGCGCCCCGGCGACGAAGACGAACAGCACCCCGACCTTCGCGCTGGTGACCAGGAGCTGAAAGAGCCCGGACTCCTCGGTCCCGCGGGCGTTGAGCGCCCCGAGGGCGATGGCCGCGAGGACCCCCACCGTTCCGCGGGGGAGCCCGGCGAGCGACGCCGGGAGGATGAACCGGAAGAACCAGTGGTCCATCGTCGCCAGATAGAACGCCGTCGTCCCGGTGTAGCCCAGGAAGAGCGACGCCCCGATGCCGTACTTGAGGCGGTCGGCTCCCTCGAAGGTGCGCGAGCAGAACAGGTAGCCGCCGCCGTTCTCGGCGTAGACGGAGGCGAACTCGGAGTAGGCCGCGGCGGTGATGGCCGCCACGACAGCCGCGAGCACGAACGCGACGACTGCGCTGGACCCGATGCGGTAGACCGCGGTCCCCGAGAGGGAGAAGATGCCCGCCGCGATCATGGTCCCGAGCCCGATGGCGAAGGCGACCTTGAAGTCCAGGGTCCGGGTGTGCTCGACCATCGCCGCCCCGTCGGACTCGGGAGGCCAAAAACGCGGTGGAACGCGACGACGCCTCGAATCCCCGCTTGGCGACCGCTTAAGCCCGGCCCCGGCGAACCCCGGCCGATGGCGCTCGACGTGCTCGAGGGGGCCGAGGCCCCCGTCGTCGACACCCACGCCCACCAGCCGACCGCGGTCTTCCGCCACGAGGCCGGCGGCGAGCTCATGGCCGATGCCGTCGAACGGTTCGGCGCCGACCGCGAGACCTGGGGCTACGACGCGATGGTTGAGGAGTACCGCGAGGCCGGCGTCGGCCGGGCGGTCCTGCTCGGCTGGGACGCCGAGACCAACACCGGGAACCCGCCGGTGCCCAACGAACACGTCGCCGCGGTCCGGGACGAGTACCCCGACTTCTTCGTGGGGTTCGCCTCGGTCGACCCGCTGAAGGACGACTGCGTCCCGGCCGCCGAGCACGCCGTCGAGTCCCTCGATCTCTCGGGCTTTAAGTTCCAGCAGCTGGCCCAGGGGTTCGACCCGAGCGCCCCCGAGCACGAGCCGCTCTGGGCGACCATCGAGGACCTGGGCGTCCCGGTCGTCTTCCACGGCGGCACCACCGCCCTGGGGGCGGGCGCCCCCGGCGGGCGGGGTATCCAGCTGCGGTACGGGGATCCGATGCTGGTCGACGAGGTGGCGGCCGCCCACCCGGACCTCGACATCCTCATCGCCCACCCGGCGTTCCCCTGGGAGGCCGAGCAGCTCGCCATCTGCCAGCAGAAGGGCAACGTCTACATGGACCTCTCCGGTTGGCTGCCCCGGTACGTCGATGACCAGGTGCTGCAGTACGCGGCGACGGTGCTCCAGGACAAGGTGATGTTCGGGACGGACTACCCGCTGATTCGGCCGGCCGCGTGGCTCGAGTCGTTCGAGCAGGACACCGACTTCGCCCCGGCGGTGCAGCGCAAGCTGCTCTGGGAGAACGCCGAGCGGTTCCTCGGGGTGGACTGACCGCCAGGGCCGGCCACGCCAGCGGCCCCGTCGACAGCCCGGGACCGGGTGGTCGCGAGTTCGGGATGTGAAACTCCCATCCGGGGTTTATGCGGTTCGTCGCGGTGGCTTGGGCCGATGGCGCTCATCCAGACGATGAAAACCATCGTCGGTCTCGGCGACCAGGGGCCGACGTCGTACCACTGCGACGACTGCGACCGGACCTTCGAGGTGGACGCGCCGCCCGAGCGGGTCATCTGTAGCAACTGTGGGAACGAGGACGTCCAGGTCGTCCAGACGTAGGCTCGGTCCGCCTCGTCGTCGACGCGAGACCCCGAGCCCGGCCAGGAGATCGCGGCCGGCTTCGCGGCATGAAGCCGGAAGCTGGGTTCTTGAACGCCGTCCGCCGAACCTGGTTTGGGGGGGCGGCTCGGCGCGAATTCAGGGACCATCTGCACGGGTGCCGGGCCGGTTTCCCCCCAACGGCCTCCCAGCCCCCCTGGCCGTTTCCGTCGACAGCCCGACGCCGGACCCGGCCACGTTGTCGACATCGACCCTCGTCACCGAGGGGTCGGACCGTCCTGATCGGGGGTCGGACCGTGACGCCGGTGGCGGGTAGCCGGCCGATGGGGAGGGCCGGTCGTGGCGGCCGCTCTGGAGGCCTGGCTGTCGATCGCCGGGGAGGCCGGCCGCTACGCCGCCTCGGCCGTCTCGATCCGGGACACGTCGTTCGAGAGGCAGTCGGGACAGGCGGCCCGGTCGGGCTGTTTGGCCGACTCGAAGGTCGAGTCGCACGATTCACACCGGTAGATCCACACCTGCACCGACGACTCGCGCCCGAGGAGCCGCGTCACCAGGTCGCCGATGGCCATGGGCACGGGTGGGGACGAAGGCCCTATACCTCGGTCGGACGGCTTCAAACCCCGAAGCCACCCATGAAGGTTATGGCGGTGCGGCGGCAATCCGGGCCCGAATGGGCGAGAAGGAGTGGGACCCGTCGGACGTCTTCGACGTGTTCGGCGACAGCCTGGCCCGGCGCATCCTCGTGCTGGCGAGCGAGCGGCCACTCTCCGCCGACGACCTCGCCGAGCAGCTGGACGTCTCCCGGCCCACCATCTACCGCCGGGTGAACGCCCTGCGGAACTACGACCTCCTCCGCGAACGCCAGCAGATCGACGCCGACGGGAACCACTACCAGCGGTTCGAGACGACTCTGAAGCGCGTCACGCTCGAGATCGGCGACGGCGGCTACGACGTCAGTCTCACGATGCGGCAGCGCCTCGCCGAGCAGTTCGAGTCGTTCTGGAACGACCTCGAAGAGTCGAAGCCGGAACCGGCTGTCGACTCCGAGGGGGACCCCACGGGGTCAGGTATCCACCATGGCTGAACCTCCCGAGCTCTGGACGTTCGTCCTCGCGAACCTGCTCGTGTTCGGCTTCGGCGCCACGCTGACCACGCTGAGCTACTACGCCTACCGGGTCAACGGCCGGCCGTCATCGTTCCGGCTGTCGACCGTCGGCTTCGGCGTGCTGACCGCGGGCGGCCTGGTCGAGCCGGTCTACCAGCTCGGCCTCAAGGGCGGGGACTACAGCGTGTCCGGCCGGGAGCTCCTGGCGATGCAGTCCATCGAGGGCCTGTTCGTCGCCGTCGGGCTCGGCCTCCTGTTTTACTCCATCTACATCCACAACACCGACGCCCCGCCCCACGACCTCACGAGCCTCGATCAGTCGGCCGACAGCTCCTGAGCGGTCCGGGCGTCGGCCCCGACGACACCGGCTGATGACGCCGGCGAACCACGGCTTTATACCCGGCGTCGTATAGGTCCCGCCGTCGCATGCAGGTCGAACTCGAACACCTCACCGTCGAGCAGGACGACCAGATCGCCCGGATCACGCTCAACCGTCCCGAGCGGCTCAACGCCATGCACCACGAGGCCACCCGGGACTTCGACGCCGTGACCCAGCTCATCGAGGACGACCTGGACGTCCGCCTGGTCACCATCCAGGGCGAGGGCCGGGCCTTCTGCTCGGGAATCGACCTCAAGGAGATGGCGGCCGGCAACATCAGCATGGACTTCTTCCCGCCGTGGGAGCGGGCGATGCGGCGGCTCGAGCTGATGGACGCCATCGTGATCTGCCTGATGCACGGCTATTCCATCGGCGGCGGGCTCCAGATCGGCCTCGCCAGCGACATCCGCGTGGCCACGCCGAGCTCGGAGATGGGGCTGACGGCCATCGAGGAGAGCTTCCTGCCCGGGCTCGGGACCTGGCGGCTGGCCCGGTACATCGGCCACGGCCGGGCGAAGAAGCTGAACATCCTCGGCAACCTCATCGACGGCGAGGAGGCCCGCCGGATCGGCCTCGTCGACCACCTCGTCGACGAGGACACCATGGACGAGGAGTTCGAGGAGCTCGTCGAGCGGTACATGGTCGGCAACTCCAAGGGGGCCCGGCTGACCAAGCGGGCGACGGTCGACGCCTTCGACCTCGACTACGAGGACTTCCTCGAGCTCTACCTCGACCTGCAGCAGCGGGCCTTCGACCATCCCGACCACGACGAGGCCAAGGCGGCCATGCGTGAGGACCGCGAACCCGAGTGGGAGTAACCGCTGGCGGTCGGTTTACGGCGAACCGCCGGGCCGTCAGAAGACCTGGTCGAGCAGCGCGGCCTGGCCGCGGCGGAGCCGCTCCAGGAAGGCCGACTTGCTGATGCCCAGCTCGTCGGCGACCTCGGCCGCCGTCGTCTCCCGGGGCACCGAGAAGTAGCCGGCCTCGTGGGCGGTCCGCAGCGCCTCGGCCTGGGCGGGCGTGAGGTCCCAGCGCTGCTCGTCGGCCGTCGCCCCGGACGGCCCCATGGGATAGACCCGCTCGAGGTGAGTGTCGATGTCGTCTCCCGCGGCCTGCATGACGCCCTGGAGCACCTCGTGGTCGCCGACGGCCCCGACGACCCGCTCGGTCCCGTTCCGGATGCGCATTGACTCGACGAGGAAGCCCCGGTCGATGAGGGCGTGGACCACGCAGCGCTGCTTGGAGAGACACCGGTAGTGTCGGCGGCCGTCGACCCGGGCGTTGTAGAGATACCGCAGGCGGTCGTCGTCGTCCAGCACGTCCACGAGGCCGACCTCGTCGGGCGCCGTGAACCGGAGGAGCACGTAGCCGTCGTCGCGGAGCTGGGGTGGGTCGGCGTCGATGGTCGCGTCGACCCGGCGGGAGGCATCGGCCAGCGGACAGTCGTCGCCTTCGAGCCGCACCTCGACGCCCAGCGACTCCTCGAGCATCGGTACCCATATGCGCCCGGTGGCTTTAAACCCCGTCCATGGACGGGTCAACGGGTAACGAGCCGCCCCGGCTCGGCCCCGCCGCCATGAACGGCAGCGCGCCGCCGAGGGGTGGCCGGTGAGCCATGTCCGACGACGTGCCCCAGGAGCGACGGGACCGCATCGCGGCCGACCCGTTCGGTTCGATGGTCGGCATCGACCTCGTCTCGCTGGCGCCCGGCCGGGCGGAGGCCCGGCTGGAGGTGGCCGAGGCGCACCTCAACTTCCACGGAACGCCCCACGGCGGGGCCATCTACACGCTGGCCGACGCCGCCTTCGCCGCCGCCTCGAACGCCGACGGCGAGACGGCCGTCGCCCTCGAGACGAACCTCTCGTACTTCGAGGCGGTCGACGCCGGCACGACGCTCGTGGCGACGGCCGAGGCCGTCCACCGGAGCCGGCGGACGGGCAGCTACGAGGTCGAGGTCGCGACCGCGGACGGGGAGCCGGTCGCCGCCTTCCGGGGCCGGGTCTACCGGCCCTGACGTCGGCCCATCGCCGCGTCGACGGGCCGAACGGGCTCAGGTCCAGGGCCGGGAGCTCTCGGTCAGCTCGCCCGCGAGGGCGGTCCGCATCGTCGCTTCGAGGTCGCCGTCGGGCAGCGCCTCGCGGTTGGCGAGCGCCCACATCAGCTTGACCGTCGCCGTGCCGGGCAGCGTGTCCTCGGCCTCGATGACGCCGGCGTCGAGCAGGTCCCGCCCGGTGTCGTAGACCCGGTCGCAGACCCGACCCCAGAGACACTGGCTGGTCATGACGACCGGCGTCCCGTCGTCGACGAGCGCCTCGATTCGCGGGATGAGGTCGGTGTGGACGTGGCCGAGCCCGGTGCCCTCGATGACCACCCCGGCCTTGCCCGCACACTGCTCGAGGAACGCCGGGTCCATCCCGGGCGTGAACTTTACCAGCTCCACGTCGGGCTCGAGGTCCGGCGCGATGGCGAGCTCGGCTTCCCCTCGTTCGCGGTAGTCGCCACGGAACTCGACGGCCTCCGTGGCAAAGTCGACCTCGCCCAGCGGCTGGCGCCCGACCGTCTCGAAGGCGTCGCGCCGCGAGGTGTGGTTCTTGCGGACCCGGGTCCCGCGGTGGAGCGCACAGCCGTCGTCGGACTCGTTGGCATGCATGCAGACGAGCACCTCAGCGCCATCGGCTTTCGCGGCCTCGACGGCACAGACGGCGTTGACCACGTTGTCCGAGGAGGGTCGGTCGGCCGAGCGCTGGCTGCCCGTGAACACCACCGGGACCGGGAGGTCGAGCATGAAGGCGAGCGCGGCCGCCGAGTACTGCATCGTGTCCGTGCCGTGCATCACGACGACGCCGTCGGCTCCCGCCTCGATCTCCTCGTGGACCGCCCGGGCCAGCGCCGTCCAGACGTCCGGCGTCATGTTCTCCGAGAGGATGTTGGCGACGACGCGGCCCCGGTAGTTGGCCCGGCCGGCGAGCTCCGGGACGGCCCTGAGGACGTCCTCGGCGGTGAACCGGGCGGTCACCGCGCCGGTCCGGTAGTCGACGGTCGAGGCGATGGTCCCGCCGGTCGAGATGAGTGCGACGGTCGGCAGGTCGTCGTCGAAGTCGATGGCGGTCCGCTCCTCGCTCGGCGCCCGGTCGTCGACCTCGTGGACGTCGGGCTCGACCACCTCGACCGCGGCCGCCCCACGGTCGACGCCGACGTTGTAGCCGCCGTCGAGCTTGACCACGAGGTGGTCCGGGGTGCTCGAGGGCATCAGGACGCCCTCGTAGGTCACCCCGCCGCGCTCGACCCGGACCCGGTCCCCGGCCTGCATGACCCGGGGTTCCGTGGCCCCGGACGTAAACCCATTCCTTCGGCGGGCGTCACGCGGCGGCGAGCGCCCAGCCCTCGCGCTCGCGGTTGACCACGCCGCGGTCCGCCAGCCGCGCGAGGCTCTCCTCGACGACCGCCTCCGGGAGGTCGAGCTCCCGGCTGATGGCCGCCGGGTCGCCCCGGCCCTTCGCGACGGCGGCCAGCACCTCGGCGTCGAGGTACCCCTCGCCGCCGAGCTCGGTCGAGAGCCGGTCGAGGACGCCCGCGATGCGGCCCTGCACCCAGCGCTGGGCGACCGACAGCTCGCGCTGGATCTCCTCGAGCTCCTCCAGCGCCGCCGCCAGCCCGGCGAGCTCGCCGGTGTCGGCCGTCTCCGTGCCGCCGTTGGCCACGGCCCGCGTCGGCCCGCCGTCGTCGGCGACCTCGATGGACAGGTGCGAGCAGCACGAGAGGTCGAGGCTCGGGCTCGCGGGATAGTTGCTCTTCATGCCGAAGCCGTACGGGGCGACGGTGACCTCCAGGCGGAGGTTCTCGGCGATGTGGAAGTACTTCCGGCGCTGCTCGTCGGTTCGGCTCTCGACCAGGCCCGCGCTCTCGAGGCGCCGGAGGTGGTCGATAACCGCCTTGGGGCTGACGCCGAGGTGCTCGGAGATCTCCGTGACGTAGCAGGGTTTCCGCGAGAGCA
>JBDGPL010000076.1:0-7972 GCA_042219705.1 Halobacteriales archaeon | reverse complement strand
CGTCGGCCGGAGGCGCACGTGTGGCCCTGCATGGAGCCGCTCAAACGGGGGTCGCGCGCTCGCCGTCCCAGTGAATCCGGCCCTCCGCGGCGAGCTTCTCGAGGTGGGCCGCGACGGTCAGGCGGGCCATGTCGACCACGCCCGTCAGGTCCTTCGCATACGCCGCCTCGGTCACGGCCTCGAGTTCGCGGGCCCCGGACTCGACGGCTTCGAGGACCCGGCGTTCCCGGTTCCGCCGATGGGCCAGCAGCCGCTCGAGCGTCGTCCCGGGCGCCTCGACCACGCCGCCGTGACCCGGGTACAGCCGCTCGAGGTCCGCGTGGTACAGCCGCCGCAGCGAGACGAGGTAGGCCCGCATGTCGCCGTCCTCGCCGCCGACGAAGACGCTCCCCTCCGCGACCGCTAGGTCGCCGGCCAGGGCGACATCGCCGACGCGAAAGGCGACGTGGTCCGGCGCGTGGCCGGGCGTCTCGACGACGGTCGCCGGTCCGACGGCCGTTCCCTCCCGGAACGTCCGGTTGGGGGCCGTCCGGGCCACCCGGCCAAACCGGTGCTCCCGACCGGCCCGGGCCCAGACCGTCGCCTCGCACCGCTCGGCGTAGTGGGCGACCGCGCCGACGTGGTCGCGGTGGGCGTGGGTGACGGCGACGTGGGCGACGTCGCGTGCCTCGACCGCGTCGGTCAGCTCGGGGGTCACGGCCGGCGGGTCGACCAGCAGGGCGTCGGATTCGCCGACGACGTAGGCGTTGGTCCGGCCGTCGGGCCACCGGGTCGCCACCGGGACGGCCACGCGGACGACGGGAGCGTCGGCCATGGCGGTCGCTGGTCGCGAGGCGACTTAACCGTCGGCGGCCCGCCCCGCCGACGGCGAAACCCCGGGCGGCAGCGGCGCATCCAGTACGGTTTTATCCCCCGCGCGGAAACCCCGGTCGCGTACCGTGAAGGGCCGCGAGTGGTACCAGGCGGAGTCCGTGGCCGCGTCCTACGACGAGAAGCGCTTCTCGAGGGGTGGCCGGCTCATCGACCGCCGGGAGAAGCAGGCCGTGCTCGACGCCCTCGCCCCCGTCGCCGACCGATCCATCCTCGAGATGGCCTGCGGCACGGGCCGGTTCACGGTCATGCTCGCCGAGCGGGGCGCCGACGTCGTCGGCATCGACATCTCCGCCGCCATGCTCGCGAAGGGTCGCGAGCGGGCCCGGGCGACACGGACGACCGAGCACCTCGAGTTCCTCAGGGGCGACGCCGCGCGGCTGCCGTTCCCGGACGACGCGTTCGATGCCGTGTTCGCGATCCGGTTCTTCCACCTCGCAAGCACCCCCGGCCGGTTCCTGGCGGAGATGCGCCGGGTGGCGGCCGAGCGCGTCGTCTTCGACACCTTCAACGCCCGGAGCGCCCGGTCGGCCTACAACTGGCTGCTCCCGATGGGGTCGCGGCTGTACAGCCGGGACGAGGTCGAGGCCCTGCTCGACGAGGCCGGCCTCACGCTGGCCGACTCCGCCCACGACTTCGTCGTGCCGTACGGCGTCTACCGCAAGCTCCCCAACGAGCTGGCGGGCCCCATCCGGTCGGCCGACGAGGCCGCCGCCGGGACGGACCTCGGCCGGCGGCTCGCGTCCGTCTCCTACTGGGAGTGTGCCGTCTGACGGGAACGGGCCGCCATCCCGGCAGGCGACGACGGCCTTTTAGCACTGGCCCGGGTTGGTCGGGCAATGGAGCTGTCCGTGGTGGTCCCGACGCTCAACGCCGCGTCGGCGCTGTCGGACTGCCTGGACGCCCTCGCCGAGGACGCGCCGGCCGCCGAGCGCATCGTGGTTGACGGTCCGTCCGCGGACGGGACGAGCGGGATGGTGACCGACCGGGACGACGTCGACGTGCTCGTCGAGCTCGCGGACCGCGGGGTCAACGCCGCCCGCAACGCTGGCATCGCGGCAGCGACGGGGCAGGTGGTCGCCTTCGTCGACGGGTTCACCGCGGTCCGCGCTGGCTGGCGGGAGACGCTCGCCGAGGCCCTCGAGAACGGGGCGGACGTCGTCACGGGCCCCGTCCGGACGCGGGCGGCCGCCGACGGCGGGACGCCACGCCCGGAGCGCCGTCGCATCGCCGGCCGGGACGTGACCTACTTCGACGGCGGCAACGTCGCGTTCGACGCCGACCTGCTCGACCGGCTCGACGGGTTCGACGAGTACCTGGCGGTCGGCGGCGCTCGCGACCTGGCCCACCGCGTCGCCGGCTTTGGCGGCGAGACGGCCTGGGTCGACGGCCTCGCCGTCGACCGGTCGTCGGCGGGGGGCCCTGCGGTCGGCCTGGGTTGGAAGTACCGGTCGCTGGCCTACCGGCTGGCGAAGAACTACGGGCTCCGGCCGTCGACGGGATGGCGGACCGTTCGCTCGGCCATCGCCGACGGCTGGACCGAGCTCCACGCAGTCCGGGCCGGCGAGCGGGCCCCCTCGGCCTGGCTCGGCGACGGCCGGGACGTCTCCATCAACGCGCTCCGCGGGACGGTCGATGGCTGGCTCGCCCGGCGACGCGACCGGTCGCCGGCGAGGAACCCCAACGGCCTCTCCGACCGGGGCGACCGGGCGGTGCACGTCCACGACTGGCGGGCGGCGTGACGGCGCCAGCTTCCGCGACGACCAGTCGAGGCCAACGGAGAACATCCGCCCGGATGGCGGCCGCTGCGGCGGCGGGAAGTCCCGAAGCGGCGGGCCGCCGGGCGTCGATCGAGGTCAGTCGGGTTAGCCCTGGACCTCGATCTCGGTCCCGCGAATCCGGGTGCCGAGGATGGGGAGCCGGACCTCGAGCACGCCGTTCCGGTAGTGGGCGTTGATCTCCTCGGGCTCGATCTCCTTCGGGAGCCGGAAGGTCCGTCGGAACGACTTCCGGCGGCCGCGCCCATCGTCCTCGTGCTCCGCCCAGATGAAGAGCCGACCCTCGTCCCAGCTGACCTGGATGTCCTCGCGGTCGAACCCCGGCATATCGACGTTCAGGACGAAGTCGTCGTCCTCCTCGTACAGCTCGTAGTCGGCGCTGCTGGTGCCGAACAGTCGCGACGAAAAGTCGAAGCCTGGCGTCCACGAATCCGCTGTCGAGGTGGTCGTCGGTAGCATGGCCTCTCACCGCTGTACGATACGTTGATTGAATGTAATTCTATATATTCTTTTCGGTTCAACTGGTAGCATACGGCGGGGCGGTCGAACCGGCGATGGCCCGAACCAGCGGTCGCGCTCCCCGCCGCGCCGACGGGGCGGGGTCAGGCCGGCGCCAGCGCCGGGATGACCCGGCTCGGGTTGTTCGAGAAGGCCTTCCGCATCGCGTCCTCGGGCACGTCGAGGGTGAGGATCTCCATCAGCCCGACCGTCGGGTGGACGTCGGGGGCGCCGCTGCCGAACAGCACCCGGTCGGGGTGTTCGAGCATCGCTCGCTCGAGGACGTGGCGGTAGCGGACCACGCTCGTGTCGACGTAGCACGCGTCGAACTCCCCGAGGAGGTCGAGCGCCGCGGCCATGAGATCGCGGTTGAGCGGGTAGCCACCGAAGTGGGCGAGGATCACCGGGAACGACCGCGTGAGCAGCGTGGCCTCGACGGCCCCCGGCGGGAACCGTTCGCCGACGTGGACCAGGACGGGCAGCTCGACCGCCTCGAGCACGTCGAGGACGGCTTCGGTCGGCAGGCCGTCGCGGCCGGGGTCCAGCTTGAACCCGTGGAACCGGTCGCCGTAGCCGTACTGCTCGACGTCGTCGGGCGAGAGGTGTTCCTCCCGGCGAGCGGCCGCCAGGCCGCGGAGCTTGGCCACGGGGGTACCCGTCGGGTCCCGCGGGCCGTCCAACCGGGCGAACGCGGTGAACGGCCGGTCGACCGCGTGGCGGGCGACGGCGTTGTTCGCCCGGAGGTAGCTCTCGGGCTCCGGCCCCGGGAACACGACGGCGCGGACGATGCCGGCCTGGGACAGCTCGAGCTCGAGCGTCTCGGGCGTGACCGCCCGACCCCGGGCCGCCGTCCCGTCGGCGTCAGCCTCGAGCCGGCAGTGGACGTCCACGACCCGGAAGTCGTGCTCCAGCTCGAGCATGCCCGGGGCGTATTAGCACCAGGTATTTGGCGCTACCGGTCTCCCACCCCTGCGCCGTCCCGGGGACGGTCCCGGTGGATTTATATAGACGCGCAAACTTCCTCCTACCGATACCAATGTCCCAGCGAATGAGCGGCCAGCCGATTTTCATCCTCTCGGAGGACTCCGAGCGGACCCGCGGCAAGGACGCCCAGACGTCGAACATCCAGGCCGGCAAAGCCGTGGCCGAGGCCGTACGGACCACCCTCGGCCCGAAGGGCATGGACAAGATGCTCGTCGGCTCGTCGGGGGACGTCGTCATCACCAACGACGGCGCGACCATCCTCGACGAGATGGACATCGAGCACCCCGCGGCCCAGATGATCGTCGAGGTCGCCGAGACCCAGGAGGAGGAGATCGGCGACGGGACGACGACGGCCGCCGTGCTCACGGGCGAGCTCCTCGCCAAGGCCGAGGACCTGCTCGAGGATGACGTCCACCCGACGACCATCGTGGAGGGCTACCACGAGGCCACCCGGCTCGCCCACGCCGCCATCACCGAGCACGCCCTCGACGACGAGCTCGACGACGACCTGCTCCGGCAGGTCGCGGCCACGAGCATGACCGGGAAGGGCACCGGCGATGTCGACGCCGACGTCCTCGCCGAGCGCGTGATCGACGCCGTCAACCACGTCCGTGACGGCGACGACGTCGACCAGGACGCCATCCACCTCGAATCACAGGTCGGCGGCTCCTCGGGCGCGACCCGGCTGGTCGAGGGCTTCATCCTCGACGAGGAGCGCGCCCACGAGAACATGCCCCGGTCGGTCGAGGACGCCAGGGTCCTCGTGCTGGACATGGAGCTCGACGTCCGGGAGACCGAGGTCGACGCCGAGCTGAACATCACGAACGCGGACCAGCTCAACGCGGCGCTGGAGACCGAGACGGCCGAGCTCCGGGGCTACGCCGAGACCCTGTCCGAGGCCGGCGCCGACGTCGTCTTCTGCACGGACGACATCGAGGACCGCGTCGCCAGCTGGCTCGCCGACGAGGGCATCCTGGCCTTCGAGGACGTCTCCGACGACGACGCGAAGGCGATCGCCCGGGCGACCGGCGCGACCCG
This sequence comes from Halobacteriales archaeon, assembly GCA_042219705.1. Classification (GTDB taxonomy): domain Archaea; phylum Halobacteriota; class Halobacteria; order Halobacteriales; family Hikarchaeaceae; genus JBDGPL01. The sequence goes on along the minus strand of JBDGPL010000076.1, from coordinate 2,804 downwards.
CGTCGGCACCCTCAACGACCTGGAGGACGACGACTTCGGCCACGCCGAGCGGGTCTCCCTCGAGCGGTTCGGCGAGGAGGACGAGCTCGCCTTCGTCGAGGGCGGCGCCGAGGCCAAGGCGGTCACCGTCTTCGTCCGGGGCGGCACCGAGCACGTCGTCGACGAGCTCGAGCGCGCCGTCCAGGACGCCATCGACGTCGTCTCGGCCACCATCCGGTCGGGCGAGGTCGTCCCGGGCGCCGGCGTCGTGGAGGTCGGCATCGCGAGCGCGGTCCGCGACGGCGCCGCCGGCATCTCGGGCCGGAAGCAGCTGGCCGTCGAGGCCTTCGCCGACGCCATCGAGGTCGTGCCCCGGACGCTGGCCGAGAACGCCGGCATGGACCAGATCGACGCGCTGGTCGACCTCCGGGCCGCCAACGAGGGCGGCCGCGCGGGTATCATCGCCCGCGGGGAGACCGGGGAGATCGGCGACCCGGTCGATGATGGCGTCCTCGACCCCGCCGCCGTCAAGCGCGAGGCCGTCGACAGCGCGACCGAGGCGGCGACGATGATCGTCCGCATCGACGACGTCATCTCCGCCGACACCGACTGAGCGCCGCCACCGACGCCCCCCGCCGCCCGACACGGCGGGCGGATCGAGCAGGGACCGCCACAGCTGATTGAGGCGGTCGGCGACGTCGTTGTTCTTCTACAGCTCGGCCCCGTCAGTCGGACTCATCCGGTCGGAGCGGGACCGGCGTGTGGGTGTCCTCACGGAGGCTGAGCCAGGTCAACCAGACCCCGACGAGGACGAGGAGCAGCAGCACGGTTCCCCCGACCACGCTGGCGTAGAATCCCGGCATCGCCGGTCCGTTGGCGTGCCGATGGCATATAGCTGGCCCCGAACCGGCCGCCGGGACGTCAGCGGGTGAGGGTCACCGGGTCGCCGGGGGCGACGCCGAACGCCTCGTCGCCCCGGCCACGGTTCGCCGCGAGCTCGACGTTCCCGTGGCTCCCGACGGTGACCAGTTCGGCCCCGGGCTCGACGGCCGCGTAGGTGCGGCGGGCGGGGGCCGGCTCGCCGTCGACCTCGACCGTGTCGCCGTAGCTGTCCGCCAGCCAGTCGCCCGGCACGTTCGTGATCGCGTTCCCGAAGCCGTCGACGACCAGCACCTCGCCCGCCGCCCGGTCCGGCTCGACGGCCGGCTCGGGGAACGACAGGTCGACGACCGATTCGACACGAGAGAGGGACGGCAGCCCCTCGAGCCGGGGTACGCCAGCCGCGTGGATTTCGGCCGCGGCGGGCGCGAAGACGTCCCGACCGTGGAAGGTGTGGCTCGCCGGGTCCGCCACCGCGATCTCGAAGGGCTCGATGGCGCCGTCGCCGGCCAGCCGCCGGGCCGCCGGCACCAGCACCCCGTTGTCCGGCCCCACGAGCGCGTGGTCGCCGGCCCGGACCGCGAGAGCCGCCCGGTCGGTCCCCACGCCGGGATCGACCACGACCAGGTGGACGGCCGGCGGGAACTCGGGGAGGATCTCGCGGAGCCAGAACGCGGCCGTGCGGACGTCCTGCCGGGGGAAGTCGTGGGCGACATCGATCAGGCGGGCCTGACACTCCCTGACCAGGACGGCGCGCATGGCCGCCGGGTACGGCGAGCCGAAGTCCGAGGCGAGCGTGATCATCGGGCCGAGCGTGGGCCTCCCGCGAGCTCACCCGTCGTTGGCATCGGTCTGGCTGACCCGCTGGATGCGCCGGATGCCGTCGACCTCCTCGACGACCTCGACGACGGGGTCGGGGACCAGCGACTCCCAGTCGCCGCCCTCGATCATCCGCTCCCGCACGGCCGAGCCCTCGAGCTCCTCGCGGTTGAACATGTCCGAGCGGCGGACCTCCACGCCCGCCTCCTCGAACAGCTCGATGACCAGCGGGTTGTTCGAAAACGCGACGTCGAACCGCGGCGACATGCTCTGGACGTGGGAGACCCAGACCGAATTGCGGTCCAGGTCCTCGATGGGCACCGGATAGGTCACCAGGTCGGAGCCGACCAGCGACTTGGTGATCATCATGATGCGCTCGCCGGCGGTGAACGGGTCGTGGGCCGAGTGGGAGTCGCCCGCGCTGCCGATGCCGAGGACGAGCTCCTCGACCTCCTCGGCGATGTTCTGGACCATCCGATGGTGGCCGTCGTGGTAGGGCTGAAACCGGCCGATGTAGAACCCCCGGGTCATGCCGGGCCGTAGGCGCCCCCCCTTTAAGAAGGATGAGGGGTCGGAGTGGTCGGCAGGAATCGGTAGAATGCGAGGGGATGAACCGGCACCCTGGGCGGTGGTCGACCGGGAGAAAGTATATCAGCGGCGCTCGCCTCTCCCCTAGCAGACCAACACGTCCGCGCAATGAGCAACGAACCGCCCGACACCCCCGACGAGGCCGACGGACGGGCCCCGCCGCCCGGGGCAGCCGACTCAGATCCCGCCAGCGACGACGCCACGACCGACGAGCCAGCGCCAGCCGAGCCCGGGGCCGACGACCCGGCACCTCCCGCCGAGGAGCGGGCGGACGGCGACCAGCTCGGCAGCGAGGTCGAGGTCGAGGGCGACGCCGAGGTCGCCGAGACGGTCGAGGACGACGACCTGCTCGGCGGCCTGACCATCGATTCGACCGACGACATCTCGGTGCCCGACCGGCTCATCGACCAGGTCATCGGCCAGGACCACGCCCGGGACGTCATCATGAAGGCGGCCAAGCAGCACCGCCACGTGATGATGATCGGCTCGCCCGGCACGGGCAAGTCGATGCTCGCGAAGGCGATGACCGAGCTGCTCCC
>JBDGPL010000075.1:0-2648 GCA_042219705.1 Halobacteriales archaeon | reverse complement strand
ACCTCTACACCGCGGGGTACATCACCTACCCGCGGACCGACAACACGGTCTACCCGCAGGACCTGGACCCGGCGGAGCTGCTGGCGACGTTCGCCGAGACCCGGCAGTTCGGCGAGGACGCGGCGTCGCTGCTCGACGGCGACGTGACGCCGACCCGCGGCGACGAGGAGACCACCGACCACCCGCCCATCCACCCGACGTTCGACGTGCCGACCAAGGGCGACCTCAACGACGCCGAGTGGCGGGTCTACGAGCTCGTCGTCCGGCGGTTCTTCGCGACGGTGGCGGACCCGGCGGTCTGGGAGCACCTGCGGGTCGTCGCCGACGCCGGTGGGTTGTCGTTGAAGGCCAACGGCAAGCGGCTGGTCGAGCCCGGCTACCACGCCGTCTACCCGTACTTCTCGACCGACGAGAACTGGGTGCCCGACGTCGAGGAAGGCGAGGCGCTGGCGGTCGTCGACACCCGGAAGGAGGCGAAGCAGACCGAGCCGCCCCGGCGGTACGGCCAGTCCCGGCTCATCGAGACCATGGAAGAGCTCGGGATCGGCACGAAGTCGACAAGACATAATCATATTGACAAGTTGTACGACCGCGGCTACATCGAGGACAACCCGCCGCGGCCGACCCAGCTCGCCCGGGGCGTCGTCGAGGCCGCCGAGGAGTACGCCGACCAGATCGTGACCGAGTCGATGACCGCGGAGCTCGAGGCGGACATGGCCGCCATCGCCGACGGCGAGAAGACGCTGGCGGAGGTCACCGACGAGTCCCGGGAGATGCTCGCCGAGGTGTTCGAAGCGCTCGAGGGCGCCGAGGACGAGGTCGGCGAGCACATCCGCGAGGCGCTCAAGCGCGACAAGGCCCTGGGGCCGTGTCCGGAGTGCGGCGAGCAGCTGCTCGTCAGGAAGAGCCGGTACGGCTCACACTTCGTCGGGTGTGACGGCTACCCCGACTGTGAGTACACGCTGCCGCTGCCGAACCGCGGCGAACCGCAGGTCCTCAGCGAGACCTGCGAGGAGCACGGCCTGCGCCACGTCAAGATGCTCGCCGGCCGGTCGACGTTCACCCATGGCTGCCCGCAGTGTCAGGCCGACGCGGCCGACGAGGAGGCGGACCGCGTCATCGGCGACTGCCCCGAGTGTGGCGAAACGGAGGGCGGCGAGCTCGCCATCAAGCGCGTGCGCTCGGGCTCGCGGCTGGTGGGGTGTACCCGGTATCCGGACTGCGACTACTCGCTGCCGCTGCCCCGCCGGGGCGACATCGAGGTCACCGACGACGTCTGTGCGGAGCACGACCTGCCGGAGCTGGTGGTCCACTCCGGCGACGAGCCCTGGGAGCTGGGGTGTCCCATCTGCAACTACCGGGAGTACCAGGCCGAGCAGGAGGCGAAGGCCAACAGCCTGCAGTCCGTGAAGGGCATCGGCGAGAAGACCGCGGCGAAGCTCGAGGGCGCGGGCATCACCTCGGTGGACGAGCTGCGGGAGGCCGACCCCGACGAGGTGGCCGGGAGCCTCGACGGCGTGAGCGCGAGCCAGGTGCGGACCTGGAAGTCGAACGCGGAGGCGTAGGACGGCGACGGCGTTCGACCTGACCGGGCTGTCGGGGCAGACGGTCGCCGCGGTGGCGTCCTTGGGCATCGGGCCGCCATCGGGCTGTCGACGGCCGAGGTGCGTGGCGTCATCGCCGAGTAACCGGCGCATCGCGTCACGGACGCGGGTCCTGGGCCCGTCCCACGAGCGAGGGTCGTGGGCCGATTCACGTGGAACGGGCGTCCACGTCGGCGGTGGCGTCAGTTGAGGGAGCTATCGACGGTCGTTGTCTGATGAACTGATAGGCCCGCCCGGCGCGACTTGTCCAGGCCAGACAGCACCTGCCAGCGGGAAAATCAGGGAGAACTTCGCACTTTGAAGCTATCTAAACCCATAGGTGGAGCCGGGAATGACGAACAAATAGACGCGGCACTTCGGTAAATGAAAACCTTTGAACGTCCGGGTTCAATCCCCTGCTCATGGAAGTTCGGACGGTCGATGAAACGTCGTTCAGTCCGGGCACGGTCCTGCTCTTTGGCGGAATAACGACCGTCCTCGTCGGGATTGTCCTCGCTCCCTCGTTCCTTTGGGAGCACTATGCCCGCGCGCTGAATACGCTCATGCTCGTCGCGGTGTGGGGACTCGTGGGACGGACGGTGGTCTCTACCGCCCTTTCGTTCAGGCGGGCCGACCGCCCGGAGCTCCCATCGGATGACGAGCTGCCGTCGGTGAGCGTCGTCATTCCGGCCTACAACGAAGCACCCGTCCTGCCCGAGACCATCGCGGCCTGCAAACAGCTTGACTACCCCGAGTCGAAGCTGGAGGTCATCATCTGCTACGAGGCGGATTCGACGGATGACACGGCCGATATCGCCGAACGGGCCGCCGCGGAGGACCCGCGATTCACGGCTATCGAACGGGACGAACCCGGCGGCGGAAAAGCGAAAGCGACCAATTTTGCCCTCCCCCGGGCGAACGGGGACGTCATCGCCAGTATCGACGCCGATCACCAGTTCGAACCGACGGCCGTTCGGCGTGCCGTCGCGTGGTTCATCGCCGACGATGATTGCTGGTGTGTGAAGGGCCGCTGCTACGGGCGGAATCCGACCGATTCGATCATTG
>JBDGPL010000074.1:9336-9967 GCA_042219705.1 Halobacteriales archaeon | reverse complement strand
GCGGCCGAGCCGGACCTGCTGGTCGCCGACGAGCCGACGACCGGGATGGACGTGACCGTCCAGGCCGACGTCCTCTCGCTCCTGCGGGACCTGCGGGCCGAGTACGGCCTCGGGATGCTGTTCGTCACCCACGACATGGGCGTGGTGGCCGACGTGGCCGACCGGGTGGTGGTGATGTACGGCGGGAAGGTGATGGAGCGCGGGCCGGCGGCGGCCATCTTCGACGACCCGGCCCACCCCTACACCCGGGCGCTGTTCGACTGCCTGCCGGGCCGCGGCGACGACACCCGCCCCATCGAGGGCTCGCCCCCCGACCCGCTGGACCCGCCGGCCGGCTGTCGGTTCCACCCGCGGTGTCCGCACGCGGCCCCGGTGTGCCGCCACGGCGGCCAGCCGCGGTTCCGCGACGGGCCGACCGAGGCGGCCTGCGCGTTCCCCGAGGGGGTCGACCGGTGACCGACCCCCTGCTCTCGGTCCGCGACCTGACGAAGCACTACCCGGTCCGGTCCGGCCTGCTCGGCCGACGGACCGGCCGGCTCCGGGCGGTCGACGGCATCTCCTTCGACCTCCGGCCGGGGGAGACGCTGGGGCTGGTCGGCGAGTCCGGCTGCGGGAAGACGACGACGGCACG
>JBDGPL010000074.1:0-9326 GCA_042219705.1 Halobacteriales archaeon | reverse complement strand
ACCGAAGGGGTCCTGCAGCGCGAGGTCGGCCGTGTCAGAGCCGTCGACGGGATCGATTTCGAGATCCGACGGGGCGAGACCTTCGGCCTGATCGGCGAGACCGGCTGCGGGAAGTCGACGGCGGCACGGACCCTGCTCCACCTCGAGTCGCCGACCGCGGGCGAGGTCGTCTACCGTGGCGACCGCGTCGGGGCGTTCGACCGGGCCGAGCTGAAGCGGTTCCGCCGGCGCGCCCAGATGGTGTTTCAGGACCCGGCCGACAGCTTCAACCCGCGGATGACCGTCGGCGAGGCGGTGGCGGAGCCGCTCGCCGTCCACGGCCTCGACGACCCCGACCGGCGCGAGGCGCTCGTCGCCGACGCCCTCGAGCGGGTGAACGTGCCGCCCGACGCCGCCGACCGCTACCCGCATCAGTTCTCGAGCGGCCAGAAGCAGCGCATCGCCCTCGCCCGCGCGCTCGTGCTCAACCCGACGCTGCTCGTGGCGGACGAGCCGGTGAGCGCGCTCGACGTGAGCGTCCAGGCGGCCGTGCTCGGCCTGCTCGAGGACCTCCAGGCGCGCTTCGGCCTCACGATGCTCCTCATCAGCCACGACATGGGCGTCGTCCGGGAGGTCTGCGACCGCGTGGCGGTGATGTACGCCGGCGAGCTCGTCGAGGTGGGTCCGGTGGAGGCGGTCTTCGCCGACCCCCACCACCCGTACACCGCGGCCCTGCTCGAGGCCGTCCCCGAGCCGGACGTCCACGCCGAGCCGGCCCGGGGGCTGGGCGGCGACGTCCCTGACCCCGTCGACCCGCCGGCCGGCTGCCGGTTCCACCCCCGGTGTCCGGCGGTCATCCAGCCGTCGGGCGTCGACCACCCCGACAACGCCTGGCGGGGCGTGATGGCGCTCCGGGTGGCCCTCCGGGGCGGCGCCGACCGGGAACGCGCCGGGAGCCTCCGGTCGCGGTACGGCATCCCCGACCCGCTGCCGGACGACGACGCCGAGGCCGCCCTCGCGGCCGCCCTCGACGCGCTCCGCGACGGCGAGGCCGAGCGGGCCCGCGAGCGGCTGGCGGCGACCTTCGCGTCGCCGTGCGAACGGACGCCGGACGACCGGGCGCCCGCCGGGGACCGCCGCGTCGCGTGTCACCTCTACGAACCGTGAGGGCGGCGGCCGTTGGCCCCTCGCCGAAGGAATCAACGTTCAAGTATGAGGCCCCCCTCCGCCGCTCCAATGGCCGTCCCTAACGAGGCGACACGCGCATGACCGACGCCGAGGCCGCCGGCACCGGGGGATACGCCGGGTCGAACGTCTTCCTCGCCGCGGTGGACCCCGACCGCTTCGCGTCGACCCTGGCCTCGCCCGTCGACCTCGACGACCTCCCCGAGCGGCCGGCGGCGCTCGCCGACCGCGCGTCGGCTCGGGTCGGCCCCGTGCCCGCCGGCGACCGCAACGAGCAGATGTTCGAGCGGATGGCGCCCGGCGACCTCGTGCTCTGCTACGCCGACGGCGAGTACCTCGGCCTCGGCCGGGTGGCCGCCACGTTCGAGGCCGGCGGGGCCGCCGACGCGCTCTGGGACGGCGCGGACGTCGCCGGCGGCTACGTGCTCGAGGACTTCGCGGCGGTCTCGGTGCCCGCCCGGGCGGTCAACTCGCTGTTCGACTACGCGCCGGACTACGCCCCGGGCGGCCTCATCCGCGTGGCCGACGGCCGCGTGGGCAGCCCGCTGGCGGCGATCCGCGAGGCCGTCGAGCGGTACTCCGAGCAGCGGGCGTAGGCGCCTGGGAGGCCCGTCGCGCCTCTCTACCGGTCCACGGGTTCGACCCCGCGAACCTCGATGCGCGCGCCGCCCGCCGCACCCGCCGTCAGCGTCACGTCCCAGCCGTGGGCAGCGGCGATCTGGCGGACGATGGCGAGGCCGAGGCCGGCGTCCGCCGCCCCCGGCGGCCCCTCGCGGACCGCCGCCGGGAACCCGGGGCCGTCGTCGGCGACGTAGAACCCCGGGCCGTCGTCGAGGCGGCCGACCGTGACCGTCACGTCGGGCCCGCCGTGGGCCACCGCGTTCCGGAACAGGTTCTCGAACAACTGGCGCAGGCGGCTCTCGTCGGCCCGCACCCGCTGGTCGGTCTCGACGGCGAGGCGCGCGTCCGGGGTCTCGACGGCCGCCCAGCTCGCCTCGGCCACGGCGGCGAGGTCGACCGGCTCGACGGTGCCGACGGATTCGCCGGCGCGCGCGAGCGCGAGCAGGTCGTCGACGAGCTCGGCCATCCGGTCGTGGGCCCGGGCGACCGCCTCGAGGTGGTCGTCGTCGCGCTCGGCCCGGGCGAGCTCGAGCTGGCCCTGGGCCACGTTCAGCGGGTTCCGGAGGTCGTGGCTCACGATGCTCGCGAACTGCTCGAGCCGGCGGTTCTGCCGGCGGAGCTCCTCCTCGCGCTCGAGCCGCCCGGAGACGTCCCGCAGCACCGAGAGGTGCTCGCCGGGGACGATGTCCGCCGTCGCCGCGTACTCCACCAGCCGGCGCTCGCCGTCGGGCCGGACCAGCGGGAAGGTGGCCCGCTCGCGCTCGGCGGCCTGGAAGCTCGCCCAGGCGGCCTCGAAGTCGTAGTCGTCGGGGGCGAACTCGTCGATGCGCCGGCCGAGCAGCGCGTCGCGCTCGAGGCCGAACAGCTCGCAGGCGCTCGGGTTGGCGTCGAGGTAGACGCCGTCGTCGTCGGCGATGACCATCGCGTCGAACGCCGACTCGAACGCGGCCCGGTACCGGCCCGCGCGGGGGTCGTCGGTCATCGGCGGCCCTACCGGGCTCGGCCCTAAAGCTGCTGCCGTCCGCCTCGCCGGTACGCTCTTTGTCGGTCGGCCGGTAGCACGGGGACGATGGGCGCGCGACCCGCGACCACGCCGAACTACCGGTCCCTGTCCGACGCCGAGTTCGAGCGCCGGGTCGAGGCGCTCCGGGCCCGGTACGCCGACTGCGACCTCTGTGCGTACGACTGCCGGGTCGACCGGACGGCGGGCGAGACCGGCGCCTGCCGGGTCGACGACACCGCCTTCGTCTCCAGCTACTTCGACCACCACGGCGAGGAGGACGTCCTGCGCGGGCAGGACGGCAGCGGCACCATCTTCCTGGCCCACTGCAACATGGCCTGCGTCTTCTGTCAGAACTTCGAGACCAGCCACGAGGCGCAGGGCGAGCCCGCCACCGCCGAGGACATCGCGGAGATGGCGCTGGAGCTGCAGGCCCGGGGCTGTCACAACGTCAACTTCGTCTCGCCGACTCACCACTCGCCTCACCTCGTCGAGGCGGTCCGACTGGCCGCCGCGCGTGGGCTCGAAATCCCCGTGGTCTGGAACTGCGGGGGCTACGAGCGCGCCGAGATCCTCGAGCTCCTCGAGGGCGTCGTGGACGTCTACATGCCCGATGTCAAGTGGTCCGACGACGCCGCGGCGGCCCGGTACTCCAAGGCGCCGGGCTACTGGTCGAACGTCCGGTCGTCGCTCCGGGAGATGCACCGCCAGGTCGGCGACCTGCGGGTCGACGACGACGGCCTGGCCACCGGCGGCCTGCTCGTCCGCCACCTCGTGATGCCCGACGGCGTCGAGAACGCGACGGGGGTGCTCGACTTCCTCGCCGAGGAGGTGAGCCGGCAGACCTACGTCAACGTGATGGCCCAGTACCGGCCCCACTACGAAGCCCGGACCGAGGAGCGCTACGCCGACATCAACCGGCGGGTCACCGCCGAGGAGTACGCGGCGGTGGTCGAGCACGCCCGCGCGGTCGGCCTCGAGCGGGTGGAGTACGACCGGGCGATGGTCGCGGGCGGGTCGGGCGGCGTCCCCGGCCGGTGACCGGCGGGAGTCGGTGGGCCTGCTGGCGTCGGCAGCGTTCGACGAACTGACCCGACGCCGGCCGGCGCCCGAGGCGTCACCGCGGGGTCGGCCCGTCGAGGCGGGCCCGCACGTAGAACTCGGTCGGGCCCGAGCGGCCCGCCCCGCAGAGGTGGACCCGCCGGTCGTCGAGGGTGACGACCAGCCACCGCTCGAAGGCCAACAGCTCGTGGTCCGGCGCCCGGACCCGCAGGCAGTGAGTGTCCCCGTGGCGTTGTTCGTAGTGGGCGTCGACGTAGTCGACGTCCTGCTCCAGCCGCCCGGGCGCGTAGGTGGCCCGGACGGCCCGCCGGACCAGGTCCTCGACCGTCGACTCCTCGACCGGATCTCCCGCCCCGCGGTCGTGGTCGAGGCGCGTCTGGCTGGGCACGGTCCCGACGGACACTACGGGCCGGGACAGCAAAGGTTCCCGCCTCCACCGGCCGCCCGGGCACGAGCCGGGCGTCCAGCCTACCGCTCGAGCATCGACCGGCGCCAGTCCTCGGTGTCGGCGACCTGGTTGAACGTGTAGAGGTGGCTGTTCCGGATGCCGTACTCGGGGTCGTCGACGTACGGGGCGAGCCCCTCGACGAGGTCGGTCGGGGTGTACTTCCCCCGGGAGCCGATGAACTGCCGCACGAAGTCGAGGACGCCGGACGTCTTCTGGAGGAAGCGGACCGAGTCGCCCACCCCGACCTGCCGGGAGATCTCGAGCAGCCGCTGGTACTTCAGCACCCCCGGGACGCCCACGTCGACCGGGAGCTCGATGCCCCGGCCCCGGACGTCCTCGAGCCAGTCGATGATGGCCCCGGCGTCGTAGCAGAGCTGCGTGACGATGTACGTCGCGTGGGGCGCCTTCTTCGCCATGGCCTCGGCGAGCGTCTCGTCGGAGAGGAACTCGTGGCCCTCCGGATACCCCGCGATGCCGACCGCATCGAAGGCGTGGTCCGTCTCCGCGAGCGCCTCGAGGAACCGATAGCTCGACTCGTACTCGCCGACCGGCTCCTCGGCGTCGCCGCCGATGACGAGGATGTCGTCGACGCCGGCCTCGGTCAGCCGGCCGGCGATGGCTTCGAGGTGGTCCCGGTCCTCGACGAACCGGGCGGCGATGTGCGGGATCGGGGTGTAACCCTCGGCGGCGGCCGCCTCGGCCCGCTCGATGGTGGTGTCGAGCCCGAGCTTCGGGGAGGTGGTGATGGCGATGGTCGCGCCGTCGGGGAGGTGGGCCGCCTGGTCCCAGAAGCTCGCGAAGGGCATCAGCTCGAACTTCGGCTCGGCCAGCAGGGTCCGGACGCCGCGGTCGACGGGGGTGGGTTGGTGGGTTGCCATTGGTGGGCTCCTCGGTCCTGGGTCGCTCGTTTCGGGATCGATACCGTGCCTCGGCCACCCGGTGGTCGATGGGGGCTTCCGATCGGGCCATGCCCAGCGCCAGGAACGGACCGAACTACGACGGGCGCGGGCTTAGTCCCCTTCCCGCATTCTCACCGTATGGAATCGATAACATGCCGGGAAGGGGACGGGCGGTGATGGTCGCGGCGCCGCCGCGGCTGGCGGGATGTTCAGCCCCCTTGAGCGGTCCAAAAACGACGATTTGGACCCCATCGAACCGGCGATCGGCTGAACCGAACCGGGAGCTGTATCTCCAACGGCGAGTGGGGGATGGTGCGGTTCCAACGGAGGACCACTACGGCGGATGACGACGATCGTCCACCCGGGGAGGGGCGGGGTCGTGCCAGTGAGTATCAGCGGTTCCCTGACGCGTTTGATGACGCATCGAATCAGGATCCGGATCGGCTCTGAACGGGATGATGGCTGTTGGTCAATCCGACGCCGATAGCCCCATCCTCCCCATTTGGGGCCAACCAGCAGCTCCCGTCGCCCTTTCCCCTCGAATCGATTACCTCGACAGCAGATGGATTTTTACGAATCGGGTTGGTCCTGCGAGTCGTGCCTATCTCGCGGGCGAAGTCCGTGGACCGGCTCTACGAGGACTGCCGGGACCACGACCTCGTCCTGGTCCGGGACCAACCCCTCGGGACAGCGCTGACCCGACGCCTGGAGGCCCCCCACTTCGGCCCGTTCGCCGTCAGGCCCCGCCGGATGCTCGCCGGGCGACGGGAGCGCGATGAAGGCCGCACGGCCTTCATTCAGGTGGTCCGGGAAACCGACCTGTCGTGGAAGGAAGCCGCGTACGCCATCGGCAACGTCCTGCAGTGCTGGGAACACCAGGGTGCGCCCGAGGCGATCCTCGAGTATCCACCGTACGCGAATACCGCCACCGAAACGGTCCTCGACGTGATCCGGGACCTCGAACTCACGTCGACTCGGCTCTCGGAAGACCGGATCGAGGACGACCGGTCGGTCGCCGTCATCGGCCACGACCGGTTCACGCCGCTCGAGCGCTCAGTCATCCCCCCGGACGCGACACGGATCTCGCCGTTTTCGGACGCGTCGTTCGACCTGCCGCCGTTCCGTATCTTCGATTCCCGGGCGGCCATCGTCGACGCGGTGCTGGACAGCGTGACCGAGGAGAACGCCGACGACGTCGCGGTCGTGCTCGACCGCGGCAGCCAGTTCTCCTCGCTCATCGAAGCCGCCCTCGAGGAGGCGTCGATTCCCTACTACGGCGGGCCGGGTTTCAACGACGACCCCGACCACCGGGCATTCCTCCAGCTCCTCCGTGTGTCGCTCTCGGGGAGCAATGTTCAGATCGCCGACGTCCGGCCGGTTCTCACCCGTCTCGGGGCCTCCGTCGACATCGACCACGACGCTAAACGACTGCACCAGGTGGACGTGCCCGCCGTGTCGTGGCTCCGGGAGTTCTGTAATTCGATCGGCGGTCGGACCTACGCGTCGGCGCTCGACGCGTTCGAGTCCGAAGCTCGTGCGGACCTCGACCGATTCGAGAACGAGCTGGAGACACTGGATCTCTTGGAGGAGCCGGTCACATCGACCAACCTCGACAACCTCGAGTTCTACCTCCAGCGCTACGAGGTTCCGGTTGAGCGAGAGGACGACGGCGTCCTGCTGGCGGATGCGAAGAGCGCCGCCTACGTCGACCGGCCGGCGGTGTTCTATCTCGGCCTCGATGAGGGCTGGTCTCACGACCCGCCGCGTCGGCCGTGGGTCGACCGGGCGGCGGAGTTTCAGCGGAACCTCCAGCAGTTCCAGCTGCTCCTCCAGAACGGCCGGGAGCAGTACTACCTCGTCCAGGACGAGCGGGGTGGCCGGCCGGTCACGCCGTGTCTCTACTTCAACGAGCTCCTCGAGGAGTCGATCGAGCGGTTCTCCGACCTCAACCCCGAGCGACACACCCGCACCTTCCTCCCGACCGGTGACGGGTTCGACAGCGAACCGGTCGATGTCTCTCCTGAAGCCGTCGAGACCGTCAGCCAATCCAGCCTCAACACCTTCGTCAACAGTCCCCGGGATTACCAGTTCGGCCAGCTCGTCGACAGCCCCGACCGGGACTACTTGACCGTCGGCAACCTCTTCCACGATTTCGCGGAGTGCTACGTGAACCACCCCGACCGGTTCGACGACGAGCGGCTCGGGCAGGTCGTCGAGCTGATGCTCGACGTGACCCGAGCCTTCGACCGGGACGTCGACCAGCCGGTGAACCGGACCCGCTACCGAACCGGCTTGGAGACCATCGTCGAGTTCCTGGAGGAGCACCCGCCGGTCGGGGCGGACTTCCTCACGCCCGATACGGGCTGGGGCCGGAACGAGGTGGCCCACCAGCTCGGCCTCGATATCGAGACGCCCCATACCGAGTACTGGTTCGAGGACGCGGACCTCGGGATGAAGGGGAAGATCGACCTCGTCCTCAACCCCACCCATCTCGTCGATTACAAGAGCGGCTCGAAGGACTCGACCTATCAGGTGGTGAGCCAGGCCGCCCTCGACGACCCACACGACAAACCGAGCTTCCAGGCGCCGCTCTACCTCGCGTACCTCCGCTCGAAGCGACCGGGCGAGCGGCTGCAGTTCACCTTCTTCCACTTCACCGGGACGCTCGACGACCTCGTGACCGGGGAGGCGGCCCTGGACGAGTGCCTGACGACCGTGACCTATCATCCGGTCGAGTTCGAGGACCACATCGGGAGTCGGGCGGTCTTCGACGAGCTGGAAGACGAGGCGCCGAACGATTGTACCAAGACCTTCGTCCAGGCCGACTTCGAGACGTATCGCGAGATAATCGAGGCCCACCCGTTCCCCGACACCCGCGACTCCGAGGAGCTCCTCGACTCCGAGCTGGGCCAGGCCCTGCTGCAGTCGCTTCGCGTCCAGGTCGGCGAGTACCAGTACGTCGAGAAGGGCGGGGCGCAGGCCCTTCGATATCTCCGGGACGTCCGGGACAACCACTTCTTCGCCGACGACCTCGACGCGTTCGAGGCGTTCGTCGAGGGCCGCTTGGACGAGCTGAACCGCTACCGCGCCGGCGAGGCCCGGTTCCCCGTCGAGGGGCCGGGTGGCGAGCCGAACTGGCGCCGGGTTGACCACCGCGACATGCTCCTCGAGGGCGATGACTGAGCCCAACGACGCCCAGGAACGGATCATCGAGGGGACGGAGGGGGTCTACTGCGTCGACGCCGGCCCGGGGACCGGCAAGACGTTCGCGGCCACCCGGCGGTACGCGACCATCGTCGACCAGCCGGGCGTCGAGCCCGACGACGTCCTCCTGGTGACGTTCACGCGGAACGCGGCGACGGAGATGAAGGAGCGGGTCGTCGAGCGCTCGGCCTACGGGCTCCAGGCGCTCCGCGACGCCCCCATCGGGACGTTCCACAGCCTCTGTCACGACATCCTGCTCGAACACGGCTTCGCGGCGCCGCGGCTCCTGGGGATCGACGACGGCATCACGAGCGCGACCCGGCTGCTCGAGGACGAGCTGCTCGAGGAGCAGCGGTTCCGGGAGTTCATCGATGGCTTCTCGGACGACCATCCCGAGCACGCCGACGTCTTCCGCGTGGTCTCGGACCCGACCGAGCTGCTGGGCCTCATCAACCAACTCGCTGCGAAGGGCGTCTTCCCGACGGCCGAGGGCTGGTACCGGAACGGCGAGCGCCACCTCGACGGGGACTTCGAGGCGTTCCGGGCGTGGTTCGAGGAGGCCAACCAGCCCCGGAACGACGGCCGAAAGCAGTCCGAACTCCGGTCGGCTCTCACGGGCTATGGCAAGGACAAGTGCTACCGGGCGGCGGCGCCGCGGCGCGTCGAGGTTCGGGGCGACGGCACGAAGGCCGTCCCGTCGGCCGTTGCCGAGCGGGCCTTCGCCGAGGACCGCGAGGCGCTGAAGGCGTTCGTCCACGACGTCTACCACGGCTACCTCGCGTTCGCGCTCTCGCGGAACTACCTCAACTTCGGCTTCCTCCAGGGGCTCGCCTACGTGCTGCTGTGCGAGCACGACCGCCTCCGCGAGCAGCTGGCGTTCGACTACGTGATGGTCGACGAGTTCCAGGACACCAGCGAGATCCAGTTC
>JBDGPL010000073.1:1386-7850 GCA_042219705.1 Halobacteriales archaeon | reverse complement strand
TGAACAACCCGGACAACGTCGACGCCTTCGAGGAGCTCGGCGTGCGGGCCATCTCCTCCTCGCAGGCGACGGCCTGGGCCCTGGACAACGCCATCGAGCGGCCGGCGCTGTCGGCCTGGATGACGGAGCTGGGGCGTAGCGGCGACGTCCAAGAGATCGAGGTCACGGCCGAAGCCATGGTCGGCCGAACCATCGGCGAGCTCGACGAGGAGCTCCCCAACGGCTGTCTGATCGCGCTGGTGAGCCGGGAGGGCGAAAACCAGGTCCCCTCGCCCGAGTTCACCCTCGAGCTTGGCGACCATCTGACCTTCCTCGGCCGCCGGGAGGCGGTCCGGGAGGCGATCGAGTGGTGCCATCCACACGACTGAGACCCCGGCTGCCGGGTCGGCCCGTCCATCGATGGGGATCGTGGGAGCGCGACCGACGGGCTCACCACCACACCATGCCGCCGTCGACGTTGACGTCCTGGGCCGTCACCTGCCGGGCCCGCTCGCTCGCCAGGAAGACCGCCATGTCGGCGATGGATTCGGGCTCGACCATCTCCCCGAGCGGGATGTCGTCCTCCTGGCGCGCTAGTATTTCCTCGTAGCCGACGCCGGCCTCCTGGGCCCGCGCTTCCAGCACTGCCTCGGCGCGCGGCCCCGCGACCGGCCCGGGGTTGATGGTGTTCACCGTCACGCCGTCGTCGGCGAACTCGTGGGCGAGGGTTCGCGCGAGCCCGATGAGGCCGGCCTTCGAGGCCGCGTACGGCGTCCGGTTCGGGTAGGGTTGCTTCCCGCCAATGGAGGCGACGTTGATGACGCTCGCCTGCTCGCTCGCCCGGAGGTGGGGCGCGGCGTGTTTGGCGACCGTGAACGGCCCCACGAGGTTGACCGCCAGCGTCTCCTCGAACGCGCCGACGTCGACCGACTCGACCGGGGCCGTCGGCCCGGCGATACCGGCGTTGTTGACGAGGCAGTCGAGGCTTCCCAGGTCGTCGACCGCCGCTTCGACCGCCCGTCGGACCGCGTCCTCGTCGGTGACGTCACACCGCAGCGAGACCGTATCCGCCTCGCTATCGGTCCGCTCGTCGATTCGCGTCGCGGTTTCCTCGGTGCGGTCGGTTACGTCGGTGATGGCGACGGCCGCCCCGGCCTCCGCGAAGGCGATGGCGATCTCCCGGCCGATCCCCTGGCCGGCCCCGGTAACGAACGCCGTCAGTCCCGAGAGGTCCATGACGATCACGGGACCGGCGCGCGGTTAGGTGTTTCCCGGCTATCGCTCCCGGCGACGTCGGGCGGCCGTCGTCGCCGGGGCTCGGCTGGTCCGTCGCGCACCGTTCCGAACGGCTTTCACCGGTCGCGTCGAGCCGGCCGGTATGACCGAACGACCGAGCCCGGTGCCCGGCCGGCTGACCGGCCAGACCGCCATCGTGACCGGCGCCGCCCAGGGGATCGGTCGGGCCATCGCCCGCCGGCTGGCCGCCGAGGGCGCGAACGTCGTCGTCGCCGACGTGCAGGCCGAGGCGGCCGAACGGACGGCCGCCGAGCTCGACGCGGCTGGGGACGCCGTGGCGGTCGAATGCGACGTCACGTCGCTCGACGACGCCGAGGCGCTCGCCGCGGCCACCCGCGACCGCTTCGGCCGCATCGACGTCCTCGTCAACAACGCCGGGGTCGGTGGCGGCGGCGACTTCCCGGCGGAGCTGCCGCCCGAGGACTGGCATCACGTCCTCGACGTGAACCTCACCGGGGCCTACAACTGCTGTTACGCGGCCGTGCCGTCGATGATCGAGGCCGGAACCGGACGGGTCATCAACGTCTCCTCGATGGCCGGCCGGAACATCAGCTACCACGGGACGGCCAACTACACGGCCTCGAAGTGGGGCCTCATCGGTTTGACGAAGCACCTCGCCTGGGACCTCGGCGAGCACGGCATCCGGGTCAACGCCATCTGCCCCGGCGTCGTACTGACGCCGCTCGCCGACGGCCAGACCGACGAGGAGCGCGCCGCCACCGCCGCGAAGATCCCGCTGGGCCGGTGGTCCGAGCCCGAGGAGCAGGCGGCGGCCGTGGCGTTTCTTGCCTCCGGGGATGCCGCCTATCTGACGGGCACCGTCATCGAGATCGACGGCGGCCTCTCGCTCGGGCCGCGCCGGGAGATCTGACCCGGCGTCGCTCGGCGACTCTTCGACGGCAAATCGGGCCGGCGGTCGCCGAGATGACCGAAGACCGCGGAAAACAGCAATCGTCGGGTCGACGGGTCCGACCCCGCCGGCCCGGTGGGCTTCTACGTGGCGTTATCCGAGCAGGTACCGGAGCCAGGGGTGCCGCCGGACGGTCGCGGTCGCCTCGATGAACCGGTCGACGCCATAGACCCGGCCCGCGCCCCAGACGATGAGGGTGACGAACAGGACCAGGCCCATGAACTCGCTGTTCACGTAGCCGTGGGCGAAGTCCGCGTTCCCCAGGTAGAAGAACGCCATCAGGAACGCGCCGAAGAGCGACGCGAGCCGGACGAACGCGCCCAGGAGTACGCCGAGGCCGATGAGGGTCTCCCCCAGCGGAATCATGACGTTGGTGAACGCCAGCAGGGCGGGCACGCTAGCGACCCACGACAGGAAGCCGTGGACGAGGGTGCCCTGGGTCGCGCCGGTCATCCAGCCGGCGGCGTTGAACGCCTCGCCGCCGGGGAACCAGGCGTACTTGGTGAGGCCGGCCATGAGGAACCAGTAGCCGACGACGAGGCGGAGGAATACCGCCCAGTAGCCGACGAGGCTGGGGGCGTACTCGACATCGAACTCCCGGCCGAACGTGTGCGTGTGGATCTGGTGAGCCATGGAGCTCCCATTGCTCGCCGAGATGATGAACTCGTAATATGTTTCCCAACTAACGGGAATCGCTGGAGCGGGTTCATCGGTCGAGCCTGACAGCGTCGAGGCCGTCGAGGCGGGCGCCGGGCCCGGCGGTCCAGTTACCGGCGCTCGAAGGTAATGGCCCCGCCCTGGCCGAACCCCACGCAGAGCGTGGCCAGGCCGCGGTCGGCGCCGCGCTTCTCCATCTCGTGGATGAGGGTGACCGGGAGCCGGGCGCCGGACGCCCCGAGCGGATGGCCGATGGCGATGGCGCCGCCGTTGACGTTGAACTTCTCGTCGGGGATCCCGAGCTCCCGTTGGCTGTATCGGCACTGACTGGCGAAGGCCTCGTTGAGCTCGACGAGGTCGAAGTCGTCGATGGACTGGCCCGTGCGGTCGAGCAGCCCCCGGGTCGCGGGCACCGGACCGATGCCCATGATGGTCGGGTCGACGCCGGCGACGTGGTGGTCTCCGATGGAGGCGAGGACGTCGAGGCCGTGGTCCTCGGCGAACGCCTCGCTGGTCACGAGCGTGGCGGCCGCGCCGTCGGATATCTGCGAGGAGTTTCCGGCCGTCACGGTGCCGTCGCTCTGGAAGGCCGGCGGCAGGGAGCTGAGTGCCTCGAGGCTGGTGTCCGGGCGGATGCCCTCGTCCTCGTCGACGGGGCCGTCGTCGGTCTCGATGGGGACGATCTCGTCGTCGAAGCGCCCGGATTCGGTCGCCTCGGCGGCGCGCTCGTGGCTGCGCAGCGCGTACTCGTCCTGTTCCTCCCGTGGGACGCCGAACTCGTCGGCCACCTTCTCCGCGGTCATGCCCATCTGGAGGTCGTAGACGTTGTACCGCTCGCCGAGCTCGGGATGGAGGTCGCCGTAGGACTCGCCCATGGGGACCCGGGTCATGGACTCGACGCCGCCGGCGATGATGGCGTCGCGCTGGCCGGCCCGGATGGCGTCGGAGGCCGACATGATGGCCTGCATCGACGAGGCGCACCAACGGTTGATGGTGGTCGCCGGGGTCCCCTCCCCGAGCGGGGAGAGCAGCGCGATGACCCGGGCGACGTTGTTGTCCTGCTCGCCGCGCTGCTGGGCGACGCCCCACATCAGGTCGTCGATGGTGTCGGGGTCGAGGGCGTTGTCGGCAAGCAGCGTCTCGATGAGCGGGATGGAGAGGTCCTCGGCTCTGACGTCGGCGAAGACGCCGTCCTCCTTGCCCTGGGGGGTCCGGACGGCCCCGGCGATGACCGGAGTGGTGTCGGCGGCCATGGCTCGGTCTCGGCGCGGCGGGGCCAAAGGCCCATCGACGTGGCCAGTGCCGCCCCGGGGGGCGCCCCCGCGGTGCAACGCGTCCAGAAGGCCCAAATCCGTGCCCTGCCCAGCGTGAGACATGGACGTCATGGAGGCCATCGAGACCCGGCTCGACATCAGGGAGTTCGCCGACGACGCGGTCGACGCCGACACGAAGCGGGCCGTCCTCGAGGCCGGCCGGCTGGCGCCGAGCGGCCAGAACCTCCAGCACTGGCGGTTCGTCCTTCTGGACGACGCCGCCGACCTCGAGCGGCTGAGCGAGCTGAGCCCGACGGGGGGCTGGGTCGCCGGCGCGGACTTCGCGGTGGTCGTCTGTACCGACCCGAGCTACGACTTCCACGAGATCGACGCCGGCCGGGCGCTGACCCACATGCAGCTCGCGGCCTGGGAGCGGGGCGTGGGCTCGCGCATCTACACCGTCGACCAGGACGACGTCCGGGAATTCCTCGAACTCCCGGACGACTACGCCCTCACCGCCGTCGTGGGGTTCGGCTATCCGACCCGGGAGATCCGGGGGCGGAAGGACCGCAAGCCGCTGGACGAAGTAGCCTTCGGCGGCCGGTTCGGCCAGCCGCTGGAGCTGGCGGCCGGGGTGGAGTAGGGGCCTCCGCCGGGGTCGACGGCGTCTCGACGCCTTCGACCAGGAGCGACGCGTCGGCACCGGCCCGCCGTCCCCCTCTCCGGGAACGGTGGGGCTTATAGGGCTGCGGCGGGTAGTCCATGGGAATGACCGACGGCGCCCTGGCCGTGGTGGAACTGCTGCTGACCGCCCGCCACTACACCGACGAGCGCTCCCTGGATCCCAACGACCTGCCCCCGCGCATCCGGAAGGTCTACTGGTCGGACGGGGAGATCGAGCGGCCGCTTGTCGTGACCGAGGACGACGCTGCCGCGGCGGCCGGCATCGACGACCCCTGGGCCGCGGTGTCCGACCTCATGTTCACCGACCGCGACGGCTTCACCGACCAGCTGTCGCTGACCCAGCCCGAGCTGGCCGAGGAGTGGTTCCTCGAGCGGGCCGACGACGAGCTCCTGGGGACGAATCCGACGCTGGCCCACCTCTTCGAGGGCCGCGACGGCGTCGAGGTGGACTACGAGTCCGCCCGCGGGTCGAACCGGCCCATCCAGGCCGACCGGGCCTGGATCGACGGCCTGCTGGCGGAGTACTTCGACGAGGACGACGAGGAGATGCTCGACCTGGTCGACGTCAAGGCACCCGAGGAGATCGAGATGACCCTCGGCGACCTCGTGCTGACGCCCGACCAGGAGGACGAGATTCGCAAGATCGGCAAGGCCATCGAGCACCGCGAGTACCTCGCCGAGATCGGGCTGCGGGAGATCGGCAAGCTGCTGTTCGTCGGCCCGCCGGGAACCGGGAAGACCTCGGTGGCCCGGGCGCTGGCCCACCAGCTCGACCTCCCGTTCGTCGAGGTCAAGCTCTCGATGGTCACGAGCCAGTACCTCGGCGAGACCAGCAAGAACGTCGACCGGACCTTCGAGGTCGCCAAGCGGCTCTCGCCGTGCATCCTGTTCATGGACGAGTTCGACTCGGTGGCGAAGACCCGCCGGTCGGACGAGCACGCCGCGCTCAAGCGCGCGGTCAACACGCTGCTCAAATCCATCGACGAGATCTCCCTCATCCGCGACGACGTGCTCCTCATCGGCGCGACGAACCACCCCGACCAGCTCGACGCGGCCGCCTGGCGGCGGTTCGACGAGATCGTCAACTTCCCCCGGCCGGACCGCGACATGCGCCGGGACATCTTCGGGGTCATCACCCGGCGGATGGATATCGAGGGGTTCGACGCCGACGAGCTGGCCGAGGCCACCGAGGGGCTGACCGGCTCGGACATCCGGCTCGTGCTCCGCGAGGCGGTCCTCGAGGCCCTGGCCCAGGACCGCCGGCAGGTCACCCAGGCCGACCTGCTCGCGGCCGTCGACGACTTCGAGGAGCGTGACAACCTCAAGAACCTCGAAGCCATCGAGGACGGCGAGGTCCCGGCGGGCGAGGCCGAAGAGGGCCACGACCACGCCCACGACCACGACGCCCCGGCGGGATCGGAGACCCAGGCGCCCCTCGACTAGACGCGAGACTCCTGGGCCGCCAATCGATGAGTTCGAGCTCACACGTGCTGTAGAATCCTCTGACCGCCCGACAGACACCGTCTGCCAACGAGAGCCCTCGGGGTCGACGACGAATGTCGAATCGTTTTCGCTCTATCGGTGGTGGGTGACGACGGTAACAGAGCGGCTGTGTGTCACCCGCAGATATCGAGGAAACATCATTGGTCGGAGTCGTCGTGTAGGGCTCGCTGTAGCCCACTCAT
>JBDGPL010000073.1:0-1286 GCA_042219705.1 Halobacteriales archaeon | reverse complement strand
CGAGGAAACATCATTGGTCGGAGTCGTCGTGTAGGGCTCGCTGTAGCCCACTCATCCACACTCCACGGTTAATCGTCCCGGTTCTCCCCTCGTCGCGGCGGAGTGGGCGCGCCCCGGGCCGTGCTCGATTCGCGCGGCAACTCTTGCCCGCGATGACGCGGAGGAGCCGCCCCCGCACCGGCGCGTTCTTAAATATCCCCCAATACTGTGTGGGATATTTTAGGCCCGTTCGGTACCATACCAAGAAATTGGGGGTGAGGTAGCGATGGCGAGCCGGATGGCGACCACGACCCGTGGCCGGGATGCCGCCGATTTCACACTCTCCCGCCAGGCTCCCGTCTCCCGCGAGGAGGCGGCGCGGCTGGCGGCCGACCTGGCGCCGGACGCCGACCGGGTACTGAAGGTCACCGGGAGCCTCTGTCCCGACTGCGTCGCCGAAGGACGCTACGACGACCTCTTGATTCCGATGGTCGTCTACGAGCAGGCGGGCGAAGTCCGCCTCGCTAAGGAGTGTGCCGACCACGGCGAGGTGCGCGACGTCTACTGGCGGGACGCCGACCTCTATGCCCGGGCCCGCCGGTGGGCGGACGATGACAACCACCTCGAGTCGTACCACCACGTGCCCGACGGTCCCGCGTCGTGCCCCGTCGACTGCGGCCTCTGCCCGATGCACAAGTCCCACACGGGCCTCGGGAACATCACCGTCACCAACCGGTGCGACCTGAGCTGTTGGTACTGCTTCTTCTACGCCCGGGAGGACGACCCGCTCTACGAGCCCACGAAGGCGCAGATCCGCGAGATGGCCGAGGCCATGGCCGACGAGGCGCCCATCGGATGTAACGCCATCCAGATCACGGGCGGGGAGCCGACGATGCGCGAGGACATCGTCGAGGTGGTCGAGGTCGTGAACGACGTCGTCGACCACGTCCAGTTCAATACCCACAGCGGCGTCCTCGCGGGCGACGTCGAGCTCGCCCGCGACCTTCGGGACGCCGGGGTGAACACCATCTACACGAGCTTCGACGGCGTCGACCCGAAGACGAACCCGAAGAACTACTGGGAGATGCCGGAGGCCATCCGGACCTACCGGCGGGCGGACCTCCCGGTCGTCCTGGTGCCGACCGTCATCGGGGGGCGAAACGACGACCAGCTCGGGGACATCGTCCGGTTCGCCGCCGCCAACGTCGACGTGGTCCGCGGGGTGAACTTCCAGCCGGTCTCGCTGGTCGGTCGGATGCCCGACCACGAGCGCCACGCCCAGCGGGTCACCATCCCCGACGCCATCC
>JBDGPL010000072.1:0-12352 GCA_042219705.1 Halobacteriales archaeon | reverse complement strand
CCTTCATCAAGATGGCCGGCTCGGAGCTCGTCCACAAGTTCATCGGCGAGGGGGCCCGGCTCGTCCGGGACCTCTTTCAGCTCGCCGAGGACCGCGACCCCGCCATCATCTTCATCGACGAGATCGACGCCATCGCGTCGAAGCGCACGGACTCGAAGACCTCCGGCGACGCCGAGGTCCAGCGGACGATGATGCAGCTCCTGTCCAACATGGATGGCTTCGAGGAGCGCGGGAACATCCGCATCATCGCCGCCACGAACCGGTTCGACATGCTCGACGAGGCCATCCTCCGGCCCGGCCGGTTCGACCGGCTCATCGAGGTACCGAAGCCCGACGAGGACGCCCGGAAGGTCATCTTCCGGATCCACACCCGGTCGATGAACCTCGCCGACGACGTCGACTTCGACCGCCTGGCCGCGACGACCGAGGGCGCGTCGGGTGCCGACGTCAAGGCCGTCTGCACCGAGGCCGGCATGGTCGCCATCCGCGACGACCGGGCCGCGGTCACGATGGATGACTTCCGGGAGGCCCGCGAGAAGCTCGCCGCGGTCGACGAGGACGAGGACGTCTCGAAGACGTTCGCCTGACCCCTCGACGGTCCGACCGCCGGCCCCATCAGGGCGCCAGGGCTTCGAGCGTCGCTGCCATGTCGTCCGGGTCCGCACCCCGCGGAAAGGAAACGGACACGGCATCGACGCCGTCGAGCGACCCGAACCGCGCGAGCTGTTCGCGGGCCTGCTCGGGAGTTCCCGCCGCTCCGAGCGAATCGAGGAGGTCGCCCGGGATGGCGGCCGCCGCGGCCTCCCGGTCGCCCGAGCCCCACTTCGCGGCGACGTCGTTCGCTAGCTCCTCGTGGCCCTGCCGGGCGAGCGCCTCGCGGTAGTAGGTCCCCATCCCGCCGACGTAAAACGCCAGATGGGCCCTGACGAGCCGCCTCGCCCGGTCGCCGTCCTCGAGCGCACAGCACGGCACGGCGAGGGTGACCCGCTGGGCCGACCGGTCGCGCCCGCCGAGCTCGACGCCCCGACGGAAGTCCCCGAGGCGCTCGCGGAGGCCGTCGGGGGTGAACATGAGCGCGTGCCAGCCGTCGGCGAACCGGCCGGCCAGCTCGACCGCCTTCGGCCCCATGCCGGCGGCGTCGACCGGGGGCGCCGGCGTCGGTGGGTCGAACCGGAGCCGGAAACCCGCCAGGTCGAACAGCTCGCCCCGGTAGTCGACCTCCTCGCCCCGGACGACCGCCTTGACCACCTCGATCGCTTCGCGGGTGCGGCGGAGCGGCCGGTCGTAGCCGACCCCGTGCCAGCCCTCGACGACGACGGGACCGCTCGGGCCCACGCCGAGCCGGAACCGGCCCTCGGCGAGCTCCTGGAGGGTCGCCGCGGTCTGACCGACGAGCGCCGGCGTCCGGGAATAGACGGGGAGGATACTCGCGCCGAGTCCGACCGAGGTCGTCCGCTCGGCGATGGCCGCCAGCACGGTGACCGCGTCGCGGCCCCAGGTCTCGGGGAGCCAGACCCGGTCGTAGCCGAGCGCCTCGGCCCGACCGGCGAGGTCGGCGTAGTCGTCGAGCGCCGGCTGGGAGGCGACCGGAAGCGTGACGTCGCGGGTCATGCCGTTCGCCACGGCGGTTCGGAGGGACGCATCGGCCCGCCGCTTCGCCAGGGGGGCGCATAAAGGTAGATGCGGCCGGTCAGTCGTGGACCAGGACGTCGACGACGACCGGGCCGTCGGCCGCGATGGCGTCGGCGACCGCGTCGGCGATGGCGTCGGGATCCTCGACCAGCCGACCGGTCGCGCCGTGGCTCTCGGCGTTCGCCGGGAGGTCGACCGGCGGGTCGATGTCCACGCCGACGAGGGACTCGGCCGCCGCGTCGTCGTCGAACAGGTCGGCGGCGTTGTCCTTGAGGATGCGGTAGTTCCGGTTGTCGGGAATCACGACCGCCAGGTCGACGCCGTAGCGGGCCGCGGAGTACAGCGCGTGGGGGTAGTAGAGGTAGGAGCCGTCGCCGACGAACCCTACGACGTCGCGGGGTTCGTCGCGCATCGCCTCGGCCATCGCGGCGCCGACGGCGGCGGGGAGGCCGTAGCCGAGCCCGCCGCCCTTGTTCGAGACGTACTGCTCGGCGGCCAGGGGCCACCGGGTCAGCATGGCGTACTTGGCGGTCACGCCCTCGTCCACGATGTAGGCCCCGGGGGCGGCCTCACGCATGGCGTCGACCAGCTCGGCCTTCGAGGCCCGCGGGTCGTCGGCCGCGTCCTCGCCCAACGCCCGCATTTGCTGGTCGGCCATCGCCTTGAATCGCGCCACGTCCTCGAGCCGGGCGGCCCGCTCGCCGGCGTCGAGGCCGCGCCGGACCCGCTCGGCGATCCGGTCCATGACGGCGCCGGGGTCGCCCACCACGGCGGCGTCGGCCGGCACGAGCTTGCCGACCTCCCAGGCGTCGTCGCTCAGCTGGACGACCGTCGTCTCTGAATCGACGAGCTCGCCCTCGTGACGGGTGAGCGTCGTGTTCGTCGAACAGCCCGCGAGCACGAGCGTGTCCGTGCTCAGCAGCGTCCGCGCGAGGTCGGCATCGGGCGGGAGGTAGGAGACCCACTGGTCGTGGCCGGTGGGGAAGTTCACCTCGCAGGCGAGGATCTCGCCGTGCACCCGGGCGCCGGCCGCCTCGGCGAGGTCGACCGCCGCCTCGACGGCGCCGGCCCGGGCGACGTGGTCCCCGACGACCAGCACCGGCCGGTCGGCCGCCACGAGGAGGTCGGCCGCCCGGTCGACCTGGGTGGCGTCGCCGGCTCCCGCGGTCGGGATAGGCCCCAACCGCTCCGGCTCGGCGTCGGTCTCGGCCTGCATCACGTCGAGCGGGAGCGCGAGGAAGACCGGCCCCGTCGGCGGCGTAAGCGCCACACGGAAGGCCCGGCGGAGCAGCGTCGGCAGGCTTTCGACGTCGAGGACCTCGTCGCTCCACTTGCAGAACTGGTCGGTGAGCTCGACGAGGTCTCCCGACAGGATGGGTTCCTGCGCCCGGAAGTCCGTCGAGTGGTTTCCGGCGGTGACGACGAGGGGGGCGCCGGTGACCGAGGCGTTGTAGAGATTGCCGAGCCCGTGGGCCGTTCCGGGGGCCACGTGGAGGTTGACCACCCCGACCGGCTTGACGCCGGACTCGTGGTGGGCGTGGTACCGTCGGGTCTGAGCGTACCCGGCGGCCATCCCGACCGCGACGTCCTCGTGGAGGCCGAGGACGTACTCCAGGTCCCGCTCGCCGACGGCGCGGACCACCGGCAGCTCCGTCGTGCCGGGATTACCGAAGACGTGGCGCACGCCGTACGCTTCGAACGCGTCCGCCACGAGGTCCGCGCCGGTGTCGCCGCTCATCCCGCGTCACCGGGACGCCTCGCCCGAGTCTGCATGGCGGCGCGGTACGGTCCGGGCCGCCTTAAACGTCGACCGGCGAGCGTCCGTCGCTCAGAGGGCGACGAACGCGAGATACGGCAGGCCGAACAGCAGGACCGTCATCACGACGAGGATCAGGGCGTACCCGCCGACGGCGCCCAGCCCGGCCGACCAGGCAGACCGCGTCGTCTCCTCCATGGCTGCCGGTCGCCGGCGGCCGGCAAAAAGACTGCGTTCGGAGCCGTCGCGTGCGGCCCCTCACGCCAGGATATCGGCGATGCGCCGCGGTTCGCCCGAGAGCGACGGGTCCGGCTCGACGAGCCGGAGCACCTCGTGGTCGGTGACGTCGAAGTAGGCCTTCTCCGTCGCCGCCTCGATGAGCTCGCGCTCAAGGCGGAAGCTCGTCCCCTCGTATTCGACCTCGACGCCGTCCTCGTCGAACGAGAGGGCCGTCATGGTCGACCGAACGGGACGGATCGAGAAAAGCCTTCCACAGACCGGCCGCACGCACCCGCCGGCGGTAACCGAAATCCGCGTTAATCGGGGTGAAACCGGGTTGACCGTCTGCCGGATATAAGGGTCGGCCCGGCCTGCGACCGACCGTGAACCGCATCGGACCCGTCCTCGTGGCCGCCCTCGCGGTCGTCGCGACGGTCGGGGCGCTGCCGGTCCCGGGCGGCGCCAGCGCCGACGTCGGTTCGGCCGGGGGTCCGGCGGCCGGTACGGCCGATCGACTGACACCGCCCGCCGCGAACCGGAGCGTCCCGCCCGGCGCGCGGCTCGCCGGCGTCGTCGGTGTCGGTCAGGCGGAGCTCGAAGGGGCGATCGACGTCCGGGCGTTCGGTCTCGCCATCGCCGGCGCGACGACCGACGCCGCGAGGGCGGCCATCCTGATGCGGCACGTCGGCCAACTCGAGGAGCGCCTCCGGGAGCTCGAGCGACGGAAGCAAGCGCTCCAGTCGGCCCGGGCCAACGGGACCATCAGCGAGGCCGCCTACCGGGCCCGGATCGCCGAGCTGGCCGCGCGGGCCGCAACCCTGCGCTCGCTCGCCAACCTGACGACGGCGACGGCCAGCCGGCTCCCGGCCGACGTCCTCGCGGCCGAGGGGGTCAACGCGACCGCCATCCGTTCGCTCGAGCGCCGCGCCGCGAACCTGACCGGCCCCGAGGTCGCCGCCATCGCCCGGTCCATCGCCGGTCCCGATGTCGGCCGGCCGGTGGCCGACGCTGGGGCGGCCGACGGAAACGGCCCGGCGGTTGACCGCCGGGACGGGGACAACGCAACACGCCCGACGGCGCCGGCCGGCGAGCCGTCCGCCGGGCCGGGCGCAGCCGACCAGCCGCGAGGCGGGTCGACCCGGCGGAACGCCAGTGCAAGCGGGCCGGATACCATGGCCGTCGACCAGCGCCGGTCCCCGCCCTGACCCCGGGGCCGACCGTCAGACGGCCGTCGGACATCCCCGGTCGGGTTTATTATCGCGAGGGCCGAGGGGCCGTCCGTGGCCCTCCAGCAGGACCCGCTCGACGAACTCGTCATCCCCGACGGCGCCACCGTCGAGGAGCACGACCTGGTGACCGACGGCGACGTGCTCGTCGGGGGCCAGAGCACGGTCGAGTTCGGCGTCCGCGGCCGGAACGTCCTCGCCGGCGAACGGGTCCGGTTCGGCGGCGGCATCGAGGCCGAGGGCGACTGTCGGCTCGACATGTGGTCGGAGGTCGACGGGAGCGTCCTCGTCGCCGAGGACGCCTACCTCGGCAGCCGGGTCCACGTCACCGGCCAGCTCGTCGTCGGCGGCGACCTCGACATCGGCGACGACGTCACCATCGACCAGGGCTTCGAGGCCAACGGCTGGATCGTCATCCGGAACCCGATGCCGACCATCGTGTTCCTCCTCATCTACCTCTCCCAGCTGCTGCGGCTGGGCGAGGAGGAGGCCGCCGAGCAGTTGGTGAGCGAGCTCTTCGACGACGAGGCGGCCGCGACCGAGCCGCTGGTCATCCCGCGGGGCAGCCAGGTCGGCGACGACGCCTGGCGGGTCTCCGCCCCGGCCCGGGTGGGCGCCGGCTGCCGGCTCCACGGCAACCTCCGGGCCGACCGCATCGACCTGGGCGCCGACACCGAGCTGTTCGGCAGCCTCCGGGCCCGCGGGGACGTCGCGGTCGGGGAGGACGCGGTCATCCACGGGGACGTCTCGACCCGCGACGGGGCCGTGACGCTCGCCGCCGGCGTGGCCATCAAAGGCGACCTGGCATGCGACGAGGCCGTCGTCCACCAGGACGCGGCGGTCGACGGGAGCATCCGGGCCCGCGGCGAACTCCGGCTCGTCGACGCGCTGGCCGACGAGGGCCCCGACGGGGTGGGCACGCTAGCCGACGAACCGGGCGATCGAGACGGGACAACGGACGCCGACCGTTCCCCGGCGCCCGGGGACGCCGAGGAGCCCGCCGACGGACCGGCCGGCGGCCCGCCGCAGGACGTCCCCGCCGGGCCAGCCGCCGACGCTGACGCGGGAGCGGACGGCGCCATCGAGGTCGCCGACGGCGGCGAGACCGACCACGTCTGCGCGGAGTGTGGCCGCTCGTTCGACTCCCAGCAGGGGCTGGCCGGCCACTCCCGGGTGCACAAGGCCGACGATTGAGCCGCTCCCCGGCCGGCGGACCGAAAGGCAATAGCCGCCGTCGTCGGTACGAAGGGCATGCTCCGGCTGGCGCTCGCGGGCAAGCCCAACGCCGGCAAGTCCTCGTTCTTCACGGCGGCGACGATGGCCGACGTCGACGTCGCGGACTATCCCTTCACGACCATCGACCCGAACCGCGGCGTCACCCACGTTCGGACCGAGTGTCCGTGCCTCGAGCTCGAGGAGCGCTGCGGGAACGAGCGGTGCCACGACGGCAAGCGGTACGTCCCCGTCGAGCTCTTGGACGTCGCTGGACTGGTCCCGGGTGCGGCCGAGGGTCGCGGGCTGGGCAACCAGTTCCTCGACGCGCTCATGGACGCCGACGCCATCCTCAACGTGCTCGACGCCGCCGGGGCGACGGACCCCGAAGGCGAGCCGGTCGAGGTCGGCACCCACGACCCCGGCGAAGAGGCCGACTTCGTCGAGGCCGAGATCGACCGTTGGTTGGCCGGCGTCGTCGAGCGGAACTGGGAGACGGTCGAGCGCCGGTCGCGGTCGCCGGACTTCGACCTCGAGGCAGCGCTCACTGACGTGCTCTCGGGCCTCGGCGCGAGCGAGCCGGCCGTCACGGCCTGTCTCCGCACGTTGGACTACCCGGACGACCCCGGTCAGTGGACCGAGGCGGACCGCGCCGCCCTGGCGACGGCCCTCCGCGAGCGCACGAAGCCGCTGCTTCTCGTCGCGAACAAGGTCGACATCGCCCCGGACGAGCTGGTCGACCGGCTCCGGGAGCTCGACCGGCCGGTCGTCCCCGCGACCGCCGAGGGCGAGCTCGCGCTCCGGCGGGCCGTCGAGGCCGGCGTGGTCCGGTACGACCCCGGCGACCCGGACTTCGATATCGTCGACGACGTGAGCGAGGAGCAGCGCGCGGGGCTCGACCGTATCCGGGCGGTGATGGCCGAGTACGGCGGAACGGGCGTCCAGGCCGCCGTCGACACCGCCGTCTTCGACCTCCTCGAGCACCTCGTGGTCTTCCCGGTCGAGAACGAGACCCGGTGGACCGACGGCCAGGGGAACGTCCTGCCCGACGCGATGCTCCTCCCGCAGGGCTCGACGCCGCGGGACCTCGCCTACGCCGTGCACTCCGACATCGGCGAGGGCTACCTTCACGCCGTGGACGCCCGGGCCGGGCGCCGCATCGGCGAGGACCACGAGCTCGAGGACGGCGACGTCGTCAAGGTCGTGAGCACGGCAACCTGAACCCGGCGCTGGCCG
Source organism: Halobacteriales archaeon (assembly GCA_042219705.1). GTDB lineage: Archaea > Halobacteriota > Halobacteria > Halobacteriales > Hikarchaeaceae > JBDGPL01. Next base: position 5,071 of record JBDGPL010000072.1, on the reverse strand, counting down.
GACACCTCCGCGCTGGCGGTCGACGACCCCACGCGCCGAGCGTTTTAGCCGGCCGGGCTCGCATGCAGGCCATGGACCCGCTCGCCGCCCTCGACCGTCAGCTGGCCGATCACGCCGAACGGGCCCCCGCCGTCCTCCGGGTCGGGCTCGGGCTCGTCATCCTGCTGGAAGGGGCCCACAAGCTCGTCGAACCCGCCGTCTGGGCTGCCTACGCCGCGCCGTGGGTCGAGCTCCTCTGGCCGGCGCCGATGGTCCCGACGATGGTCGTCAACGGGGTCGTCGAGGTCGGCTTTGGCCTCGCGCTGCTCGCCGACCGGTACACCGCCGCCGCGGCGACCGTCGTCGCCCTCTCGATCGCCTTCGTGGTCGTCAACCTGGCGACCGTCGGGCTGACCACGGGCGCGTTCGTCGACGTGGCCATCCGGGACGTCGGGCTCGTCGCGCTCGCCACGGGCGTGGCCCTGCAGGCGCCCGGCGATGGATGACGCCCGGTCCAGTCATCCCAGGGGCCGAAACCAGACCGCCGCGACGAGCACCGCGAAGAAGACGTACGACCCCCGGACCAGCAGCATCGTGGCGAGCTCCGGGCGGGCCCCCCAGGCGGTCGCGGCCACGGTGGCGAACGCCGCCGCGGCGGCCACGCTGGCCGGAGGGAACACGCCGGCGGCGGCGAGGCCAGCGGTGCCGAGCACGGCGACAGCCATCAGCCCGTAGGCGAGCCGGCGCGCCCGATGGTGACCGAGCACGACGGCCACGGTCCGCTTGTCCATGGTGCGGTCGACCGTCAAGTCGGCGGCGTCGTCGACGACCTTCACCCCCGCGAGTAGAACGAGCAAAATTGCCGCGTAGCCCGCCGACACCGGCCCGGGACGGCCCCCGTGGACGGCGACGCCTCCGAGCAGCGCGAGGGCGATGCCCGCCGGGTACCCCACCGTGGCCGTCGTCGGCCGCAGATCGAGGTACGGGGCGTGGAGGTAGCCGATGGCCCAGGTCGGGGCGGTGAGCGCGACCGCCAACGGCGAGGCGCGCTGGAAGAGGCCGACGAGACAGAGGCCGAACGCCGCCGTCGCGCCGAGGAGGGCTAGCCGGCAGCCCCGGATCGTCAGGGGGTGGTCGTCGTCCTCGCCACGGCGGTGGAAGTCGACGTACCCGTCCTTCACGTGGGCCGTGTAGACCGCCAGGAAGATCGCGGTCAGGTGGAGGCCCCCGGCGACCGGGTCGACCCGGCCCGCCAGCACGCTCCCGAAGGCGGCGGCGGCCAGCGGCGGCAGCATGAAGACGGGATGGACCTGCGAGGCGAGCGCCCGGAGCGTCGCCCCCGGGCCGGACCCGTGGCGGGCGACCGCCATGGGCCCTGGTAGCACGCCGGAGACATAGCATCGCGGGAGGCGGTACGTCTGGCCGATTCCGGCCGCCTGGCGGACCTCAGGTAACCTCGGCCGTCGCCTCGCGCATCACGTCGAGGGCCGCCCGAATCTCGTCGATACCGGTCGCGTAGGACAGTCGGGCGTAGCCGGCGCCGCGCTCGCCGAACGCCTCGCCGGGCACGACGACGACGTCCCGGTCTAGGACCGCCTCGACCCAGCCGTCGGGCACCTCGGGCATGACGTAGAACGCGCCCTGGGGCGTCGGCACCCGCAGCCCCATGTCGCGCAGACCGTCGAGGATGACGCCGCGGCGCTCCTCGAACGCCGCGACCATCTCGTCGATGCCATCCTGTGGGCCGGTCAGGGCGGCCTCGGCCGCGTACTGCGCTGGGGCGCTCGCGCAGGCCTGAGCGTACTGGTGGACCCGGAGCATCCGCTCGATGCGACGCTCGCTCGCCACAACCCAGCCGAGCCGCCAGCCGGTCATCGAGTAGGCCTTCGAGCAGGCGTTGACGACGACCACGTTGTCGGTCCGGGCGAACGCCATGGGCGAGCGGTGCTCGCCGTCGAAGACGATGTGTTCGTAGACCTCGTCGGACAGACACACGACGTCCCGTTCGTCGGCGAGCTCGGCGAAGGCGCGCATGTCCGCCGGCGACTGGACCGCGCCCGTCGGGTTGGCGGGGCTGTTCACCACGAACATGGCCGTGTCGTCGGTGATGGCCGCCGCGACCGCGTCGGGGTCGAGGGTGAGGTCGTCCCGGAGCCCGACGGGCACCGGGGTCCCGCCGGCGATGCGGGTCAGCGCGTCGTAGGAGACGAACCCGGGGTCGGGGATGATGACCTCGTCGCCGGGGTCGAGGTGGGCCTCCATGGCGAGGTGGAGCGCCTCGCTGCCGCCCGCGGTGACGATGAGGTTTTCCGGGTCGACGGCGACGTCGTTGTCCCGGGCGTGCTTGGCGCTGATGGCCTCCCGAAGCTCGCGGATGCCCTTGTTGGAGGTGTAGGCGTCGGCGTCCCCCCGGCGAATGGCGTCGACGGCGGCCTCCCGCGCGTGGTCGGGGGCCGGGAAGTCGGGCTGGCCGAGCCCGAGATTGATGGCGTCCGCGCCGGCGGCCTCGAAGACCTCGCGAATACCGCTGATGGAGACCTGCTCGACGCGGTCGGCGAAGTGAGGCATGCGTTGGGCCGCGGCCGCCGGACCCATCCCTTTTGCGATGCCCGGGGTCCCGTCCGTGCCGACCCGAAACCCCCAAGCGCCGGGCCCCGAACCCACGCCCGATGGGCGTCCTCGGCCGGTACGAGCCCCTCGTCGACGATCCGGCCGCGTTCCGCGCGGCCTGCGAGCGACCGCTGCCCCACTGCGTCCGGGTCAACACCATCAAGACGACGGCCGAGCGCGCGACGGCCGCCCTCGACGAGGCCGGCGTCGGATGGTCGGCCCGCGACTGGAACCCACGGCTGCTCGAGCTCGATACCGACGCGCCGGGCAACACCTGGCCGTACTTCCTGGGCTGGCTCCACGGCCAGGAGGAGGTCTCGGCGCTGCCGGCCGTCGTGCTCGACCCCCAGCCCGGCGAGCGGGTCTGGGACGCCTGCGCCGCGCCCGGGAGCAAGGCCAGCCAGCTCGCCGCGCTGATGGCCGACGCCGGGCGGCTGGTGGCGAACGACGCCAATCTCGGGCGGCTCGCCGCGCTCCGGTCGAACCTCGACCGGCTCGGGGTCACCAACGCGGCGGTGACCAACCAGGACGGGCGGGTGTTCTCGCTCGACCCCTTCGACGACGTGCCCTTCGACCGGGCGCTCGTCGACGCGCCGTGCTCCGGGGAAGGGACGGTCCGGAAGGACCCGGGGGTGCTCGACGACTGGTCGGCGGACTACCTCGACGACATCGCCGACGTGCAGGCGGGGCTGCTCCGGCGGGCCGTCCAGGCGACCCGCAGCGGCGGCACGGTGGTCTACGCCACCTGCACGTTCGCGCCGGAGGAGAACGAGGCCGTCCTCGACCGGGTGCTGGCCGCCGAGGACTGCGACGTCGTCCCCTTTGACTGCCCGCTCGAGGCGGCCCCGGGCCTCGTCGAGTGGCAGGAGGAGACCTACGACGACCGCGTTCGCCACGCCAGCCGGGTCTGGCCACACCTCAACGACACGGGCGGGTTCTTCGTCGCCAAACTGGCGGTGGGCGGATGACCGAGCGCGACACGCAGCGGTACGACCGGCTGCCTGCCACCGCCGCCGAGCGGCTTCTCGAGGCCCGGCCGACCCGGGAGGGGGTCGTGGAGTTCTTCGCCGACCGGTACGGCGTGGCGCGTGCGACGTTCGACGGCCATACGTTCTGGGAGAAGGGGGCGGACTCGGTGTGGGCCGTGGCGGGCGAGGAGCCCGACCCCATCGCGGTCGAGACCCTCGGCCTGCGGCTGCTGCGGACCGGCGGGCACGACTGGAAGCCCACCACCGACGGCGTCCAGCGGTTCGGCGACGCGGCCGGCCGGAACGTCATCCGGCTCGACCGCGCGGCGGCCCGCCGGTTCGTCGCCGGCGACGACCAGGTCGTCGACTGGGACGGCGACCGGGGCTACCTCATCGTCGCGACCGACGTGGCGGGCGACCGGGCGCCGCTGGGCGTCGGCCTCTTCGTCGACGGGACGCTCCGCTCCCAGGTCCCGAAGGCCCGCCGCGTCGATGTCGGCTGAGCCGCCGACGCCCGGACCGGCCACCTGCCGGCCCGCGTTCTGTAACGCTTATCCCCCTGGAACGGCGACCTGCCGGCAATGACCGACTCGAACGCCGACGCGGACGTGGAGCCAGGCGAGGAGTCGGCCGACGTCGACCCGGCCGCCGATGCGGGGACGGCCGAGGCGGCAGCCGAGTCGGTATCGACGGATCCGGCCCACGACGAGCTGGTCGCGCGGGTGGCGGCCCACGACGAAGCGCTGGCTGCCGAGGTCGCGGACCTGGCGGTCCGGGTCGCCGCCCTCGAGGCCGAGCTCGCCGAACAGACGGCAACGACCGAGGAGCTCGAGTCGAAGCTCAAGCGCGCCCGGGCCGACTTCCAGAACTACAAGAAGCGGATGAAGCAGCGCCAGGAGGAGCTCCGCGAGCGCGCCACGGAGGACCTCGTGGAACGGCTGCTCGACGTCCGGGACAACCTCGTCCGCGCGCTCGAGCAGGACGAGGACGCCGATATCCGGGACGGCGTCGAGGCCACGCTGGCGTCGTTCGACCGGGTGCTCGATGACGAGGACGTCTCGGCCATCGAACCCGGACCTGGCGAGGCGGTCGAGCCCGACCGCCACGAGGTCGTCCTCCGCGAGGAGGACGGCGACCAGCCCCCGGGGACCATCGAGCGGGTCTACCGGCCCGGGTACGAGCTCGCCGGCAGCGTGCTCCGGCCCGCCCAGGTCACGGTCAGCGAGGCGCCCGACGACGAGGACGGAGCGAACTAACCCGGGACCGGCAGTCTCGGTCGGCCCGGCCCCCGGACGCCCCGGAGGGATGGGCCAGCGGTTCGTATTATATCCCGGCGGTCCGGCCAACGCCGGTAGCCGATAATCGATAGCAGGCGGTGGGGCTATTCGCGTGGCTGGCGCCGGCGCTGTAGCAAGCTTTAAACGGGACAAACCGGTACCATTCAGACAACGATGGCGACGAACAAGATTCTCGGGATCGACCTCGGGACCACGAACAGCGCGTTCGCGGTCATG
>JBDGPL010000071.1:0-4743 GCA_042219705.1 Halobacteriales archaeon | reverse complement strand
CGGCCATCAGCGCGACGTCGTAGCCCATGTCCCGGAAGTACTCCGCGATGGTGATACCCGTGTAGACGCAGGACTCCCGGGCCGCGACGGGCATGTTCGACGTGTTCGCGATGAGGCAGGTCCGGGCCATGAGGGGCTTGCCGGTCTGGGGGTCGTCCAGCTCGGGGAACTCCTCGATGACCTCGGTCATCTCGTTGCCGCGCTCCCCACAGCCGACGTACACGACGATGTCGGCGTCGGCCCACTTGGCGAGCTGGTGCTGGGTGACCGTATTGTGGAGGACGCTTGGAACATCGCCGCCGACGAAGTTCTCGGTCCCTGGCACCGTCACGTCGTATACCGTGCGTTCCTCCTCCACCGTCTCGATCTCGACGATCGGGTCGAAGAACACGTCGTCCAGCATGGTCGCGACGGCCGAGACGCGGTCGGCGACCGAGGAACCGCCATCCGCCACGACCCGCTCGATGGTTTCGAACGCGGTCCGGCTCGGGGACTGGCCGAGACCGGTGTAGTTCGGCATCTCGACACCTTCGGCGGCGAAGTCCGTGTAGCTCGCCGCCTCGGCGATCTCGAGCATCGTGTCCCCCCCGACGGGGACCGTGTCGACGTTCGTGTTTCCGGTCGTCGACCGGGCGTAGTTCCCGACGCGCTCGATCTTCTCGTGGGTGTGCGCCTCGTCCCGTAGCGCCCGGTAAAGCGACGCGAGTTCGTCGGCCCCGGTAACGGTGATTCGGCTCGCCCCGCTGTCGCGCCGCTTGACCCGGAACAGAACGCCCAGGCGAGCGAGCAGATACGTCAACCCGGAGGCCATCGCCTCGCTCGACGTGCTGATTTCGACCGTCCCGCCGCTCATCGATCCGTCGCCGAGGTAGTAACCACGGAGGAACGCCCGCACGATGGCATCGGAGCCGTTCTGGACGACGCCGGGGACGCTGGCCGTCACCGACTTCTGCTCCTCGGGGACGCCGAGGGCGGCCAGGAACGATGCGACCACGCGGCTGTGTATCGACGCCGTGTCCACGGTATTGTGGACGCTTTCGGCGACATCGACGTCGAACAGTTGGTCCGCGAGCGCCGCAAAACGGTCCTGCAGCGCGTCGTCGTTGTTGTGAAATCGGACCGACTTCCCGGTAATGGCGCCGTCGGCGAGCACGAGACCGAGGAACTCCGCGAACTCCGCGGAAACCTCGGCCGGAAGCGACACTGGCTTGCCGTTCGTTCCGGGCTTGATCCGACTGAGAGTCGGCCGGTCGACCTCGAGGTGATCACAGACCGCCCGCACGAACTCGAGGGTTGGACGGGTTCGGCCGAGGGAATAGTTCATAAACACGTCGTAATCGATCTCGACCGACTCAGCGAGCGCCTTCTTCGAGACGTCAGCCGCTTCGATGGCCGCACGGACGGCGTCGACGGGGGCGTCCTCGGCGACCCGCATCCCGGGCAGGAGCTCGTACGGATCGAGGTCTCGCTCCACCCCGTCGACATCGAGCTGCCGGGGCATCACGAGCGCATCGCCGACGTCGAGCGTTCCAGCCGGCGTCTCCTCGATGGTCAGGTCCCCGCCCATCCGGAAGAGCTTGTGGGCTGGCGTCACCTCGAGCTCGCGGCCGCTCGCCGTCCGCACGCGGACCAGCCGGTCGGTCGATCCCCGGTAGACGTGGGAGATACTGGCCGGTCGAATGTCGCCCGCCGCCCCGTCGAACGTGAGGATCTCGGCCTCCGCCTCGACGAGGGCTTCCCCGCTATCGTCGACGGTATCCCCGGTCAATCGCTCGAACAAGGTCTCGATCGGGACGGTTTCTCCATCGGCCAGCATGACCGGTGTCTCGGGAGTCACGCATTTTCCCGAGCCGAACGGGCCCGGGATCGCGGCGGTCCCGCCCTTCGCGATGGGGAAGAGGCCGTCGAGGATGCGCTGGCCGGTCACCAGCGGGATGGTCGGCGTGCGCTTCTCCGTCGCGGGCCGGGCCTCGCGCACCGGCCACTCCTGGTGCATCGATATCTCGGCGCCGGTGTCGAGCTCACAGACCGTCTCGTCGACGGTGAAGCTGCCCGCCTCGATGGCGGTCACCTCGCCGCCCTCGAGGTCGGGCGGCACCATGACCCGGTGCTCGATGCTCTCGGTCTCGGGCACGGTGCCGATGACGTCGCCCGGCTCGACCGCGTCGCCTACCTCGACGGTCGGGGTGAACTCCCAGGTCCGCTCGAGGTCGATGCCGGGCGCGTCGACCCCGCGGTCGAGGAAGTTCCCCATCTGGTGTTCGAGGACGTCCAGGGGGCGCTGGACGCCGTCGTAGATGGAGTCCAGCATGCCCGGGCCCAGGTCGACGCTCAGCGGCTCGCCGGTGTTCTCGACCGGTTCGCCGGGCTCGACGCCCGAGGTCTCCTCGTAGACCTGGACCGTGGTGATCTCGTCCTCGATCTCGATGACCTCGCCCATCAGCCCCTCCTCGCCGACGTAGACGACGTCGTTCATCTTGGCCTCGAGGCCGATGGCGCTCACGACCGGTCCACTCACCGATGAAATCGTGCCGTCCTCCCGGACGGCGGCTTCCGTTGCTTGGCTCATTCGTTGTCGTCCCTCATGAGGTCGATGCCGATAGCTCGCTTGATTTGCTCCCGCAGCCCGCTCGACTGGCCCCCGCCGAGGGTGACCACCGTGGGCTCGATGCTCGTCTCGACCGCCTCCCGGACGTCACGCGAGAGGTGCTCGAGGTCGTCGTCGTTCATGACGACGATGCCGACGTCGTCGTCGCCGAGAGCGCGTTCGACGGCGTCGTCGAGGGCCTCGGCCTTCTCGTCGTCTGGCACGTTCTCGAATCGCCGCACCCCCGCCAGCCGAAAGCCGGTGGTGAACTCCGGGCTGCCGACGACCGCGATCTCCTGGCTCATGCGATGACCAGCTCCGACTCGATCTCCTCGACGGCGAGGCCGGCCTCCCGGCCCCGGGCGATGGCCCGGATGTTGTCCACCTCGCGCTCCTTGGCGAGGACGAACGCCAGCACCGGACAGACGCTCAGGGGGTAGACGACCGACAGGTGCCGGGAGTAGGCCAAGAGCGCCGCCTCCAGCGCCCGCTCGAAGCCGATGAGGCTCTCGGCCGTCTCGAGCTCGTCGAGCGCCTCGCCCAGCTCGTCGCCGTACCGGCTCTCCCGGACCCGGCCGACGAGCTCGTCGACCGAGCCGGCGACGCTCGCCAGCTCGCTCCGGTCGAACAGCGCGCCGCCATCGATGTAGTACTCCGCGGGGTCGATGTCCGCGCCGCTGTAGGCGAGCCGGAGCGCGTTCCGGAGGTTCCGGAAGTCGATCTCGGCCTCGAGGAACTCCAGGTACAGCGTCGTCGCCCGGTCGTCCGGGTCGCCGACGTCGGCCAGGAGGTGCTCGTAGTAGGCCCGGTCGACCGCGTTCTCCAGCGGGACCAGCAGGCCGGTCTCCTCGTAGTCCCGCAGCGCGTCCGCCAGCGGCGGCCCGAAGATGGTGTCGCCGAGCCGCTCGACGACCTGCTCCATGGAGTCGGCCTCGAGCAGGGCGTCGAGCCGGTCGTCGCCGAGCTCGCCGGCCCGGATGAGGTCGTCCGCCACCGCCTGGGGGTCGGTGTCGGTGTAGATGCCGCGCAGCACCGTCTTGACGTTCCAGGCGTCGAACTTCCGGAGGTAGCGGGCGACGCGGTCGTAGAGCCGGCCGTCGGCCCACCGGAGCAGGTCGTCGAAGTGGCGCGCGAGGTTGTGGTTCAGCGCGTACTCGACGAGGTCGACGCCGTCGTACCGGGCGCCCAGCGCGTTCATCTCCCGCTCGTAGGTCGACTCCTCCATGAACCGGGCGATCTCCCCCGGGCCCATCCTGACGAGCTTGCGGTAGTCGTCGGCGCCGAACAGCTGGGCCCGGCGGGTCCGCACGCGGGCGGAGACATACTCGTAGTTCGACGCCCCCTGAACTGCGCTCATGGCTGGATCCGGGGCTCGGCGGTCATTGCTCGAAGAGCCGGTCGGAGATCTCCCGGAGCTCCTCGTCCCAGACCGAATCGAGGACCGAGTCGAACGTGTTGTTGACCCGGAGCCGGGAGGCCTCGCTCTCGACGACGACGCCGCCGAGGCAGTCGACGGTCCCGGCGTACTCGTAGCCGTCGTAGTCATCGACGATCGTCTCGAGGAGCTCGGCGTCGTCCGGGGCGCCGTAGACGCTGGCCGTCTCGACGTCGCCGAACTCCGCGGCCGCCGCCTCAAGCAGCGACCGGGTGAGCTCCTCGCGGGTCTCGCCCTCGAGGTCGGCGACGGCCTGCTCGACCGCCTCGCGGACGGCGGCCAGCTCGTCCCGGCGGGCCTCGAGGCGGGCCTGCTTGGCCTCGAGGGTGGCACTGGAGCGCTGCTGGTCGCGCTCGCGCTCGATCTGGCGCTCGACCTCGCGCTCGGCCTCCTCGAGGGTGGACTCGGCCTCCGCCTCCGCGTCCTCGACGATGGACTCGGCCTCCGCTTCGGCCTCGGCGATGATCTCGTCGGCTCGCTCGCGGGCGGTCTCCCGGATGTCCTCGACGACCGTTTCGAGGCTCATTGGCGCGGGCGGCTCACACCAGGAAGATGACCACGATGGCCAGGATGACGAGCGTCTCCGGGATGACGGTCATCACCAGGCCGATGCCGAACAGGTCCGTGTCCTCGGCGATGGCGCCGACGGCGGCCGCGCCGATGCCGCGCTCGGCGATGCCGGCACCGAGCGCGGCCAGGCCGACGGCCAGGGCCGCGCCCG
>JBDGPL010000070.1:6491-12640 GCA_042219705.1 Halobacteriales archaeon | reverse complement strand
CATCTCGCGGTACCGCGAGTACGTCGCCGACAGCGACGCCGCCGACGCCATCGGGGACGGCGAGCCGCTCGCCAGCGCGCTCGAGAAGATCAGCCGCGGCACCGAGCGGGCCCGCGACTCCGAGATCGACGCCCAGGTCAACGCCCTCTGCATCTTCGGCGAGGAGCGCGGCATCGCGAAGCTGCTCTCGACCCACCCGCCGGTCGAGAAGCGCATCGAGCGGCTGCGGAGCTGACCGGCCGGATGGCCGATCCCCGGACCGTCCTGGCCGCGGCCCTCGGGGTCGGCCTCGGGCTGGTCCTGCTGGCCTTCCCGGCGGCCGTCGTCCGCGTCCAGACCGTCGGCCGGCTGCCCCACGACCGCGGCGGCGAGTACGGCCGGTCGGGCGAGCCGCCACGCCGGTGGCTCCTCGTCGTCCGCGGCCTCGGCGCCGTCCTCGTGCTCGTCGGCCTCGGCTTCGCCGCCAGCGTCCTCGGGTGGCTCCCGGCGGGGTGACCCGGAGCAGGCTTATGCGACCCCGGCGTCAGGACGACCCATGACCCAGGACGGCGGCTGCGGCCCGCTGTACGACCTCTACGCCGCGGCGCGGGCCGGCGACATGGCCCGCGTCAGGGCGATCTGGGCCGACCTCGACCTCCGGGTCCCGGCCGACCCGTCGGCCGCGGACCGGCTCGAGGCCGCGGTCGAGGCCGGCGACGCCGCGGCGGTCGAGGCCCACGCCGCCGACCTGGTGTTCGTCGACGAGGACCCGACGGGCCTCGACGGCCCGGCCGCCCGCCTCGCCGGCGCCGTCCTGTTCGCGTTCGGCTACCTCGCCGCCGTCGTCCTCTTCGTCGGCGCGCACTCCCCCGAATCCGTCGTCGCCCGGCTCCGCTGGGCGTACCGGGCCGTCGGCGTCGACGTCCGGGACACGGAGACCGTCGACGGCGCCGAGCGCACCGTCTTCCGGTGTCCCTACCGGACCATCGGCGCGGACCGGTACGGCGAGCGCCGGGTCTGCCACGACGTCCTCGACCGGGTCGACGACGGCTACGTGGCGTTCCTCGACCGCCACCGGGACCTCGCGTACGACCGCCCCCGGCCGTGTGCGGGCTCGGCCTGCTGTTACTCCGCGGTCGCCCGGCTCGAATGAGGGCCGACGCCGCCGGCGACGACGGAACCGGGCGGCGCGCCGGGCTCGCCGACGTCCGCGCGCTCTACGACCGCTGGTCGCGGGTCTACGACTGGAACCCCGCCCTCCGGCTCGTCCGGCCGGCCCGCCGGCGCGCCGTCGCGGCCCTCGACCTCGCGCCCGGCGACACGGTCGTCGACCTGGGGACGGGGACCGGCGCGAACCTGCCGTTCCTCCGGCGGGCCGTCGGCCCCACCGGCCGCGTCGTCGGCATCGACGCGAGCCCCGGCATGCTCGCCCGGGCCCGCCGGCGGGTTGAGCGGCGCGGCTGGGCCAACGTGACGGTGCTCGAGGGCGACGTCCGCGACCCCCCGCTCGCCGGCTCGGTCGACGCCGTCCTGTCGGCCTTCGTCGCCGTGATGTTCGACGACCCCGGCCGGCTCGTCGAGGCCTGGGCCGGCCACCTCGACGGCGGGCGCATGGCCCACCTCTACGCCGGCCCGAGCGACCGCCCGTCCGCGCCGGCCGCCAACGCCCTGCTCGGGCTCTACCTGCGGGCGTTCGAGGCGGGCTGGGCCACCGCCGAGACGCGGCCGCTCGCGGTCCTCGCGGCCCGTGGCGAGCGGCTCCGGGCCGCCATGGACCGGCGCGCGGCCCGGACCGACCACGAGCAGCACGTCCTCGGGCTGGTCCAGCTTTCCGTCGGGCGGTTCGGGGGCTGACCGTCGGTCAGTCGAATCCGCCCGCCGCCCGGTACCACTCGATGTAGTCCGCCAGACCGTCGTCCAGTTCGACCGAGGGCGCGTAACCCAGGACCTCCGCCGCCCGGGAGACGTCGGCCCGGCTGCGGTCGACGTCGCCCTCCCGGGGCTCGACGTGGGTGATGGCCGAGTCGGAGCCGGCGAGCTCGACGATCCGCTCGGCCAGCTCCCGGACGGTGACGCTCGCCCCGGTGGCGACGTTCACGGCCACGCCGGCCGCGTCGGCGGTGGCGGCGGCGAGGTTCGCCCGGACGACGTCGTCGACGTGGACGAAGTCCCGGGTCTGGGTCCCGTCGCCGTGGACGGACACCGGCTCGCCCGACAGCGCCTGGCGGGTGAAGATGCCGATGACGCCGCTGTACGGCCCGCCGGTCTGCCGGGGGCCGTAGACGTTGAAGTACCGCAGGGCGACCGTCTCGACGCCGTACAGCTCGTGGTAGAGCCGGGCGTAGTGGTCGGCGGCCAGCTTGTCGAGCCCGTAGGGCGAGCGCGGCCGCTTGGGGTCGTCCTCGGCCACCGGGAGCCGCTCGGGGCGGCCGTAGATGGCCGCGCTCGACGCCAGCACGACCCGGGCGCCGGTCTCCCGGGCCGCCTCGAGGACGTTGAGCGTGCCGCCGACGTTCACGGCCTGGCTCTCGCCGGGGTCCTCGACCGACCGCTCGACGTTGACGAGGGCCGCCTCGTGGAAGACGACGTCCGCGCCGGCGGCCGCCTCGCGGACCGTCGCGGGGTCCCGGACGTCGCCCTCGACGAGCGCCGCCGCGTCGGGCAGCCGCTGGCGGTCCCCGGCCGAGAGGTCGTCGAGGACCCGGACCGCGTTGTCCCCGACGAGGGCGTCCACGAGGTGGCTCCCGATGAAACCGGCCCCGCCCGTGACGAGGACGGTCGCCCCGGCTAGCGTCGCCATCCTGGCGGCCCGTACCGCCAGTGTCGCCTTAGCCCTGGCCCTTCGAAACGCCGCGCTGCGCCGACCGAACGAGCGGACCGATGCCAGTAGTATTGTATCGAACGACCACAACCGTTATAGGCCCGAGCCGACTACCCCTGGCCGAGATGAGCGGCTCAGACGACATCGACGCCATCAAGGAACAGCGCCTCCAGGAACTCATGAACCAGACCGGCGGCCAGGAGCCCGCCGGCAGCGCGGCCGGGGACCAGTCCGCCGGCTCGCCGTCCGAGCCCGTCCACGTCAACAGCAAGGCCGAGCTCGACGAGCTCGCCGCGAACAACCAGGTCGTCGTGGCCGACTTCTACGCCGACTGGTGTGGGCCCTGCAAGATGCTCGAGCCGACGGTCAAGGAGATCGCCCAGAACACCCAGGCGGCCGTGGCGAAGGTCGACGTCGACGCGCTGCCGGGCCTCGCCCAGCAGATGCAGGTCCAGGGCGTCCCGACGGTCTACCTCTTCGCCGACGGCGAGCCGGTCAAGCGGATGGTCGGCGTCCAGGACTACAGCACCCTGGAGTCGCTCGTCCAGCAGTACGGGTCCTAAGCCCCGGCCCAGCCGCCGCCCGGCGAAGCAGCGCCCTCCGGGGGCGCTCCCCCCATCCATTCCGCGAGGACCGCCCGCCAGCCCGACTCTTGGGACTTAAGGCCGTCGGCCGTCGAGCCCCGGCCATGACACCCCCGCGGTCCGCCGAGTTCGGCTTCGTTACCCCCCAGAACCTCGGCCTCTTCACCGACCTCTACGAGCTCACGATGGCCCAGGGCTACCTGGCCGCCGACCACACGCCCCGGGCGACGTTCGACCTCTTCGTGCGCGACCTCCCGCCAAACCGCGGCTACCTCGTCGCCGCCGGCCTCGAGCAGGTCGTCGCGTACCTCGAGACCGTCGAGTTCGGCGACGCCGCGCTCGACTACCTCCGGACCGAGGGCTTCGCCGAACCCTTCCTCGACTGGCTGGCCGACTTCGAGTTCACCGGCGAGGTCCGGGCCGTCCCGGAGGGGACCGTCGTCTTCCCGGACGAGCCCCTCGTCGAGGTGACCGCCCCCATCCCCCAGGCCCAGCTGTTCGAGACGCTGTTCATCAACCAGGTCGCCTACCAGAGCCTCGTCGCCACGAAGGCCGCCCGAATGTGCGACGTCGTCCGCCGGGTCGGCGACGGCCAGTCGGTGGTCGACTTCGGCGCCCGGCGCGCCCACGGCGCCGACGCGGGCGTCAAGCTCGGCCGGGCCGCCTACCTCGGCGGCTGCGACGGCACCTCGAGCACCGCCGCCGGCCAGCTGTTCGGCGTCCCCGTCTACGGGACGATGGCCCACTCCTGGATCCAGAGCTTCCCGACCGAGCGGGCCGCCTTCGAGACCTTCGTCGAGCAGTACGGCGAGGACAGCATCCTCCTGGTCGACACCTACGACACGCTCGCGGGCACCGAGCTCGCGCGCGAGGTGGCCGACGACCTCGGCGTCGACATCGCCGGGGTTAGGCTCGACTCCGGCGACCTCGTCGAGCTCTCGAAGGGAGCCGACGAGCGCCTGCCCGACGGCATCGGCGTCTTCGTCTCCTCCGGCATGGACGAGTACGCGATCAAACGGTTCCTCGAGGCCGGCGGCGTGGCCACCGGCTTCGGCCCGGGCACCGCCCTCGCGACGAGCGCCGACGCCCCCAAGCTCGAGCTGGTCTACAAGCTCGTCGCGGTCGCGGACGACGGCGAGCTCGAGCCCACGATGAAGCTATCGGCCGGCAAGCAGACCTACCCGGGCGAGAAGTCGGTGCGCCGCGTCGAGGGCGCCGACGGCTTCGAGCGCGACGTCCTCGACGTCCGGGGGGCCGACGGCGACCTCCTGGTGGACGTCTACCGGGACGGCGAGCTCGTCTACGACCTGCCCGACCTCGAGGCCGTCCGGGAGCGGGCGGCCGAGCAGGTCCGGCAGCTCCCCGTCGCGGTCCGCGAGATTCGCGACCCGGCCGCCTACCCGGTCGAGGTGGGCGACGGGCTCGAACGGACGACCCGGGAGACGCGCGAGGCCCTGGCGGCGTAGCCCGCGGCCCTTGACGCCCTACCCGTCCGGCTCGAGCCGGCCGACCGGAAGGAAGCTCGCGCCGGCCGCCGCCGCGGCCTCGGCGTCGCCGGGCTGGTCGCCGACGTACACGGCGTTCCCGGGGTCGACCCCGAGCCGGTCGAACGTCTCGACGAGCGGGGCGGGCTCGGGCTTGCCCGGCCGGACCGTCTCCCGGCCGACGACGGCGTCCACGGACCCCGCGACCCCGAACCGGTCGAGGGCCCGCTCGGCCGCCCGGCTCGCGTTCGCCGTACAGACGCCGACCGGCACGGACAGCCGGTCGAGCGCCTCGAGGGCGGCCAGGCCGACCCCCTCGGCGGCCCCCGGGAGCTCGTGGGCCTCGAGGAGCCCGAGCAGCTCGTCGTAGAACCCCCGGTCCACGGCGAGGTCGAACAGCTCGTTCTCGCTGTACGCATCGACGGCCTTGTCGAGGTCGGCCCCGAACCGGGCCTCGATCTCGTCGTGGACCGCGGTCCAGTCGACGGCGAGGTCGACGAGCGTCCCGTCGAGGTCGAACGCGACCGCCGCGAACGCGTCCAGGCCGCCGGCCGCGACCGTCGGGCCGTCGGGCGTCCACGCCTCGGCGGGGCCCGACAGCGACACCGCCGCCCCGTCGGTCCACCCGAAGAGGTCCCGCAGGGCGACCGGGGCGAGCAGCTCGAGCTTCTCCGGCGGGTAGCCCGGCACCAGGGGCCGGATGACCGTCGAGCGCACGCCGCCGACGGCGCAGGGCCTGAGGTGGACGCCCTCGCAGTGGGGGTCGCCGAGGTCGTCGTCGAGGGTGCGCTTCGGGAGGGCCTCGACGCTTTCGACCCCCTCGAGGTTGAGCGTCCCCGGGTACGGCCGGAACCCGACGACGTCGGCGAGGGCCGCCCGGGCGGCCTCGACGAACGCGGCCCCGTTGCCCACGCCGCTGACCAGCGTCCCCTCCATGGGCGTGCTTCGCCGGGGCGGGCCAAGAAGTCCGGGATAGCGGAGCCGCCCGGTGGCGGGCCGGGAGTGGCCGCCGAACCCCCGGCGGACCGCGGGACGGAGCGGGGGTAGAAAACACTATAACCGTCCATCAAATAGTGGGAGACAGACTCCCAAGCAATGTCCTCGGATGCCCAATTCAAGGAGGAGCTCCAGAACGGCCGCGTCGTCGAGTCCGTCGACGAGATGACCGAGGGCTACAAGAAGGCCCTCAAGCAGATCCTGCTCGTCTCCGGCGACACCGAGCTGATGAGCGCGCCCTCCTACTACGAGCAGTCGCTCAACGCCCCGACGATGAACGCCCGC
>JBDGPL010000070.1:0-6481 GCA_042219705.1 Halobacteriales archaeon | reverse complement strand
TGTGTGAGCGTCATCCAGGACGAGCTCGGCCACGCCCACTACTGCTACCGCCTCCTCGAGGAGCTCGGCATGGACCGCGAGGAGCTCCTCTATGAGCGCGAGCCCCACGAGTTCCGCAGCACCTACGCCTTCGACCTGCCGCTCGAGAACTTCGCCGAGCTCGTCACCGCCCACGGCTTCTGGGACCGCGCCGGCATCGTCCTCCTGTCCGACATCCACGAGCACACCTCCTGGGGCCCCTGGAAGCGCGCCCTCGTCAAGGTCGACAAGGAGGAGCAGTTCCACCTGCGCCACGGCGAGACCTGGATGCGACGGCTCGCCAACGAGGGCGGCTCGACCAAGCAGCGACTCCAGGACGCCGTCGACTGGATGTTCCCCATCGCCATCGAGTGGTTCGGCCTCCCCGACGACATGAAGCAGCACGACGAGCAGCTCGAGTACCGCATCAAGGGCAAGACCAACGACGAGCTCCGCCAGGACTGGATGTCCACCGCCGTCCCCCTCTGTGAGGAGATCGACATCGACGTCCCCGCCCACTACGACGAGGCCGCCGGCGAGTACGTCGTCGAGTACGACTTCCCCGTCGCCTTCGTCGAGGACGAGAAGCGCTGGAACTTCGACGAGCCCATCGGCTGGGACGACGTCATGGACCGCTGGGGCTCACGCGGCCCCGCCAACGAGCGCCACGTCGAGCTCATCCAGTCCGGCGAGGTCCGGGTCGGGGTGTAGATGAGTACCGCCGACACCCCGGACGCCGGCGACGACTTCGTCCCCGGCCCCGGCGACGACGCCTCCGAACGCGAGCGCGAGCTCTGGGACGCCGTCGACGACGTCCCCGACCCGCACATGCCCGTCGTCAGCGTCGCCGAGCTCGGCATGATCTACGACCTCCGCCTCGACGGCGACGCCGTCACCGTCGACATGACCTTTCCCTGTATGGGCTGTCCCGCCTACGACATGATCCACGAGGACGTCGAGGACCGGCTCCTCGAGGTCGACGGCGTCGAGTCCGTCACCATCGAGATCGTCTGGGAGCCCGTCTGGTCGAAGGACATGCTCGAGCCCCACGTCCGCGAGCAGCTCGGCGAGTGGGGGGTCGCCCTGTGAAGTACCAGGTCTTCGCCCGCCTCGGCAAGGGCGACGACACCACCTACATCGGCGGCGTCGAGGCCCCCAACGACCGCCTCGCCCGGGTCTACGCCTACGAGATGTACGACGAGGAGGACTGGGACTACCTCGCCGTCGCCCGCGACGAGGACGTCATCGAGGTCGACGTCGAGGATCCGCCGACCGCCGGCGGGGGGCCCCCATGAGCGACTGGCCCGACCCCGCCGTCGATTTCGTCCAGGCCATCGCCGACACCAAGCTCCTCGTCGGCCAGCGCTACGCCCAGTGGTCGCTCGCCGGCCCGACCCTCGAGGACGACATCGGCGGCGCCTCCGCCGCCCAGGAGGAGGTCGGCCACGTCCGGCAGCTCTTCCGGCTCCTCGAGGAGCAGGGCCGCGACGCCGACTGGCTCAACGGCGCGCGCGACCCCCAGGCCTTCGCCAACGCCGCGTGTCTCGACGCCGTCGGCGACTCCTGGCTCGAGTTCATCGCCGCCGTCGCCCCCGCCGACCGCGCCGCCTGGTACCTCCTCGACGCCATCGACCACGACGACTTCGCCGGCCTGGTCGACAAGATGGGCGAGGACGAGTACTTCCACCTCGAGTACCACGACGCCCGCCTGGAACACCTCGCCGATGGCGAGGCCGACGCCCTCGAGGCGGCCCTCGAGGCGACGCTGCCCGGCGCGCTCGCCCTCATCGGCCCCGCGGACTACGACGCCGAGGCCGACCCCCTCTACACGTCCGGCTTCACCGCCCGCCCCGTCGCCGAGCTCCGCGAGGCCTTCGAGGCCCACTACCGGTCGCTCTTCCGGGACACCCCGGTCTTCCTCGACGGCGTCGACTGGGACGCCCCGACCGCCGACGACTGGGACGAGACCCGACGGCGCGCCGGCGGCGGGGGCCTGTCCGAGGCCGACGTCGAGCTCATCCAGGGCGCGCGCAACCGGGAGTTCGCCATCGAATGAGCACGATGACCGCCGAGGACCGGACGGTCCGCTGTCCGTTCTGCGGCTCGGCCGACACCGAGCAGTACTCCCAGCTCGGCCAGGAGATCTCCAAGGAGGGCTACATCTGTAACGACTGCCTCTCGCCCTTCGAGTACCTCAAGTACGACGGCCGCCGGCCCGACACCGGCCGCTGATACCGGCTCAGCCGAGCTGCCGGAAGTCCCAGCTCACCTCCCGGGTCGGCTCCAGGCCGATCTTGACCCGCTCGTGGCCGCCCGCGTCGCTGACGCTCTTCACCGTCCCGAACAGCGCCCGCTCGACCGCCTCCTCCGTCCCGCGGTCCTCGACGACGAAGGCGTCGCCGCGCCACATGATGCCCCGGTGCTGGCTGAACTCCGCGGCCCCCTGGTCGACCACGCCCGCCGCCTTCCCCGTCGCCTCGACGTGCCGGGTCTTGGCCGAGTCGGCGTCCGTCTCGAAGTAGACGGTCCCGTCGACCATCGCGAACGTCACCGGGACGACGTGGGGCAGCCCGTCGGGGTCGACCGTCGCGAACCGCATCGCCGGTGCCGCCGCCAGCAGCTCCGCCCGGGCCGACGCCGACAGCGCGATCTTCTCGTAGTCGCGGGGCATGGCCGCCGCTCGGCGGCCCCGCGGTTGACCCTTTCGGCCCGGCCGGCGGCCGCCGGTAACACAATTTATATGGCCATCGCTGGAGTGGTATCGTTCGCCATGGACGCGTTTGCTGACCTCGACCTCGAGCACTTCACCACCGAGATGGACGGCTACGTGGGCGTGCTGCGTATCGACCGCCCGCCCGCCAACGCCCACAACCTCGAGGTCATCCTCGAGCTACAGGACGCCGTCGAGGCCATCCGCTTCGACGACGAGGTCCGCGTCGCCGTGCTCGGCAGCGCCGATGACACCTTCTTCTCCTCGGGCTTCGACATCTCCGTCATCCAGGAGGAGTCCCCCGAGTTCGTCGGCCGCGCCAGCCAGACCAGCAAGGAGACCATCATGAAGATGCGGACGACCGACACCGTCTTCGTCGCCATGGTCAACGGCCACTGCATGGGCGGCGGCCTCGAGTTCGCCCTGGCGTGTGACTTCCGGTTCATCGGCGACGACGATGACTACCAGGTCGGCGTCCCCGAGATCGAGCTCGGCCTCATCCCCGGCGAGGCCGGCACCCAGCTCCTGCCCCGCTACGCCGGCCGCTCGACCGCCATGAAGCTCATGACGACCGCCGAGCGCTTCACCCCCGCCGAGGCGGTCGAGATGGACATCTTCGACGAGCTCCGCCCGCCCGAAGACCTCGAGGACGAGGCGATGGGCTTCGCCCACGACCTCGCCGCAAAACCCAACAAGGCGCTGGGCTTCACCAAGCTCGCCGTCAACGAGGGCATGGAGCTGCCCCTCTGGGACGCCCTCGCCCACGAGCGCGAGCTGCAGAACCAGCTGTTCGACACGCCCGGCTCGATCGAGGGCGTCGACGCCTTCCTCGACAAGCGCGAACCCGACTTCATCGAGGCCGAGCTCGGCGACGGCGCCCCGACCGTCGACGACGACTGACGCCGCCGGCACGCCCGGCGCCCGACGTCGATCTTCGCCGCCCTACGTCGACAGCCCCGACCACTCCTCGTAGTCGATGTCGAGCCCGAGCTGGTCGAGCGCCCGCGCCATCGTGCGGGTGACCATCTCCTCGAGGGTGTCGGGCTGCTGGTAAAAGGAGGGAAACGGCGGCATGATGATGCCGCCCGCGTCGGTCACCGCGAGCATGTTCTCGAGGTGGATCCGGTTGAACGGCTTCTCCCGGGGCATCACCACCAGCGGCCGGCGCTCCTTCAGCATCACGTCCGCCGACCGCGTGATGAGGTCCCCCGCGTTGCCGTGGGCCACGTTCGAGAGCGTCTTCATCGAGCACGGCGCGACCAGCATCCCCCGGGTCCGGAACGACCCGCTCGCCGGCTTCGCCCCGACGTTCTTCACGTCGTGGACCTCGTCCGCGATGGCCTTGACCTCCGCCGGCGTGTAGTCGCCCTCCTGGTTCAGGTTGATCTTCGCCGCGTCCGAGAGCACGAGGTGCGTCTCCACCCCCGCGTCACGCAGGAGCTCCAGCGCCCGGACCCCGTAGACCTGGCCCGTCGATCCCGTCATGCCGACGACGACGCGGTCCGTCACGGGCCAGCGTACCCGCGTGCCGACAATATAGCTTCGGGTGGCCGACCGGAGCGGGCCACGTCCCGCCCCCGACAGCCGGACCAGGTTACCCCCGCTGGGCGCGCAGCCGGTCGAGGTCGATGTTCGAGTTGTCCCAGGAGATCCACCGCGAGGGCTCGACCCGGTACCACTCCCAGGGCCGCCCCTGATAGAGGAGGTCCATGAACTCCGGCCGCTCGGGCTGGTCGAAGTACTTCCGGCACCACGCCTCCTCGACGGTCGCCCGCTCCTCGCCGGGCTCGACGAACGAGACCGTGCCCTCGACGATGACGGCCACGAGGTCGAAGTAGTACGCCCCCTCGTCGACGGTCAGCGAGGCCTTCGGGAAGGCCTCGACGTCCCGGACCTTCCGGGTGTCCTCCGGCGTCGAGAAGTAGACGTTGCCGTACTCGCGGTCGGCGACGTACCAGATGGGCGTGACGTGGGGGTAGCCGTCGGGGTCGACCGTCGCGAGCCGCATCACCATGTTGCGCTCGAGGACGTCCCAGCGCTCCTCGGCGTCGAGTTCGATGCCCATGGCCGGCGTGGGACCGTCGGGCGTATTACGCTACCGCTCGGCGAGCCCGTCAACCAAACACTCTTGCGGCGCTGGCCCGTCGCCGGCGGTCATGCGATCGGGACGCGCTTGCGCGGCCGGAACGGGCGTCGGGACGGGCGGGGCGACGCGGCCGACGGGGAGGGCCGGACGGGCGCCATGACCGGGAACGACCCCCGCCGGTACCACGAGCGGGTGCGGGTCGACGTCGGCCAGGACGGCGCCGTCGCCTGGCTGGTGATGGAGCGCGGCGAGGGGGCCGCCAATGCGTTCGACGAGCCGATGGTGGACGCGATGGCGGCAGCGATCGACGACCTGCCCGAGACTGCCGGCTGCCTGGTCCTCCGGGGCGAGCGGGAGTTCTCCGTCGGGGCCGACCTCGCGATGGTCCGGGAGACGCCGCCGGCCGAGCGGCCCGCCACCATCGAGGGTCTCGCCGACGCGTCGAACCGGGTCATCCGGGCGCTCCGGTCGCTCGAGCTCCCGGTCGTCGCCGCGGTCAACGGGACCGCCGCCGGGGGCGGGCTCGGGTTCGCGCTCGCCTGTGACCTGATCGTCATGCACGCCGAGGCCGTCCTCGACCCGGCCTACGCCCGGATCGGGCTGACGCCCGACAACAGCACCCCGTTCTTCCTCGCGCGGACGCTCGGCCCCTATCGGGCGCGGGAGCTGCTGTTCGATCCTCGGCCCGTCGACGCCGAGGAGGCCCGGTCGCTCGGCCTGTCGGTCCGGACGTTCGACGGGTCGCCCGCGGAGTTCGATGACGCCGTCGGGTCGTACGCCGCCGAGCTCGCGAGGTATCCGCCCGGCGTCCACGGCGGCACGAAGACCCTCGTCGACGCCGCGTACGTCGAATCCCTCGAGGAGCACCTCGAGCGGGAGCGAGAAACCATCGGCCGGGCCGCCGACTCCACCGAGTTCGAGGAGGGGCTGGCTGCCTTCTTCGAGGGTCGCGACCCGGAGTGGGCGGCCGACTCGGGGATGTCCGGTGACTGAGACGAGACCGTCGCGGCCGCGGGACGAGCCGTCGAAGACGGGTAGAGGGGCCGGCGAGGGTGCCGAGAGCCACCCGGCCGGCCGGTTTCGTCCCCCTGGTCGTCGACGGTGGCAAGGGACCGGCCGGTTTGGCACGGTCCCTGGGCTTCCCCCTCAGTCACCTCAATTGGACGATATCTATGTCCGAAAACGAGCACCGCCGAATGATATAGCAACATATAGTTTAGACGTGTCGTAATCGCCAATCATAACCTATCAATTATCGGATTATTATCGGCATTTCACCGTAGAATTCCCGCAAACTGCCGGCCCTGGCGGCCACCAACGGAGCGTCCCGATGGGCGAGCTCCGGCATCGTATTCCAACGACAGACCGACCGGACAGCCGTCGATGACCGCGTCGTCGATGAAGTTACACCACCAATCGGGGAGATTCAGTGTCACGACATGAAACTACCCGGCGCCGATCCATCCCTGAATGGCTCCACCCTACCGGTCCGGAACCCGCGTGCAGACGGTCGAGCGGTACCGGCCGGAACCGACTGGCGTCATCTCGATGGCGACCAACCCCCAACCGTCGACCGCGTGAGCCAACCCGATACGTCATTCCGTGAGGCTCCTTCGCCAGGCCTCGTGTTCGCCTACATCCCGATGCGGGCCCAGGAATCGATGCCA
>JBDGPL010000007.1:0-4453 GCA_042219705.1 Halobacteriales archaeon | reverse complement strand
CGGAAGTCGAAGAACAACAAGCGGATCGTCCGCCTGGTCGACGCGCCGAACCTCCCCGACGGCGAGGCCGTCATGCGCGTCGAGGAGGCTGGGCTGACGCCCGAGTAATCGGCGATCCGGCCGACGTCGTCCGGGTGAAAAGGGCGGCCCGGGAGCGACCCGGCGTAATACATATATGACGCGTGCTCCGACTATCACTCCGATGGCCACCGTGAGCGTCCGGGTCCCGGACGAGCTCAAAGCGCGGATGGAGGAACACGAGACGGTCAACTGGAGCGCCGTCATCCGCGAGCACATCCGAGCGGAGCTCGAGGAGCGCGAGGAACGGTCGCTCGCCGCGGCGGTGGCGAAGAGCGAGCGATTGAGCGCGACCATCGACCCCGACGCGGTGGCGGACCAGAACACCGCGGAGCTCATCCGCGAGTGGCGCGATCGGCGCTACGGACCTGGCCGATGAACGTCGTGCCCGACGCCAGCGTCGTCGTGAAGTGGTTCGTCCCGGAGCGCCACCACGAGCCGGCCAGGGCGCTTCGCGACGATTACCTGGAGGGGCACCACGACCTCGTGGTCCCAGCGCTCCTGCCCTTGGAGGTCACGAACGCGCTCAAGTATTCCCAGTTCCACGACGAGGAGCGGTTGTCCGTCGCGGCCGAGTCCCTCGTCGAGTACGGCCTCGAACTCCGTCCGTTCGGCCGGTCGGGGGCGGTCGCCGAGACCGCGGTGGAACTCGGCATCACCGTCTACGACGCGAGCTATCTCGCGCTGGCCGCGGCCCTGGACTGTCCAGCGTACACCGCCGACGAGCGGATGCTAGAAGCCGTATCAGAGACGGACGACGCAGAACGCGTGACCCACATCGCGGACTACCGCTGATTATCGCCGCGACGCCGTCGCCGGATCCTCGAGGGGAGCCGCCGGGCGAGGAACCGGCCGACGAGATAGAGCAGGACTCCCTCCACGATCAGCACGGCCAGCCGGACCGGGCCGCCGAGGTCGGCCACCGTCGGGCCCAAATACTGCCACGGGAAGGCCACGTTCCCGAGGAGCCGGAGCGCCGTGATGGCGACGAGAACGACCGGGATGACGTACTTCACGAGCGGGAGTCCCACCCCAGTGCCGATCTGGGCGGCGACGGCGTCCCGGTCCTGATACCAGGTGAAGACGACCGCGATGAGCGTCGCCGTCACCGGGAGCGCGAGGGCGCCCACCGACTCGTCCAGCAGGTCGAGGAACCGGACACCGCCGACGGCGAACCCGACGCTGCTGTAGGAGAGCGCCGAGGGCAGGCCGACGAGGAACACGAGGGCCGTGAGCAGCGCGGCGACCTCCCGACGGGGGCGGTCCGTCGTCCGGAGCACGGCCGCGACGCCCACCTCGAGCAGCGACACCGACGAGGTCAGCGCGGCGAAGAACAGCAGCCCGAAGAACGCGACGGCGACCAGGCGGCCGTACTGCATCGAGGCGAACGCCCGCGGCAGGGTCGTGAAGGCCAGTTCGGTCCCGAGGGAGGGTTCGAGCCCGACCGAGAACACCACCGGGAAGATGACCAGCCCCGCGACGACGGCGATCGCGACGTCGACCACCGTGATGAGGAGCGCCGACCGGGCGACGTCGGTCGACTCCTCCAGGTAGCTGCCGTAGGTGAGCATGATCCCCTGGCCCACCGACAGCGAAAAGAACACCTGGCCGAAGGCGGCGCTCCAGAGCAGCGGGTCGCCGAGGACGGAGAAGTCGGGCACGAACAGGAACGAGACGGCCCGCCCGAAGCCCGGAAGCGTCGCCCCATAGCCGGCCAGCCCGAGCAGCAGCACCGCTATGATCGGCATCGCGACGGTCGCCATGCGCTCGATACCCGCGCGGACGCCGACCGCCACGACGGCGCCCGTGGCCAGCGTGGTCACGCCGAAGGTGAGCACGGGCCAGGCGGTTCCCGTGAAGCCGGCAAACGTGAGGCCGCCGCCCGCCAGGGCGTCGACGAGGAACGCGAGCACCCAGCCGGTGAGCACGAGGTAGTACGACAGGATGAGCAGCACGGAACCCGTCACGACCCACCCGAGCGCGGCGAACTCCCGACGAACCGACCGGAACGCCGCCACGACGTCGAGCCGGAGCGCCCGGCCGACGGCGAGCTCGAGGACGAGCAGCGGGACGGCGAAGGCGAACGCCGCAAAGAGGTACGGCACGAGGTACGCGCCGCCGCCGTTCTGGCCGACGACGGCCGAGAACCGCCAGATGTTGCCGAGCCCGACGGCGGCGCCGACGGCGGCGAGCAGGAAGCCACGGCGGGACGACCAGCGCTCCATCACGGTCGGGTTCCCGGCGCAACCCTACCAGGTTTTCCTCTCGGGCCGCCGTTCCGCACGTTCCTACAATCTTGGAAAGTGTGTACAACTCTAACCACACTGGCCGCCGAGCTCCACCCGTGAAGCCCCAATGACTGGATTCGCTATCGTCCTCGCGTCGGGCCAGCTGGAGCGCCTGCAGGCGGTCGCCAACATCGCGTCGGTCGCTGCCGCTTCGGAGATTCCCGTCGACGTGTTCGCCACCATGGACGGCCTCGAGGCCTTCGACCGCGAGGCCGTCGAGAACGGCGACTTCGAGATGGGTCCCGTCGCGCAGGCCATGATGGAATCGGACAAGGGCGAGGTGCCCCTGTTCACCGAGAGCCTCGCGCAGGCCAAGGAGATCGGGCCGCTAACCCTCTACGCCTGTGAGCTCTCGATGGACCTGCTGGACCGTTCGCTCGACGACTACGTGGACCTCTTCGACGACGTGCTGGGTGTTTCCGGGTTCCTCGGCGTCGCCCAGGACAAGGAGGTCATCTTCGTCTGAGCGGCGCCGGTCCGCTCCGTCAACCGACACCCCACAACAAGTCATCCCCAATCCACCCCCATGAGTGACGCAATCACCCCCGACATCGTCGTCGACTCGCGCGGCGCGACCTGCCCCGGCCCGCTGATGGACCTCATCGGCAAGGTCAAATCCGCCGACGACGGCACCGTGTTCGAACTGCAAACCAGCGATTCCTCCTCGAGCCACGACGTCCCCGAGTGGGTCGAGAAGGCCGACCACGAGCTCCTCGACATCGTCGAGCACGACGACTATTGGAGCATCTTCGTCCGGAAGACGGCCTGACCCATGCCCGAACGCATCGTGGTCGTCGGCGGCGGGACCGGCGGGACCGTCGTCGCCAACCGGCTCGCCGACGACCTCGGCCGGGAGATCGACGCCGGCGAGGTCGAGGTGACCCTCGTCACCGACAGCCCGGACCACGTCTACAAGCCGACGTTCCTCTACGTCGCCTTCGGCCAGCGCGAGGCCGCCGACGCCCGTCGGCCCCTGGCGGAGCTGCTCGACCGTCGGGTCGACCTGGAGATCGACCGCGTCGTCGACATCGACACCGACGCGAAGCGACTGGCGACGCGGGACGGCCGGCCCATCGACTACGACCACCTCGTCCTCTCGACCGGCGCGACGCTGGTCCCCGAGGAGGTGCCCGGGCTGCTCGAGGGGGGCCACCACTTCTACAGCGCCGAGGGCGCCGAACGGCTCCGCGACGCGCTGGCGGAGTTCACCGAGGGCCGGCTGGTCCTGTCGGTCATCGGCGTCCCCCACATGTGCCCGGCGGCGCCCGTCGAGTTCACGCTGATGGTCGACGACTGGCTCCGGGAGCGCGGCCGCCGCGACGACGTCGAGCTGGTCTACACCTACCCCATCCAGCGCGCCCACGGCATCGCCTCGGTGGCGGAGTGGGCGACCGAGGAGTTCGAGGCCCGGGACATCGAGCTCGAGACGTTCTGCAACCCCGAGGAGGTGGACCCGGACGCCCAGGTCGTCCACACGATGGAGGGCGAGGAGCTCGCCTACGACCTGCTGGTCGCCATCCCGCCCCACCGGGGCAGCGACCTGGTGGCCGACGCGGGCCTCGGCGAGGACGGCTGGGTGAGCGTCGACAAACACACCCTCGAGGCGACCGCCGCCGAGGACGTCTACGCCATCGGGGACACCGCCGACGTGCCGACGAGCAAGGCCGGCAGCGTCGCCCACTTCGAGGCCGGCGTGGTCGCCGACCGCATCGCCAGCCGGGTGCGCGGGCAGTCCCCGACCGCGCGGTACGACGGCAAGACCATCTGCTTCGTCGAGAGCGGCATGGACGAGGCGACGTTCCTCGCCTTCGAGTACGGCGACGAGCCGACCGTCCGGGCGCCGTCGCGGTTCGTCCACTGGACGAAGCTCGCGTACAACGAGTCCTACTGGCTCACCGCCAGGGGGCACCTCTAGCCATGAGCGAATCAAATTCAGCGGCCGACGTGCCGGACGACCTCGCGGCCGCCCTCGAGGCCAACGAGGATGCGCTCGTCCATGTACTGGAGGAACTCGACTCGGCGGCCCAGCTGCTCGACCTCCTGGCGTTCGCGAGCGAGGCGCTCGACGACGAGATGGTCGTGCTGCT
>JBDGPL010000069.1:0-13043 GCA_042219705.1 Halobacteriales archaeon | reverse complement strand
CGCGGCGGGGTGGCCACGGGGTCTCCGGGCTGCCGACGGCCGTGGGTCGGGTTCCCCGTGCGCTACGGGGTGCATCGGCGGCACGATTGACCTGCTCGAACCTGTTTTTCGGGTCCGTCCCTGGCGGCACCTCAGGGACCGCCGGTCCCGCGGGGTCGACTCCGGCATAGTTCAGCGTGTAGGTGAACCGGTGGGTGTCGGTTGCCCAGTGTCGCGGACGGGCGCAGACCTGATCACCATCTCGACATGGTCTCGAACCGAATGACGAAGAGGACGGGGGTATGTCGTGACGGTGGCGCTGCTTATCGGCAGCACCCTCGATGGCGTCCTTTCGACGATCGGCCTGGGCGCGCAGATCGGCGTCGTCGTCTTTCTCGGCGGACTGATCCTCTGGCTGACGAAGGCGCTCCGCATCGGCGCGCTGATCGGTTCGATCGTCCGAACGTTCATCGTCGTCCTGGCGGTCGGCGTGGTCGTCGGGCTGCTCGGCTGGGTCGAGTTCAATCCTGGGCTCGTCGGTCGGGCTACTCGGCGGCGAGTCAGTACTTGCCGACTATGGGTGGCTTGCTTCCGAATTGATTGCGGGAAGTGTGGTCTAAGAGCGTCGAGTCCGACTCCTCTACGGATTTCTCAGTGGCACAATTCACGAAGCTATCTCTATTTGAAACGTCGAACCGTGATTTAGGAAGTCCGGCGTCGAGATCATCCTCCGCGATCTTATACCGTGATACGCGGATAGCGAGAACGATACCAGTCGGGGGAAGAGTCGCGGTTTGAACTGACACACTACAGGTGTTAGCAGTTGCTTGTAGGAATAGTCATTCTAAACTCTCAATACTATCACAATCGTGGTTCTTTGGGCTGATTCCATTGGGAAGTTCGTCCAATCGATTGAATTCAATTTGTTCGTCACTTACTGCCCAGTCGGATAGCAGTTCTTTCACCTGACAGACGCCTTCTCTGTAGTTTGGCCTCCCAAAGTGCTCCTCGCCTTTGATAATCGACGGTTCCCGATGCGCGTATATGTCGACCGACGAGGCCCTGTCGCCATCGAATAAACGGACATGCAACTGTTTGTCCGCCCGCGTATCCTTCCGATAGGTCCAACTCCCCTGTTCGTACTCTCTTTCGCCATCGCGTGTTCGATATTTGAGATACGCAATTGCATTCTGCCTGAATCCCTTCGCATCAAGCCACTCTTCGAGCAACTCTTCGCTGTTACTGTCCGCAGTGATCGTCCCGACATATGCTTGATTTTCCCTTATCTCGACAACAGGGGATCGTCCAAGAAGGTCGCTGATTGCTGATCTGAACTTCGGACTGGTATAGATATCCTGTCTCTGCTGCTCGATCTCGTCGTGCTCGCTCCAATCCACATTTCTTGCGCTCTCTTCCGCCTCGCGTAAACAACGAGCTAAGAGAGAGCGAAGAAAACTATCCGGTAAGAACGATGTGCGATCCTTCGCAAGAGCAATTGCTGATGCAGCACCCATCCAAGCGTTGTAAGCGACTATTCCCCGGCCGGCCAGATTTTCAGCGTCCTCGATTGCTTCGCGAATTGCATCGAGTCCTGCCATGGATATCAATAAGAACGAAAGTCTATTAATGACAATCCAAACGGGGTGAAAGTAGATTAACTCCCGCTCGCATGGATCGACCTCGTAATTACAATCGCGAATACCGAAAGCCCCTGGCGGGTCCCTTACAGATCCGCATCGGCGTCACGACCCAACGCGGTGAGGTCGTTCGGTTCATGGTCCAATTGGAGTATCGGTTGGAGGGCGACTGGCGCGAGGTCGTCCGGTACGATCACGACCCGGAAGGCCCCGACGAGGTGGCCCACGACGTCACCGAGGAGGGCCTCCACGTCGATATCTACCGTGATGGGGAAAAGATCGAGACCGAGCGCCTGACCGGTCCGATGCCAGCCGACGTGGCATTCAACACCGCCGAAGAGCATTTGACTGAGCACCTCGAACGAATTGTACGGAGATTTGAACGATGGCACGGGATCAGGAGCCGATGACCGACGACGAGCTCGACGAGGCCCGGAGCGGAATCGCCGACGCTTTCGACGAGGTCCGGGACGACATCGAGCCCGACCTCGATAAGGAACCCGTGCCTGACGGCGGCGAGTAAGTCCTTCGACCAATCGGGAAGTCATATTCCCGGCCGGCGCAGGGTTTTGGCAATGTACGGGAGTAACCGACAGGAGCGGCCGGTGAGGAAGGACGAGTTCAAGTCGATGCCCGAAGGCATCAGCCGGCACTTCGACGAGGTTCGTGATTTGCTGGGGCGGGAAATTGAGAACGCTGACGCTTGAGAGCAGCTGATCGACCATTCTGTGAAGATAGTCAGTTAACCAACCGATTCCGATGCTGGGCTCGCGGGCTTGGCGTGTGACCCGGATGGGCTCGTCGGCCGGGCCGTCTAGCTGATATGATCCAGTCAGCCTCGACCTTCAGCTTCCACAGGCGGCGGATCTCGTGGATTCGACCTCGCCGGCGATTACGAAAACGGCTTCCTGCGTATTAGTAGACCCTGAAAAAAGCATATACAATATGGGCCAATGCGGATTTGAACCGCAAGCCTCCACCTTATCAGAGTGGCGCTCTACCTGATTGAGCTATTGGCCCGCCGCAGCACAATCGTACCCGAGCCGCGTGGTTAAGCGTTTCCGTTTTCCGGGTCCTCGTCGCCGTCCCGCTCCTCGATGTCGATGTCGTAGGCGTCGGTGCCCAGGTCGACCGGCCCGTCGCCACCCGGGGCCTCACCCCCAGATCCCGGCCCGCTCGGGCCGGAACCGCCCCCGTACGGCTCGCCCCCGCCGGCGAACGGGTCGAACGAGTCGTCGTCGCCGAACGGATAGCCGGCGGTGTAGACCCGGCCGGTGACGAACCCGCCGGTCCCCCGGTCGAGCAGGGGGACGGCGACCCAGCGCTTGACCGCCGCCCGGAGCGGGAGGCGGGTGAGCGGCACCACGAGCAGGAGCCCGACGAGGTCGGTCACGAGCCCGGGGGTCAGCAGGAACGCGCCGGCGGCGACCAGCAGCGCGCCGTCGAGCAGCTCGTCGGTCGGCACCTCGCCGGCGGCGGCCCGGCGCTGGAGCTTCCGGAGGGTGTGGCGGCCCTCCGCGCGGACGAGCAGCAGGCCGATGAGGGCCGTGAGGACCACGAGCGCCACCGTCGCGGCCGCACCGATCTGCCCGGCGACCCACACCAGCAGCAGGATATCGGCCAGGGGAATCACCAGGAGCCCGACGAACAGCCACCGACGCATGGCCCGGCCTATCCCGCCGCGGTCCTTACGCGTTCCGCTCGGGGCCGTCGAGTAAACGCTCGATGCGTTTAACCGGGCGCCGGCCGACGCCGCGGGCATGGCCTCGCTACGGGACCTCGGGCTCACGGAGTACGAGGCCCGGGTCTACCGCGCGCTGCTCCGGACGGGCCCGACAACCGCCAAACAGTTGTCGAGCGCCAGCGGCGTGCCGATGGGCCGCATCTACGACGTGCTCGACGACCTCGAGGGGCTCGAGCTGGTCCGCAGCCAGAACGCCGGCCGGCCCACCCAGTACGCGCCCGTCGAGGTCCGGACCGCGCTGTCCCGGCTGCTCGAGAACCGCCGGCGAGAGCTCGAGACGGAGCTCGAGCAGTACGAGGCCGCCGTCGAGGAGCTCGCCGAGCAGCTCGGCGACCCCGGCGCGACGGGCGAGCCGTTCTGGACCGTCGCCATCGGCCCCGAGGACACGGTGGACCTGCTCTGTGAGCGGCTCGCGACGGCGACCGACCGGCTCGTCATGGTCGTCGGCCACCCGTCGGCCCAGTTCGACCTCGGCGAGGTGGGCGACCGGGTCGCGGGGGAGCTCGAGGCGGCCCTCGACCGCGGCGTCGAGGTCTCCCTGCTCGCCTCCGCCTCGCTTATCGAGGCCGTCCCCGAGGCCCTGCTCCGCAAGTACGGCGCGGTCGCCGAGGACCCGGGCTTCGAGCTCCGGGTGACCGACGACCTCGCCGGCACGCTGAACCTCGTCGACCGTACCGAGGTCTGCATCGAGGTGGCCAACCCGCTCGCGCCCGGCGAAGCCCTCGCGCTCATCGCGTTGACCGACCCGTCGTTCGCCGCCAACGTCCACGAGGAGTTCGAGCCCCGGTGGGCGGCGGCCGAGCCGGTGGCGGCGCTGTCGACGTAACCGGTCGTCGACAAGCTCGAGGGGGTCGGCGGGTCAGTCCCCGCCCTCGTCGGCGAGCTCCCCGCGCAGCTTGCCGAACTCCGCCACGCGCTCGGCGTGGGCGTTGTGCTGGTGGATGGACTCGTCGTTGGACTGCCGCATCGTGACCACCGTGTCGTCCGGCAGCTCGGGGAACGCCTCGACGACGCCGTGGGCCATCGACCGCACGCAGTCCTCGACGAACTTCGCGTTGGCGTGGGCCTGAAACGTCATGTGGTCCTCGTCGGGCCGCTTGGCGAGGTTGTACACCCGGGCGCTCATGGCGTCGCGGGCCACCTCGATGACCTCCCGGAGGTCGACGTCGGGGGCGCCGTCGCTGGCGACGGTCAGCGTGGCGTGGCCCCGCTGGGAGTGGCCGGCCTGGGGGACGTCCCGGAGGAACGTCCGGACCTCGTCCTCGCCGACGCCCAGCGACTCGAGCCGCTCGCGGGCCCGCTCGGCCATCATGCCCTGGGAGCACGGACACACCGTCATCCCGGTGACCCGGGCGCCGATCTTCTCGCGGGTGCCGTTCCCGGTGGCCGTCGCCCCGGCGAGGATGGTGGCCGTGCTCTGGGTCGGCCGGTCGCTGGCGGGCGTGCGCTCCCGGACGGCGTACTCGGCCTCCATCTCGACCTCGGCCTGGGTGGTGTAGTCGTGGCGCTCGAGCAGGCGCTCGGCCACGTGGCCACAGACGTCCTCGATGCGCAGTCCGGGCTGGCGCCAGGCCTCCTCGAGGATCTCGTCGACGACCTCGAGGTTCCGGCTCATGTCCGCGCCCTTCCGCCAGCCGGGCAGGTCGACGTAGACGTCGAACGACGCCATGAGGACGTCGGGCCGGTCGCCTGGCCGGTCGATCTCCAGCAGCTTCTCGACGCCGGTGACGCCGACCCGGTTGAGGCCGACGGCGACCTCCGGCGCGGACGCCTGCACGTCCGGCAGCTGGTGGTCCATGTCCACGGAAGTTCGCCCACCCGGTGGTTAAGCACACCGTTCCCGGCGTGGCGGCCCGGTCAGGGGCCGTCCCGGGTGGGTCCCTCGAGCTTCTCCAGCGCCCGGAAGAACTCCGTGGGCGGGCCGGCGATGCGTCCCGGCTCGGGGTGGACCCCCGCCTCGACCTCGCCGGGCGGCTCGAGCCGCCGCCGGGCCGACCCGTCGCTCGCCACGACCGCGTGGGGGGCGGCGTCGGCCCGGACCGTGACCACGCTGTCGCGGCCGACGACCAGCGGCGGGGTCCGTTGGGCCGGGTTCATCAGGTTCACCACGAGCGCGTCGACGCTCGGGTGGACGAGCGGGCCGTCCTCCGCGAGGTTGTACGCCGTGCTCCCGGTGGGCGTGGCGACCAGCACGCCGTCGGCGTGGCCCGCCGCGAAGGCCTCGCCGTCCACCCGAACCTCGATGTCGAGGCCTCCGCCCCGGCCCCGGCGGGGGCCGAAGACGCCGACCTCGTTGAGCCCCGGCGGCAGCGACCAGTCGGCCCCGCGGGCGACCACCCGGGGTACCTCCCGGTACCGGGGCTCGCCGCGCTCGCGGACCTGGGCGACCTCCGCCCGGACGGCGTCGACCGCGTCCCCGGGGGGGACGGCGTTCAGAAAGCCCACCTCGCCGAGGTTCACGCCGAGGATGGGCGTCGTGCCGACGTGGCGGGCCGCGTAGAGGAACGTCCCGTCGCCGCCCACGCTGACGACGAACGCGCAGTCGGCCAGCGCCGTCGTGGGCACCCCCTGGGCCCCGATGGCCGACGCGGTGGCCTCGTCGACGAGGACGTCGACGCCGTCGTCCTCGAGGGCGTCGACGACCGCGCTCGCCACCGAGGTCGCGCGGTCGTTGCCCTTCTGTGCGACGATGCCCAGCTCCATGCTTCCGTGTTCGCCCCCCGCGCGAAAAAACCCGCCGTCGGGCGCCGGGGTCCCGCCCGCCCGGGATTCCGACACCGTTATCCGGTGCGGCTTGTGAACGGTTCGCATGGCCGGCTACCCGCAGGCCGTCTTCTACGACTCGAAGACGACCATCTTCGACTGGGACGCCCAGTGGCGCGAGGCGACGGCCGAAATCCTCGCGCAGTACGACGCGGCCCCGCCCGCGGACGCCTTCCTCGACCGGTGGCGTGCGGGCATGGCCGGGTACTTCCTCACTGCGGCCTTCACCGAGTACCGGGACCTCGACCCCTGCATCGCCCAGGCGCTCGGCGACGCCTTCGACCACTACGGCATCGACGGCGACGTCGAGGCCGACGTGGAGCGCTACCGGGAGAAGTACGACGCGGTGCAGCCGTTCCCCGAGGCATCCGAGGCGCTGCGACGCCAGCAGGACCACACCGACGTCATCGTGTTCTCGAACGTCGAGTCCCGCTACCTCGACATGATGGTCGAGAAGCTCGACGCCGAGCCGGACTTCGTCGGGACGATGGAGGACGCCGGGGCCATCAAGCCCTCGCCGTACGCCTACCGGTGGGTGCTCGACCAGCTCGACCTCGCCGCCGACGAGGTGCTGTACTGTGCCGCCCCGGTGTTCGACGTCAACGGCGCGATGGCCTTCGGGATGCAGACCGCGTACCTGAACCGGGAGGGACAGGCCTGGCGGGAGCCCCAGCGGGAGCCGCACCTGGTCATCGAAGACCTGCTGGAGCTGACCGAACGCCTCGAGGCCGGCGCCATCGACGCGCCCGCGTCCACCCGCCCCGGCGAGCGGGCTCGGTAGGGGCCGGGGTCGGGGACACCGCGCCGGGTGGCCACCGCTCAGGTGTCGAGCCGCTCGAGATTGTCGTGGAGCCGGTCCTGCAGGGCGTCGAGGTCGACCTCGTGGACCGGGTCGGTGCCGGCGAGGTCCAGCGCGTGGGCGGCCGCGGCCCCCGTGGCGATGCAGGGGCCCATGACCCGGACCGCCGAGAGCGCCAGCGGGTCGGCGTCGATGCACCGGCCGGCGGCGACGAGGTTGTCGGCCCCTTTGGGAACCAAGCACGAGAGCGGGATGTAGTAGACGTGGCCCCAGTCGAACTGCCCGAGGTGGAAGTGCTCGGGGGTGTCGTGGAGCTCGATCCACCACGCTGCTCGGGCCACCGCGTCGTCGGGCCGGTCGCCCGAGCGGAGGTCCTCGACGGTCAGCTGGTTCCGGCTCTCGATCCACCGCGTCTGGCGGAGGCCCGGGTCGCCGTAGGCCCGGACCGTGGCCCCGGCGAAGACCTCGGGGAATTCAGCCCGAAGGAAGTCCATGACGGCGTCGACCTGCCGGCGGCCCTCGAACACCATCTCGGCGTACCCCGTCGGCTCGAGGGGCGTCTCGAGGTGGGTGACGTTCGCCACCATGAAGCCCTCGTTCGGGTGGTGGATGAGCTGGCCGTCGTGGCGCACGAGGCCGTACGCCTCGCCCACCGCTTCCATCCGCTCGTGGACCTCCGCCACGTCGAAGTCGTCGAGGGCGTCGGTGTCGTATCCCTCGATAGTGAAGCTCAGCGTACCGTAGACGGGCGCGTCGGGCTCCCGGGTCGGCAGTCCGGCCTCCCAGGCGAGCACGGCGTCGCCGGAGGCGTCGACGTAGCCGTCGGCCTCGACCCGAACGGTGCCGAACCGGTTGGCCAGGTCGAGGTGCTGCACCCGGCGGTCCTCGAAGCCGACGTCGGTGAGCACGGTCCCGAGCAGCGTCTCGACGCCGGCCTCCCGGACCGCCTCCTCCATCCACCGGCCGAGCCGGACCTCGTCGTACTGGTAGATGGTCGTCCGGAAGTAGCCGCCCGTGCGCTCGACCATCGAGCCCTCGGCGGTGAGGTCATCGACGAGGTCCTCGGCGATGCCGTAGGTGAGCTGTCGGGGCTCCTCGCCGTGGTCGTAGAGGCCGATGATGGTGCCCACGATGGCGTTGACCGCCGAGCCCCCGATGGCCGAGTTGGCGTCGACCAGCACGACGTCGTTCCCCGCCTCGGCGGCCTCGAGGGCGGCGGACACCCCCGCGATGCCCGCGCCGAGGACGCAGATGTCGGCCTCGAGGGCCGTTCGGTCGTCGTCCCGGGCCTTGCGCGCGGTTCGTGTGTCGATGTCCAGCGGCGGGCCCTTCGGGGTCTCGATCTCGTCCGGGGGGTCGAACTCGGCCATGGGCGTCGGTTGGCGAGCCCGACGGCCCGTACCACCATACGCCTCCCGCTTCGACGCCGGCGGGTGGCGCCCGGGCGACCGGCCGTGGGCGAACCTTCTTACCTGTCGACGGCGGACGCCGGGGCATGGAGCGCGGACCGCGGGCCGGGGGGCGTTTCACCCGGCCGGGCCCGCCGGTCGGCCGGGAGGCGCCATGAGCGGCGGGGACGACGACTGGTTCGAGGAGGCGCTCCGGGAGGAGCCGGACGACGGCGGGGAGGCCGCCGGCGACGCCGTCGCCGCGACCGACGACGGCGCCGACGAGCTGTTCGAGGACGACTTCGCGACGGCGTTCGAGGGGGCGCCTGAGCCGGGCGAGGACGTCGGTGGGGCCTTCGACGAGGAGCTCGAATCCGACATCCCGCGCATCGACATCGGCATCGAGGGGCTGGACAACATGATTCAGGGCGGCATCCCCGAGCGGTCCCTGATGGTCGTCCTCGGCGCGGCGGGGACCGGCAAGACCACCTTCGGCCTGCAGTTCATCCGCCACGGCCTCGAGCGCGGCGAACCGGCGGTGTTCATCGCGCTGGAGGAGACCCACGAGGGCGTCGTCGCCACGGCCGACGACAAGGGCTGGGGCTTCTCCGACTACGTCGCCGACGAGCAGCTGGCGGTCATCGACCTCGACCCGATCGAGATGGCCAACAGCCTGGCGAGCATCCGCTCTGAGCTGCCTGCACTGGTCAACGAGTTCGGCGCGACCCGGCTGGTGCTCGACTCGGTCTCGCTGCTCGAGATGATGTACGAGGACCAGGCCACCCGCCGGAACCAGATCTTCGACTTCACCCAGAGCCTCAAGCGCGCCGGCGTGACGACGATGCTCACCAGCGAGGCCAGCGAGCAGTCGGCCTTCGCCTCCCGATTCGGCATCATCGAGTACCTCACCGACGCCGTGTTCGTGCTGCGGTACATCCGCCCGGAGGACTTCCGGGAGACCCGTCTCGCGGTGGAGATCCAGAAGATCAGGAACGCGAACCACTCCCGGGAGACCAAGCCCTTCGAGATCACCAACACCGGCATCAGCGTCTACCGGCAGGCCAACATCTTCTGAACCACCTTTCCCGGGGCGCACCAACACGAGTCTTCGCGCCGGGATACGGGACCGAACCCAGCCCGGGTCGAGCTGGTCGCGCACCCGCTCACCCATTGGTTGCGCCTCACTGCGGCGGCCCCGTCGGAACACCATCGGAGGGCGCGGGCGGGCGAAACACCTATCCTGCCGGCGGGTGCCGGGTGAACGACCCGCCTCGCCCGTCGCAATGACGCCGACCGACCCATCGAGCATCGAGACGATGGCGCCCGGCGACTGGCCCGCCGCGCCGGAACGACGGTTCGCCGAGCGCCAGGCCGACCTCGCCCGCGAGTGCGGCCTCGAGGTCGCCTCGCGCGTCGTCGAGACCGACGCCGCGGGCCGGGTCCACTTCCTGGAGGCGGGCGACCCCGACGGCGACCCCGTCCTGCTGCTCCACGGCATCACGGAGCCGGCGGCCACCTGGCTGCCGATGGCCCCCGCCCTGGCCGGGGACTACCGGCTCGTCGCTCCCGACATGCCCGGCGAGGGTCTGTCGGCGAAGCCGACCGACCGGGGGCGGGACCTCCGCGCGGCCGCGACCGCCTACCTCGCCGACCTCCTCGACGCCCTCGGCCTCGACCGCGTCGACGTGGTCGGCCACTCCCTCGGCGGCTGGCAGGCGTTCCTGTGCGCGCTGGACCGCGACCGGGCCGCGCGGCTCTGCCTCGTCGGCGCCCCGATCGGCGTCTCGCGGGACTTCCCGCTGCTCCCCCGCCTCATGACCGTCCGCGGGCTGAACCGGCTCCTGTTCGGGCTGATGCGGGCGGGCGACCCCGTCGCGGTCGCCGAGGACTGGGTCGCCCGGGTCGGCGTCGTCGACGACAGTGCCGTCCCAGAGTCGTACTACGAGCTGTACGCGAGCCGGTTCGGCCTGCCGGGCCTCTCGACGAGCCTCCGGTCCCTGATGACGGGGGCGTCCTCGTTCGGCCGGATGCGACCGCTGGTCGACCTCCGGGACGAGATCGCCACCATCGACCGGCCGACGTCGTTCGTCTGGGGCACCGAGGACTACTACTGGCCGCCCGCCGTCGGCCGGGTCGTGGCCGAGCGGATGCCCGACGCGGCGTTTCACGAGCTGGCCGGCCACGGCCACGCGCCTTGGCTGGAGCCCGGCGACGCGGCCGAGACCCGCGTCCGGGCGTTCCTCGACGGCTGACTCGGAGCGGGGTACTCGGCGGCCCGCCGCCTCCTCACAGCAGCGTCAGCGTCGTCGTCCAGAAGGCCTCGATGGCGTCCGCGAGCGCCGGTTCCGGGTCGCCGGTGGCGTCGACGGCCGCCGTGGCCACGGCCCGCTCCTCGAACTCCCCCAGCAAGGTCCGCTGGCCCACCACGATCAGCCGCTCGGGGTCACGCTCCTCTAAGACGTCCCGACAGCGCTCGAGGTGGTCGTCGATCTGGTCATCGCGTCGGCGCTCGAACCTGGCCTGCGAGTAGCCGCCCTTCGAGTGCTGGTTCATCACGTCCGAGGTGAAGCCCTCGAAGGCGACCCGATCGTCGCCCTCGAACTCGCCGTAGGCGAAGAGGTCGGACCGCACGAGGGCGACGGCGTGCTCGCCGACGGGCTCGAACCACGCCCGGTCGAGCCCGAAGCCGTCGGCCCACTCGACGAACGGCTCGGGCGGCAGCGGCGGGTCGAGTGCGGCGGCGACGAGGCCCGCGTCGTCGGTCACGACCACGGCCGGCGCGGCCCGCTCGACGAGCGCCGTGCGCTCGCCGAACGTCTCGCGGACCGCCAGGGGGACGTCGTCGCCCACCATCGCGGTGAGCGCGCCCTCCCCGGTGGCGTCGAGGCTGTCGAGCCGGTCGAGGACGGTCCGGAGCCGCTCGCCGGCGAGCCGCTCGGTCCCGCGTGGTCGCGGTCCGGAGGCCTCCCCACCGGCGTGCTCGAGCTTGCCCTCGAGGTCGGCGATGCGGTCCTCCAGCCGGTTGACCCGCTCCTCGGCGGCCTGACGGTCGCTGACGGCGTCGGCCCGGCGCTCCCGTTCGGCCTCGAGCTGGGCCTCGAGGCGCTCGACCTCCGTCTCGAGGGCCTGGACCTCCTCGCGGAGCGCGCGCTCGGTGGCGCCGGTCAGCCGGCCGAGGAGCCCGCCGGTCATCGACCGGCCGGCGGTCGCCCGAGCCCTTGTAGGTACCGGGACCCGCGCGCCCTCGCATCGTGTACTGAACTGTACCTGGCTGTACCGAACGGTCCCGAACCGTACGTTCCGGCGGCTACTGGGCCCGGCCGCCGCTGCCCAGCCCGAACCAGTCGAGCAGCTGGACGGCGCGGTCGGCCTTTGCCAGCAGGACCTCCCGCAGGGCCGGCGGCCGGTCAACGCGGGACTCCTCGAGGATCGGCTCGGGCAGTCCGAGGGTGTCCGCGGGAACGCCGTCGGCGCCGTGGACGGCGAGGTGGTGGTCGTCGAGCTTCATCACGAGCGGGTAGTCGAGGCGTTCGACGCCGTCGCCGGTCGCGTAGACCTGCTGGTTGACGCGCTCGTGCTGGTCGGCCTGCATCACCGGTCGGTCGCCGTCCCACGGTTCGACGTACAGCCGACCCAGGTAGTAGCCGCCGGAGAAGGCCTCGAACATGCTCGTCACGTGGTGCCAAGGCACACCCTGGCATAAGGGTTGGCCGAACGATTCATATAGCAGCGCAAACACGCCGGTCCGCCGGGGCGCCCGCAGCCGATTTCGGTCCACCGTCCGAACTGTTCACGGCCGTGAACGGCCCGAACGGACGGGCCGCTTTTTACCCTGACCTGCCGTAGCGGTGGCTGATGACCTCCCGCCGGCTCGTCCTCGCGCTGGTCCTCGTCACGGTCGTCGCCTCCATCGGGGTCGGCGCGGCCGCCCCGGGGGGCGCGAGCGGGGACCCCGCCACGCCGACCGCGCCGACCAACGCCACCGCCGGGGGGATGGGCACGAGCATCTCCATGTTCCTGGCGGCGAGCGTGGCCCAGACGTCGGCGACGGTCGAGAACGGGATGTGGGCCGCCGCCTTCGCCAGCGCCGATACGAACGCCACGAAACGCGCGCTCCTCGAGGAGCGGTTCGGTGACCTCAACCGCACCGTGGCCCAGCTCCGGGCGGAGCGGCAGGCGCTCCGCGCCGCCTACCGGAACGGCACCATCGACCGGACCACCTACCGGGCCCGGATGGCCAGCCTCGCCGGCCAGCTCGCCGCGCTCGGCGAGAGTCTCGAGACCGTCCGCGAGCGGGGCCGGGCCGTCGGCGTCAACATGACCCGGCTCGAGGCGCTTCGCTCGGCGGCCAGCGAGCTTGCCGGCGGCGAGGTCGCCGCCATCGCGCGGAACCTGACCGGCGGCCGGGGCCCGCCCGGCCAGGCCGGCCTCTTCGACGGCGGCCCGGGCCGGGCCGGCGAGCCCGGCGCCCCCCCAGCGAACGCGACGAACCGGTCGACCGATCCGGGACCGCCGGATGAAGCGGGCGGGCCGCCCGGGACGCCGGGGGACGGCCGGGGCCGCGACGGGCCGCCCGCGAACCGCTCGGAACGGCCGACCGACGCCGGCCCGCCCGACGACCCCGGCAACCGGAGCGACGGGGACGCCCACCCCGGTCGGAACGGCGAGGACGGCCAGGAGGCCGACCCCGACGACCCCGGCGACGGGGGCGGCGAGCCGCCGGCCGATCCCGG
>JBDGPL010000068.1:0-3404 GCA_042219705.1 Halobacteriales archaeon | reverse complement strand
CCATCGGCGTGCCGACAGTCTCGGGGGGCGTCAGCTTCCACCCCGGCTACGAGGGCAACCCCCTGGTGAACGTCGCCTGCGTCGGCCTGCTCGACGCCGACCGGCTGGTCACCGCGGCGGCGACCGAGCCGGGGAACAAGCTGGTCCTGGTGGGGAACGCGACCGGTCGGGACGGCCTCGGGGGCGCGAGCTTCGCCAGCGAGGACCTCGACGAGGACGCCGAGACCGAGGACCGCTCGGCCGTCCAGGTCGGCGATCCGTACACGGAGAAGCTCCTCATCGAGGCCAACGAGGTGCTGCTCGACGAGGACCTCGTCGAGGCCGCCCGCGACCTCGGCGCCGCCGGCCTCGGCGGCGCGTCGAGCGAGATGGTCGCGAAGGGCGGCCTCGGCGCCGAGCTCGACCTCGACGCCGTCCACCAGCGCGAGCCGAACATGTCGGCCCACGAGGTCCTGCTCGCCGAGTCCCAGGAGCGGATGTGCTACGAGGTCGCGCCGGCGGACGTCGACCGGGTCCGGGAGGTCGCCGAGCGGTTCCACCTGGGCTGCTCGGTCGTCGGCGAGCTGACCGACACCGGCCGGTACGTCTGCACGTTCGACGGCGACGTTGTCGTCGACGTCCCCGCCGAGTACCTGGTCGACGGCGCGCCCGTCTACGAGCGCGACTTCGTCGAGCCCGAGCCGCCGGAACCCGACGTGCCGTCCGTCCCGCTCGCCGAGGCCTTCGAGGCCGTCGTCGGGAGCCCGAACACGGCCGCGAAGCGCTGGGTCTTCCGGCAGTACGACCACGAGGTCGGCGTCCGGACGGCCGTGCCGCCGGGAGGCGACGCTTCACTGCTCGCCGTCCGGGAGACCGGCCACGGGCTCGCCATCACCGCCGACGGCGCGCCCGGCTGGACCGACGCGGCGCCGTACGACGGGGGTCGGGCCGTCGCCCTGGAGGCGGCGACCAACCTGGCCGCCACGGGCGCGACCCCCCTCGCCGCCGTCGACTGTCTCAACGGGGGCAACCCGGAGACGCCCGAGGTCTTCGGCGGCTTCCGGGGGGCCGTCCACGGGCTGGCCGACATGTGTTCGGCCCTCGACGTGCCGGTCGTGGGCGGCAACGTCTCGCTCTACAACGACTCGACCGCGGGGCCCATCCCGCCGACGCCGACGCTCGCGATGGTCGGCGCCCGCGGGGGCTACGAGGCGCCCCCGACGACCTTCGCCGGCGCGGGCGAGTTGGTGGTCGTCGGCGCCGACGGGGGCGGCCGGCTCGGCGGCAGCGAGTACCTGGCGCAGTTCGGCGGCACCGACCGGTTCCCTGCCCTCCCCGACCAGCCGCGTCCCGTGGCCGAGGCGCTCGCCGACGTGGCGGACGAC
The DNA here is from genome assembly GCA_042219705.1 of Halobacteriales archaeon. GTDB lineage: Archaea > Halobacteriota > Halobacteria > Halobacteriales > Hikarchaeaceae > JBDGPL01. Next base: position 2,040 of record JBDGPL010000068.1, on the reverse strand, counting down.
GCGCTGGCGGTGCACGACGTGAGCCAGGGCGGCCTGGCCGTCGCCCTCGCCGAGATGACGACCGAGGACGCCGGCGCGCGGGTCGCCGTCGACGACCCGCTCGACCTGTTCGTCGAGACGCCGGGGCGGGCCGTCGTCGAGACGGCCGACCCCGACGGCCTGGCGGCCCGGCTGGACGGCGTCGCGCCGGTCCGCCGGCTGGGGTCGGCCACGGGAGACGGCGTGCTCCGGATCGAGGCCGGCGACGAGGCCGTTCGCTCGACCGCGGCGGCCCTGGCCGAGCGCCGACGGGTGCTCGACCGGGAGCTCGAATGAGCCGGCGACCCCCTCGGGATCCCCCGAAGGACCATGTTTATACGCCCGCGTCTGGAGCCCCAACCATGGCCTCGGCGAAGGTCACTGCCCGCGTCCCACCGCCCGAGCGCGAGGGTGCCCGAAACCGGCCCGTGACGACCGGCGCCGGCGAGCCGACGACCGCGCACCGGACGCCCGCCGACCGCGAGGAGTCGAAGTGACGCCGTCACCACGCCCGGCGCAGCGCTCCCTTCACGGCGTGATTCGGCGCGACGAACCGCCCGTTAACGGGGCCCGACGATGACGGCCAGCGGCGAGACCGTCCTGCTGGTCGGCGGGGGCGGCCGCGAGCACGCCATCGCTCGGTCGCTCGCCGACGACGTCGAGCTCTACGCCGCCGCGGGGAACCGGAACCCGGGCATCGCCCGGCGGGCGACCGCCTACGAGGACCTGGATGCCACCGACCCGGAGGCCGTCGCCGAGTACGCCACCGACGTCGGCGCTACCCTGGCGGTCATCGGCCCGGAGGCCCCCCTGGAAGCCGGCGTCGCCGACGCGCTGGCCGACGCCGGCGTGTTCGCGTTCGGCCCCACGGCCGCGAACGCCCGCATCGAGACCGACAAGGCGTTCCAGCGGCGGTTCATGCGGGACCACGACATCCCGGGCTGTCCGGCCTTCGAGACCTTCGACGACATGGACGCCGCCTGCGAGTACATCGACGCGGCTGACCGCGACCTGGCGGTCAAGCCGGCCGGGCTCACCGGCGGCAAGGGCGTCAAGGTCATCGGCGACCAGGTCACGGCCGAGGAGGCCAAGGACTACCTCCGGGCGTCGGACTACGACCGGGTCGTCCTCGAGGAGCGGTTGGTCGGCGAGGAGTTCACCGTCCAGGCGCTGGTCGCGAACGGCGAGCTCCGGGTCACGCCGGCGGTGCAGGACCACAAGCGGGCCTACGAGGGGGATGAGGGCCCGAACACCGGGGGGATGGGCAGCTACGCCGACGCGACGGCCGCCCTCCCCTTCCTGACCGAGGCGGAGTACGAGGCGGCGGTGGACATCCTCGAGGCGACGGTCGACGCCCTCGACGACTACACGGGGGTGCTCTACGGGCAGTTCATGCTCACGGCCGACGGGGTGGCCGTCGTCGAGTACAACGCCCGGTTCGGCGACCCCGAGGCGATGAATACCCTGCCGGTGCTCGAGACGCCGTTCGTGGACGTCCTCGTCGCGGCTCGCGACGGCGAGCCGCTCCCCGAGCTGTCGTTCGCCGACCGGGCGACGGTCTGCAAGTACGCCGTGCCGGCGGGGTATCCGACCGACCCGCGGGCCGGCGCGCCGGTCACCGTCGACGAGTCGAGCGTCGGCGACGGGCTGCTGTTCTACGCGAGCGTCGAGGAGCGGCCCGACGGCATCTACACCACCACCTCCCGGTCGTTCGCCGTCGTCGGCGTCGCCGACACCATCGCCGCGGCGGAGGCCATCGCCGAGGACGCGCTGGCCGACGTCGGCGACGGGTTCCGGGTCCGCCACGACATCGGCACGGCCGCGCTCGTCCAGTCCCGCGTCGACCACGCGGCCGAGCTCCGGGGGCGGGGATGACCGACGCCCCGCGAGAGAAGTGCGGCGTGGTCGGGGTGGCGCTGGCGGACCGTCAGGCCGCCCGCCCGCTCTACTACGCGCTCTACGCGCTGCAGCACCGGGGCCAGGAGTCGGCCGGCATCGTCACCCACGACGGCTTCCAGCAGC